>RFHI01000237.1 GCA_003696425.1 Candidatus Dadabacteria bacterium | reverse complement strand
TCTAAGACGCAAGCGTTACCTTTTTAGTATCACTAACATGACCACGAAAAAACTCTCAATAAAATCTCCTGAAATATTTTATGACTCTAGCACGCTTAAAAAGGAACTGCTTGCATTAAAAAATCTCCCTGAAAAAGAAAGAGCCTATCAACTTTATAGCTTTATTAAAAAACACCACCATCATTCAACTCCTCTATATGACAGCTTCCAGTTTCATCACACTGCCCGTTATCTCTCTACATTTGGAAGCGGCTACTGTGATGATGCTGCCACCGCCATTGCTTATGCTGCACGTGAGCTTGGCCTTAAAGCACGCACCTGGTGGCTTACGGGCCACGTTGTCAGTGAAATTTTCTACAACAACAGCTGGCATCTGTTCGATGCCGATGAACTCGGCGTATTAAAAGACAAGGGTGAGATTGCCGGAATAGATTACTGGATTAAGCAGGCTCAAGAGAACAGGCTCCCCAGGTTTAATGATGTTTACAGCACTCTTTATAACAACCGCATTGAAACTGATGCTGTTTTACAACCACAGCAGGACTGGATTGTAACTGTTGATCTTTATCCGGGAGAGCGCCGCTTTTACTTTAAAAAAGCGTATTTGCTGACAACCAACGGTAAATTTCTTGAAAAACGCCTCAATTCAAAGCAGAAGTTCTTTCGCGAATACCGTGCGATTGGAAATTATGTAAGAAAAATCCCGCTCAAAGCACTGGTTAATGGTAAAGAGCCTGTTCAACTGACGGATGTTTTCCCGCTTTCAGGGGTATTTCTGGTAACAGCAAATCAGGATAAACTGAGTACTCTTCCTTTGATCAAACTTGATTCTTCTCTGATAAACGGTGTCATATGGCAAGGGCCACAAATCTACTTTAGTAAAGGTTTAAACGCCTGGATTTATGATTTAAGTACAGGCGTAAAAAATCTTGAGCACCTGCCATCTTTTAAAGCAGAAATAAAAAATTTGAGAAAAATCTTTAAAGAGCAACCAGATGCCTATCTTCTGGCCGTGTATTTTTACTCAGTAAGCAATGCACGTTTTAGCCCAACAAACCTTCAACAGCTGAAAGCAGATGGGCTCAGTATCGAGCTTAACCCGCATTACTTAAGAAAAATGCAGGCTAAGAATCTGTTAGCAATTCCCGAACGCTCTTAAAATGTCCCTCGACAATATCTTTCAGCTTCTCACATGCTGATACAGATATAAGTGGCCGCGTCCCAATAAACTTTAAACGCGCTGGAACGCCAGCTACCATGTCGGAATCCTGAAAAGCAGTAACCAACTGAACCTTAACGAGCCCGATAATTTGTGAAGCCAGAAACGAAGCATAGTTTCTGGGTCGCAAAGTTTCTGTGTCAGGATGTCTGCGATACGCTTCAAGCTCCTCTGCAGTAACACCACCTATCAATAAGGAAACAAGTGGTTTAAGCTCAGGAGTGACCTCATCCGAAGTTAATGGTAATTTACTATCATTTAGTTGTTCTCTGATTATTGATAATGCTTCCCGTCTTAATTGTGGATCAGAAAAAATTTCACGGGGAAGTTTGTCACCAAACTGAATCTGAAGTTCGCGTAATACTCCTTCCGGTTGAACATAATGAAGACTGTTAAGTCTCTGCAATGTAACAAAGTCGTCAAGTGCTCTTGTTAATGTCGAATGTCGAATGTAATTTTCGCTATTATTATTCAGGTTTTCAGCACCTACCAGCAGCTTTAACGTATGCACCTGCCCGGCATTAAGATCATTTAGTGCTTCGCTCTTTTTAAGCAGATCCAGTTCACGCTCACCTGGAAGACAATCCCGCCTTATACCGCAGAGAGTTTCAAGCACACGGGCCTGCTCAGCTATAGCCCTGGTATAATAAGCGGCTCTGGCAAGCAGAATATCCTCAGCTGAAACATTTAGTCCTCTAATATAATCAACAAACCCCTGCGCGGACGTTTCAGTTTCACGCCGTCTTTTATGACCCATATGGTGTCCGGGATCGAGAGTGTCTATCCTGTCCGCTATTACAACAGCTTCGGTCATAAGCCTTGAAAGGGCACGGGCAGTACTTCGATCTGCTTCCACTATTCCATCAAACCACTCAGAGAGATTGGCAGCATGTACTATACTACTATGCGACGAACCATCCTCTTCCAGGTAATCTTCTATTAAATCACTTATAATCTTATTTACTGTTTGTGGTTCGCGCTCCAGGGCATAATCAAGTCGCGCCCGATCTTCTATATCCAGAGCATTAACGTTTAACGCTCTGTACAAACTTCCTGCTCTTAGAGGATCTTCAGCTATTAATAATGTCAATCGAAGACCATCAATTTCTACGAGCCACTTTCCGCTGCCATCTTCTCTCTCGTAACTGAGAATATTAAGTTCGGGCCTGATTTCATACTCAGCTACCGATAAATGAGGCAGTGAAGTCTCGCTAATTCCGTTTAATGGAACTGGAAGCGGATCTCTTTGAGGGGTTGTGATTTCTGATTTTGGACTCATAAACTACACGTCACTACCTGGCCTTACCAGTTACTATAATACCAGTGGCCGTAATGCTAATCAAAAAACTGAGGCAGCCCGGGCGAAGACTGTCTGGTGCCTAATAGATTGATATTACAGAGGAAAAACCTGCTGAGTGCGGGCTGCTTTAACCATTAACAAAATCTTTCCGGAATAATTTCAGTTTGCAGCCTGATAGCAGCCATACAGTTAGACTTATATTTTGAATTTGTTATATCTTGTCGCAACAAATATGATTAATATCTTTCGGGGTCTTAAGACGTGGGCGAACCGGAATCAGTTACTGACAACAAAGGCGAAGAGTTATCAGAAGCAGGTCAGGAAGCAGCTGAAGTTGATGCTAACAGAGAACCTGCTCCTGATTCTATAGCTGCCTTTGCTGTTTACTTATCAGAAACACTGGATGAAGAAAAACGCCGGCGCAAACTCAGAGTGCTCAAGCGGGGAATTTTCGTACACGAAGAGTTAATTGACCATATTGCTGATGTATATACTGAATGGATTAATTCTTTATCAGGCAACAAAAAACTTCCCAGGGAAAAGGCTTTTAAGCGTCTGTTTGGCTCGGAACTGCCGGATTTTTATTATATTGTGGAAGGCAAACAGGCGCTGCCTGGAGTGCTAGCTGAGGGAGAAATACCAAAACCTGAAAAACTTGATATTACGGTTCATCACGGATCTCTTCTTGACACTAAAGATTACCTTCATCCGCGCGATCCTCTCTTTGAAAACAGCAAAGGTATTTCTTCTGAGCTGGATCCGGTAAAGGGTCTTAAAATCACGCTTGAGGCTGGCAAACGATCGTACTTAGTAAATACAGCCATACTGACCGAATTCAGAGAGCTGGCCGCTAACAACAACAGGCTGAAACGCGAATTCCCGCGCATGGTAAAATCTGTCCGTTTTGTTCCTGAAGCACTACGACATCTGTTAAGAAAATCAAGGCATATTTCAGAGCGTAGAAAAGTCCTGATTCCAGCCAGTTTCAGAAAAGAGCGCAATATTGAAATAAGAAGGGTTGGTGCTATTTATTTTCTTATTGATGGTTCCGGTAACATAGTTAAGTGTTATGAAATACGCGGCAAAAACCAGGCTGTTTTTGTAAGATCAGAGCTTAACGCACTTCTTTCAAAGGGTCGTAACAGAAAACTGGGGAACTTTCGCTTTGCCGGTATGAAAGAGCGCTACCTGGGGACGCTCCCGATCCATGAGTTGCCACTGAAGGTTTCCCGTAAAATACTTAACCAGTTTATTGGTATGCTGGAAGAACACCAGATAACCTTTGAAAAGCTGCCGGAGCGCTACACTGTCCGTGATGCTGTAGAGGCACTGCTTGCAATAATTGAAAAAGGCTCCTGGCTTCTTGAAAGAGACGTTCCCCGCCGTATTCTTGAGCAGGTACGGGAAAAGTCCAATTATTTAAAATCCGGCGAATGGATTATTACTGTAACCAGACCGGATTTAATCAGTGCGCTTTATTCGCTCAAAGCTCCGCGCAAAATTGATAAACAAAAAACTCCGCAGGCCCAAAAGCAAAAGCAGGAAACCAGGTGAACCCTATACTGCCAGTAGAGGAAAAGTCGGTTCTTTTCAGGAGTACAGTTTAGTCCCTGTCCTCAATACTCTCCAGCTTACGATCAAGCGTTGAGCGCGAAACACCGAGAGCTTTAGCAGTCTTGCGCTTGTTGCCGCCCATTAACTCAAGTACGTGCATGATGTGAGCAATCTCGGCATTTCGAAGAGAGAGATCCTCTGATAAATTCTTTACTCGCTGCATAGCATCCTGCCGGGCACTCTCAGCAGTCGGAGCACCGTTATTTGCAAAAACAGGCTTGGCCCTGTCAATTAATATATGCTCTGGCTCAATAAACTCCCCATCGGTCATGGCCACAGCAGTATGAATAACCCGGTTAAGCTCCCGCAAATTTCCGGGCCAGTTGTGATCAAATAATATCTCGGCCGCCTGTTTTCTAAGCCCCTTGATTTCTTTATTTTCACGCCAGGCAGCCCGTTTAATCTCAGCAGCAACCAGGGCCTTTAAATCATTTGGCCGCTCACGAAGCGGCGGAATTGTAATTGATATTCCACTGAGTCTGTAAAAAAGATCCTTTCTGAATTTGTTTGACTCAATAAATTCATAAAGCGGAAGATGCGTGGCTGAAATTATTCTTACATCTGTTGTATGAATTTCTTCAGAACCCAAGCGCTCAAATTCGCCGTATTCTACTACACGCAGGATTTTAGCCTGCGCAGTTTTACTCATATCCGCGATTTCATCCAGGAAAATTGTGCCCTTATTAGCCAGCTCAAATTTTCCCTTAACTCTGCGATCAGCACTGGTAAAAGCTCCCTTTTCGTGCCCAAAGAGTTGGCTTTCAAGCAGTGTATCGCTTAGTGCTGCAACATTAAAAGAAATAAAAGGAAAGCATGCCCGCTTTGAAGAGCGATGGATTGCACGAGCCAGTATGGTTTTACCGGTTCCCGACTCCCCCAGAATCAGCACCGGAAGATCTGTCCGGGCTGCTACCATTGCAAGTTCAAGGCACTGCTGCATTGAGCGGTCACTTGTGACGTAATCATCCAGTGTACACTCCAGGATGTCCTTTATTATATCTGAATTTGCACTCATTTTTGCTTCTCGTCCCTGATAGCTCTACTCTTTACTGCGGTCCTGCCAACCAGTTTGCAAGCCAGTTAACTCTACGGGTACTTTCAATTACAGCCATGTTCCTTACTGCTGTTTTAAGTGCAAGTTCCCTTATACTTCGATTATCAAGATCCGGCAGCTCTTTGTTCTTAAGCCTTATCAACACATAGCGGCCATTTATCTCTAACGGCCCGATAATTTCCCCCTCTCTAGCAGTTACCAGCGGCACACTGAGAACATCATTAAGTTCCGGCTGTAGATCCTTAATCATATGAGAATAACTGGAAAGATCAGCGATGTTTTCTTCTGCCAGCTCGATAATTGAAAAGGTACCTTCTCTGGCACACAGAGCTGCTTCTCTGGCAACCTGATCATCTTTAAACTCAAGAACGTCGTAGTCAACTTTAGTCCACTCAATCTGGTTTGATCTAATAAGCAAATTAATCTGCGTCTGTATTGAAGACATTTCAGAATATAGCGGGTACATATTTTCAAAGGATAAATACTGTCGTATTGCTTCTCTTAGTGGAAGAGAATTATGCCACTCTAAAGCGTAGCGCTTTAGCAGGTTAATGACCCCATGTTCGACAGCATCAACTCTTTCCTGGTCAGGATAAAGCAGATGATCGGTGACGCCGTATTTTTCAACAGCCAAATCATAAAGCGCTAACATTTCTGAGAGTTCTTTTGCTGCACGGTTAAAATATCCGCTGCAATACCCCTCACTGAGCAGCATATCGCGCAATTCGTGATCACTAACGCTATATTCTTTTAAAAGTTTCAACTTTTGATCTTTAAAGTGCTGGCGTAAGACTGAAAAAGTTATAAAATCAATCAGATCACTTAACGTCAGGCTGCGCTGGATAAGCCAATCCTCTACTTCCTCAGCTGCAAGCAGGTTATGCTGGTAGCGAAACTCGTTTAATCCGGCTTCTACCAGATGAGTCTCTGGCAGCAGATTATGCTTTTCAGCGTGCTTATACGCCGAGACCCCAAATGCCATGGCATCTTCAAATACCCCCCAGTCCGGTTGCAGCCAGGCAAACAAAAGAATATCAATCCAGCTATATGCTCTAGAGCCAACACGAAAAACCGTATTGGTCAGTACATCATACATCGTAAACCTCAAACTGAGGGCGAACACCTCTATCAGGAAATGGATCGGCAAATGAGCTAAAAAAGTTAAATTGAAGCTGTAATTCTCAGTCTTTCTGATTCAGCCCATTTATCAAAAAAATGCCCGGTATCTTCCGGGCATCATACAATATTAACTTTTCAATATTGCTTTATAGGAGCAGACAGGAATCATCCTGTCCAGCTAATAAACAGTACGGCCTCGCTGTGCCGCACTGCCTTAAAAGAACGCATAGGGCCTTTCATCCTATTCGGGTGTTTTTTTCTCCCTATCTTTAGCCTGTTCAACACTCTCGCCAAACAGGCGCTTTTTGCTCCCCCCTATTACATCGTGCTTTGGCTGTAAATCCTGAAGCAGAATTACATCACGATCTTTTTGCTTACCAGGTTTTTTGTTATCTGTATTATCCGGCATAGCAGTGTTTCTCCTCAGTTTTGCTGCTGTTAATAGCTCCACTGCAAATCACGGGCCATAACTTACTAAAAAAATATGCTTTAATTTAAAAGCGTTAGCTTTATGTCGGCATTTCCAGCAGAGTACTAAAGCGCTACAATAGCCTTAAAACCGAACACAATAGCTTAAGATCTTGGACTTATTGTTTATTTAGAGCCTCTGCCATAGAATAGGCCAACCCCGGCAAGGGGTTTTCGGGCAAACCTGTAAAAGATATAGGCAGCCTTCGGTTTAAAGCATGAGTGAATTAAAGGCCAGATTAAATAAAATTCTTGAAGAGCGGATTCTAATACTGGGAACCCCGATGGGGACCTCCATACAGTCTTATGGACTTGGAGAAGAGGATTTTCGTGCTGAAAGATTTAAGGATCACTCAAAAGACTTAAAGGGCAATAATGATCTTTTATCCATTACCCGCCCTGACATAATTGAAGAAATAACAAAAAGCTTCTTAGATGCCGGATCTGATATAATCCTTACCAACACTTTTAACTCCAACGCAATCTCCCAATCTGATTATGGCTTAGAACAGCTGGTACCTGAATTAAACAGAGAGTCAGTAAAGATAGCGCGAAAATTAGCAGACGAATACAGCAGACTTAACCCTGAAAAGCCACGCTTTGTAGCCGGCTCAATTGGTCCGACTAACCGCACCGCCTCAATATCTCCAAATGTAAATGATCCTGGATACCGTAATGTAACCTTTGATGAACTGACAGCTGTTTACGGCGAGCAGATTCAAGCGCTTGTAGCAGGTGGCGTTGACATACTGCTTATAGAAACAGTCTTCGATACGCTTAACTGTAAAGCTGCTATTTTTGCTGCATCAAAGTTATTTGAAGAGTCCGGCAAAAATCTACCGTTAATGATCTCAGGTACCATTACTGATCAAAGTGGCCGAACCCTCTCCGGTCAAACACCTGAAGCATTCTGGATTTCAGTTTCACATGCTCCCAATCTGCTGTCTGTGGGCTTTAACTGTGCTCTTGGAGCAAGACAGCTTAAACCACATCTGCAGGAGCTGGCACAGGTTGCTGATCTGCCTGTAAGCGCTCATCCGAACGCCGGCCTGCCAAACGAGTTTGGCGAATACGATCAATCAGCGGAAGAATTTAGAGCTGCCGTAAGGGAGTTTATGCAGGAGGGCCTTGTAAATATTATAGGCGGGTGCTGTGGAACGCGTCCTGAACATATTAAAGCTGCAGCTGAGGAAGCTAAAAATTTTAAACCCCGAAAAATCCCACCGCGAAAACCGGGCTTGCTTTTAAGCGGCCTTGAACCACTTGCGGTAAATGAACTCAGTAACTTTGTGAATATAGGCGAGCGCACTAATGTAACCGGATCAAGAAAATTTGCGCGCCTTATACGAGAAGAACGCTTTGATGAAGCTCTTTCGGTTGCCGTAAGTCAGGTTAAAGGCGGAGCACAAATTCTTGATGTGAACCTTGACGAGGGCATGATTGATTCTGCCGCCTACATGCAGCGTTTTATTAACCTGATGGCAGCTGAGCCTGAAATAGCCAGACTGCCGTTTATGATTGACTCATCAAAGTGGGAGGTTATTACCAGCGGCCTTAAGTGTATGCAGGGCAAGGGGGTTGTCAACTCTATAAGCTTAAAAGAAGGGGAGCAGGTCTTCTTAGAGCACGCCCGTGAGATTCTCAGATACGGTGCTGCCGTTGTAGTAATGGCCTTTGATGAAGAGGGTCAGGCTGACTCTTATCAGCGCAGGATAGATATCTGTAAGCGCGCCTATGATTTGCTGGTTAAAGATCTGCATTTCCCAAAAGAAGATATTATTTTTGATCCGAATGTACTCACAGTAGCTACCGGAATAGAAGAACACAATAATTACGCTCTTGATTTTATTAATGCCACCCGCTGGATTAAGGAAAACCTGCCGGGCGCGCGGGTAAGTGGCGGCATAAGTAATATATCTTTTTCTTTTCGCGGCAACAACACAGTGCGGGAAGCTATGCACGCTGCCTTTCTCTACCATGCAATTCAGGCCGGACTTGATATGGGCATCGTTAACGCCGGACAACTTGCTATTTATGAGGACATTCCAGCAGATCTGCTCGAGCGAGTTGAAGACGTGCTTTTAAACCGCCGGCCCGATGCTACTGAACGGCTGATTGAATATGCCGAAAAAGTTAAAGGAAAAAAGACCAAAAAAGATTCCTCTGAAGATCTTAAGTGGCGAGAAGCTCCGGTTGAAGAGCGTCTAAAGCATGCCCTGATAAAGGGTATAGTGGAATTTATCGAAGAGGACACGGAAGAAGCCCGTAAGAAATACTCCCGTTCGCTGGAAATTATAGAGGGCCCGCTAATGGATGGTATGAACGTAGTAGGTGATCTCTTTGGCTCGGGCAAAATGTTTCTACCGCAGGTTGTAAAAAGTGCCAGAGTTATGAAAAAAGCCGTGGCCTATCTCATTCCCTACATGGAGGAGGAAAAAAAAGAAGCCGGAGAAGATAAGCGGCGTGGAGCAGGTACGGTGCTGCTTGCAACAGTAAAGGGCGACGTACACTATATAGGCAAAAATATCGCTTCTGTAGTACTCGCCTGTAACAGCTTTGAAGTTGTCGATCTCGGTGTAATGGTACCGGCGGATAAGATTTTGAGCGAAGCTGAAAAGTGCAGGGCCGATGTTATCGGTTTAAGCGGACTGATAACCCCTTCACTCGATGAAATGATTAATGTTGCTGCCGAGATGGAAAGGCGCTCAATGAAAGTGCCGTTACTGATAGGGGGCGCCACCACCTCACGCAGACATACAGCAGTTAAAATTGCTCCGGCGTACAGCGGGCCAGTTATCCACGTTCTGGACGCATCAAGAAGCGTGCCGGTAGTAAGCAACCTGGTAAACGATGAAACTGCGTTGCAGTTTACAGAAAAGATTAAAAAAGAGTACCAGCAAATCAGAGAGGAGCACTTAAGCCGCCAGTCGCTCCGTAAATACTGTTCACTTGAAGAAGCCCGTAAAAACCGCTTTAAGAGCGAGTGGGAAAAAATTGATATTACTCCTCCAACACACCCGGGAATTACGGTTATTGATGATTTTCCGCTGGAAAACCTGGTTGAATTTATAGACTGGAATCCGTTTTTTATAGTCTGGGAGCTAAAAGGAAAATACCCGGATATATTTGAATCCGCCCGTTACGGTAAAGAAGCGCGCAGATTATTTGATGACGCCCGCGAGATGCTGCGTGAAATTATAGAAGATAATTTACTGACTGCCAAAGGGGTCATAGGGCTTTTTTCGGCAAACTCAACAGAATCTGATGATATTGAAATTTACACTGATGATAAAAGAGACACAGTTGTTACAGTCCTTCATACGCTGCGTCAGCAGCTAAAAAAAAGGGAGGGGCAATCTAATATGGCGCTGGCTGATTTTGTAGCGCCCAAAAACAGCGGTATAAATGATTATATCGGTGCATTTGCAGTTACTGCCGGAATTGGAGTTAAAGAGCTGGTTGAACACTATAAGAATGACCTTGATGATTACCGTGTAATAATGATTAAAGCTCTGGCCGATCGCCTTGCGGAAGCCTTTGCTGAGTGCCTGCACGGGCAGGTCAGAAGAAATTACTGGGGTTATGCTGCCGATGAACTTTTGACTAATAAAGAGCTTATCAGGGAAAAATACCGTGGCATCCGCCCCGCTGCAGGTTACCCGGCCTGTCCTGACCACACTGAAAAACGCCTGATATTTGATTTACTTTCAGTTGAAAAAAATACCGGTATTAATCTTACTGAAAATTTTGCTATGTATCCGGCAGCTTCGATCTGCGGACTTTACTTTGCCCATCCCGATTCGCACTACTTTGGTCTCGGCAAGATTAGCCGTGATCAGGTTGAAGATTATGCTGTCAGAAAAAATATGCCTGTTAGTGAAATTGAAAAATGGCTCAGGCCGAATTTAAATTATGAGCCTGAAACTGTATAAGACTCTGACTGATAAGCGTCTACTAAGTGTACGCAATATTATTGCACTTTTAGTCATAGTGTATGCTCTGCTGCTTACTGCACATACCTTCCAGAAAAAAAAGCAAATCGACTTTTTCCCCTTCTTAACTGGAGCATCTTTTATCGTTCAGGGGGAAAGTCCCTATTCGGCCAAAGCTGATAACTTCCTTAGGGAACACTGGCAAGTCGTAAGAACGCATAAGGTAGCTGCTGTTATTGCATATCCTTTACCGGCTCTCTTTGCAGCAGTGCCATTTCTTTACATACCGGAACAAGTCAGGACGGCCGCCTGGGTTGGCCTGTCACTGATGATATTAATTTTAGGTATGAGCCAGCTGAAATCATCTGTTTTAAGTCCGTTACTTATAATTACGTTTTATCCAATCCTGCATGCCGCAAATCACCAGACTCCGACATTACTGTGGGCCGGAATGGCAGCACTAACATGCTTTGGTTTAAAAACGCTGCCACCCGGTATTGTGGGGCTGGCACTGGCTATCCTTCCATGGAAACCACAAGTTGGTCTCATCTTTTCACTGATAGGGGCAATTCTGGCCTTTAAGGAGAGGCGTGAAGTTTTTTACCGGTTTTTAACCTAGAGTGTCCTACTGGGAGGGACAAGCATGATATTACAACCAGATTGGCCGCTTGAATGGCTGGGGGCTATAGCCCGCTACCGTGAGCAGGCAGTGATTGTTTCGCTGCTCCCGGGCGGCCTTGTATTGCTTCTATTAAGCCTTGGTACTCCCTGGTATGTAAGTGCTGCCATAGCGCAAGTAGTGCTCTTCCCTGTTAACGATCTCTATAGTGTTTTGCCACTTATAATAGCCTGGCAGGCTTTTAAGCCGTCCATTGCTGTTATTGGCACTTCGATTAGCTGGATTGCTCCGCTTCTATACGCTTCGCCCAATAACGCCGGCTCTGTCTGTGCTTTAGTTTTTGTACCTCTTGGCGTAGCGTGCGCCCTGGCGCAACTTGGATTAATTAGGCGTTATAAAATATTTCGCTCAGTGCTTGTCAAACATTCAGAGGCTGATGGGCAGTAATTTTCTGGTTCAGGTCTGAGCCCAGGTTGAGGTAAAATGTGCCGGGCTGCCTATCAACTGGTGCTACCGCATTCCCCGTTCAAGTAAAATTTCCCGGATAGTATCTGCTTCCTGTTCAGTAGCCAGCCGGGGGTTTTCTCCGCGTGTTATCATTCGTACCGCCCTTGCCAACTCACGTGTTAAGTCCCGCTTTTTGGGAGGCTTAACCAGAAAACCACTGGCACCGGCTTTAAGGCAGTCAATTAACGTATCCACTGTACCGTAGGCTGTAAGTGCAATTACCGGTAAATGCCTCAGGCTTTCATGTGAGCGGATATACTCTATAAACCTGCGTCCGTCGATTTCAGGCATTCTAATATCTGTAACAACACACGAATATTTATCGGGCTCTTTTTCCAGTGCCTTAATTGCATCTTTTGCCGCCGGCATTCCTACTACATTGGGATATCCGAGCGATTCAATGTAAGAGCAGATAATATCTCTGGGAGAATCAAGATCTTCTACCACCATTACAGTCATCGCATCCGGTCCTGCAACAGGAACCTTTGATATAACACTTAAAATCCGATCCAGCTCTGCCAGCCCACGCTCACCACGAATATAATCTGCTCCGCTCAGTCTGTACTCTTCATGCCTGTGCGGCGCATCTTTACTTAAATCGTAGACAAAAAGATAGGCATGCGGACTTTCCCTCCAAAGCAGATCCGCCAGCGCTTCCTGATCTGCAAGAGAAGTTGTATGCGGTAAACACATCGCTATAAAAGTCCTGAGTTTTAACCACTCGCGGGCATCATTAAGTGTATGCACATTAGTAACGCGTAAGTCATACTTTCGGGCAGTTTTTTCAATCTCAGAAGCAGACGAGCGATCTTCGCTTAGAATTAAAATATCAGGCATAATTATTCATTATCCTCCAAACTGACAGGCGCCGGAAGGCTACTAACAATTCTTTCCAGACTTTTAAACAATGCATCGAGCTCTTTCGTAAATTTCGTTATGTCGCCACCTTGCTCTTTAATTAGTTTCTCAAGCTCCGCAGCTATATGTCCAAGCTCTGTGAACCCGAAAACTCCGGCAGCACCTTTAATATTATGAAGAATAGAAGCAGCCTTTAAAGCCTGCTCAGGCACATTATTTTCAGATTCAACTACAGAGCGAACTTCTTCCATCTGCCCTGGAAGCTGCCCTACGAAAATACGGTAAGCCCGCCCGGCCAGTAATTTTTGCTTTAACTCAATTTCACTCATCTGGTGTATTGAATCGGTGAAATTTCAGGCATTATAAAGCAACCACTAAAAAAGTCTTTGCTGTTTCTCTATCATCCTGATTATACAATATATTTTATTGGTCGGCCTTGTGCCTCAATTACAACTGTGTGTATCTTTGTACAATATTAGTGTAGTTTATTAGGCTAATCAGCCCGGAGCGTGCCAAGGGTTGAAGATTTTG
This sequence comes from Candidatus Dadabacteria bacterium, assembly GCA_003696425.1. Lineage (GTDB taxonomy): Bacteria > Bdellovibrionota_C > UBA2361 > UBA2361 > J046 > J046. Next base: position 28,465 of record RFHI01000237.1, on the reverse strand, counting down.
GGAGTTAAAGGCGTCTTTTGTCAGATAATTTCAGCTATTGGAAGGACTGGATGTTATGAAAAAACTTTTGACCGTGTTACTGGTGGTAATAGTTGCAGCAGGACTCTGGTGGGTGGCAAACAGTAGCAGCCCTGAAAGCCGGCCGTCATCTTCACCTGAAGCAGGTAAACAGACTGCTCTTAACACCAGAGAATCCGAGCAGCCATCGTCTAATGTCGGCAGCGCTTCAGCTTCCGATGACCAGGTTAAAATAGATCACTCCCGGTCAATTGATGAAGACACCGAAGATGATGAGTACTTCGATGACCGCCCTGCTACTGAAATTTATAAAAGCGCTGATGAAGCCTTTGAGGCCTTAAAAAAGGCTTCGCTGGATTATGATGATATAGTACTTGAACAATTTGTCGATATTGCAAAAGATTGCAGCTGGTGCGATGAGCTCTATGAAAAGGTTAAAGAGATTGCCTTTGCGCCTGACACCGATCCGGATCAACGCAGCTTTTTCACTGAAGTACTTGCTACCAGTGGCAGAGTAGAAGATGTAAAGACACTGGTTGAAGCAATAGAAAATGAAACTAACACTGAACTTGCTGACATATATGCAGAGTCGCTTGAGCTGGCAGTTGGAGGTGATGATACTGTCAGGTATCTTAGTGAGAAGCTTAACAGTGAAAACGACCTACTGCAGGAATCAGTAGTTGCTGCAATAACTAACCAGGGTTCCCGCCTGGCTGCTGAAGTGCTTTACAAGCATACTGTTGAAAAGGGCGATCCGGACGGTTACTACTCTCTTGGTATAGGACTTGGTGAGCTGGTACCGGAAGAAGAGGCTCTGCCTTATCTGCGGGAACTTGCTTTAAAACGCGATGCCTATTCGCATCTGGCAGTAAAAGCTCTCTTAAATAATGGCACTGAGGGACTTCGTGCTGTCATGAGTGTATTGGCTACTTCCAGCAATCCTGAATTTGATAAAGAAATGCTAAAAGACGCAATTGATCATGTAAGCTACGAAGAGGAGGCTGAGGCTTATCTAAAAGAGCTGTTAAAATCCAATCCGCCTAAAACTGTAGCTGACTTTGCCCGTGAAATTCTGGCAGATTTTGCGCTAGAAGAAGAAGAGTATCAGGATGATCAGGAACAGTAAGTTTCAACCTGGCAATTGATCTGTGTTAATATTTCTTACTTTCTGAGAGATTTTTCCGAAAAGAGAGTGGTTATCTTTTACCATTTCAATTTCTATTCTGTCGCCACTTTTCAAAAATGGTGTGGTAATCTCTCCTGACTCTATCTTTTCAAGCATTCGCTTCTCAGCCAGGCAGCTTGAGCCAACTTGTGGATCCTTATTGGAAACTGTACCACTGCCTATAATAGTACCTGCTGTAAGTGGCCGTGTGCGGGCAGCATGCGCAATTAATTCATAAAAAGAAAAATGCATCTCACCTGCATTGGGATGCCCAAAGAGCTTTCCATTTAAATGGGTAACCATGTCAAGATGCACACGTCCATCTTTCCAGTAATCCCCCAGCTCATCCACTGTAACTGCAAACGGAGCCATAGAGGAATTAGGTTTACCGTGAAGAAAGCCAAAGCCTGTCTTAATGTCCGCAGGGATAAGATTCCTGAGACTAATATCATTTAAAATCACAAAGAGCCGGATATACTTATCTGCCTGCCCGGCATTTATCCCCTGCGGAACATCCCCCACAACCACAGCAAGTTCTGCTTCAAAATCAAGTCCATACTCCTCGTCAATTAGTGGAATATCTTCTTTTGGTGCAAGAAAACAGTCACTGGCACCCTGATACATTAATGGTACAGTATAAAGATTCTCCGGCGGCTCTGCACCACGGGCCTTTCGTACTAAGAGAATATGCTGGATAAAAGCACTGCCATCTAAAAAGGCATAAGCCCTTGGAAGTGGCGCAAGAAATTTAACCTCATTTGAATCTCTGATATCCTCCCATGCACCCTCAGAAAATTTTTGATCAATCTCTTCAAGCTGCGGCAGAAGTTTATCCCAGTTATCCAAAATAAGCTGAAGGGTACTTAAGCCATCCGGCAATAGTGCTACTTTGGTATTGTCACCGGACACCAGCACAGCATGACCGTCACGGCCAGCACCACCCTCTTGTATTGTAGCAAATTTCATTGTTCTTAAAGATTTCCCCTCTCAGCCTGCTCGCGTTCAAGCGCTTCAAAGAGAGCCTTAAAGTTTCCTACCCCAAAACCCTGAGAGCCCTCTCTCTGAATTACCTCATAAAAAAGCGTTGGCCGCTGATGTACCTGTCTTGTAAAAAGCTGCAGCAGGTATCCATCATTATCGCGGTCAACCAGGATGCCAAGCTTTGCAATAGTATTTAAATCTTCTTTGATATCCCCCACTCTGGCAGGCACATCCTGATAGTACGTTTCCGGAACATAGAGAAAATCCACCCCACGGCTTCTAAGTTCGCTGACGGTCTCTATTATATTCTCTGTTTCAAACGCTACGTGTTGTACGCCTGGCCCAAGGTGAAACTCCAGGTATTCTTCAATCTGGGATTTTCTGCGGGCAGTAGCCGGCTCGTTTATGGGCAGTTTGATTTTGCCGGAGCCATCGCGCACCACCTTTGACATAAGCGCAGAATACTCAGTTGATATATCCTGGTCAGTAAAGTGAAGCATTTCTTTAAAACCTAAAACATCTTCATAAAATTTAACCCACGGGTTCATATCCTCTACATTGCCAACCACATGATCTATTCGCTTTAAGCCTACAGTTTTACCATCAGGAAGCGCCGGAAAAACATCCTCATAAGGCACAAAGCCGGGCCAGAACAGGCCTTCGTACTCATCTCTGAAAACTATAGAATGAATCACATCACCATAGGTTTTAATTGCTGCTCTTTTTACTGATCCCTTTTCATCTCTCCAAACGTGAGGAGTTTCAGCGCTTTCAGCGCCACGTTTTATGGTCTCTAAATAAAAAGCCTCGCAGTTTTTCACTCTAAAAGCGATATCGCGGTAGCTGTCTCCGTGTTTTCTAAGAAAATCATTAAGTGGATTGTCGGGGGTCACTGGAGAACGTACCAGCAGCGTTATATCATTCTGCTTTAAAACTACTGTAATATCGTCTTTAAACTTTGTTTTTGGCCCGCGATAGGCTACTGGCTTAAATCCAAAAGCTTGCGAATAATAATAAACAGCCTGAAGCGCATTCCCCGATATAAGCTCAACATAATCTATACACTCAATATCAAGTACATTATTATCTACCTGAGTGGCAGATTCTACGTCCAACTTTTCTCCGACATGCACATCAGGATCAATATCTTTTATCTTTCTCATATTATGCTCCTAACCAGCTTTTCATATAATTGGGGTCACACAGATCAAGCGCAGTCTGTGTAATCTGCAATGGTGCAAATGTATCAACCATTACGGCAAGTTCTTCAGTTTTTTTGGCTCCAATTGATTTCTCTATAGTACCGGGATGCGGACCGTGCGGAATCCCAGCGGGATGCAGTGTAAAGGAACCAACATCTATTCCTTTTCTGCTCATAAAATTGCCCTCAACATAATAAAGCACTTCATCGCTGTTGACATTAGAGTGCGCATACGGCGCCGGTATAGCTTCGGGGTGATAGTCGAATAGTCTCGGACAAAATGAACAAACCACAAAGCCCTGTCCCTCAAAGGTCTGATGGACAGGTGGCGGCTGATGAACTCTACCGGTAATTGGCTCGAAATCCTCAATATTAAATATCCAGGGATAGAGGTACCCGTCCCAGCCAATCAGATCAAAAGGGTGATGATCAAGGATGGTCATACTGTACTTATCACCAAGTTTAATGCGAACCTCGTATTCACCCTGCTCGTCATAAGTTTCGAGCTCCCTGGGAATCCTTATGTCCCTTTCACAAAAAGGCGAGTGTTCTAAAAGTTGTCCGTATTCATTTCTGTAGCGCCTGGGAAATTCAAAACGGCTGTTAGCTTCAATTACAAGGAATTTAGTATTTTCACTGATTTTTATCTGATAAGTCGTCCCTACGGGAATTACTATGTAATCACCTGCACGATACTCAAGTTTGCCGAACTGAGTGTGTAACGTACCGCTACCGTAATGAACAAAGAGGCACTCATCACACAATCCGTTACGATAAAAATAATTCATTTCTTTATCGGGAGTAGCCAGACCCAGTCGAAGATCTTTATTACCCATAAGAAAAATACGTGAATCTACAGGATCACCAGAAGTCCTAAAGTCTTTTGTAACTATATGCCTGTGCTCCAGCGGAAGGCCGCTACAGTATTCCACAGCCTTTGAACCCAGTAATTTGGATTCAATTACCCGGGTCGGTGCGCTGCAGTGATAGAGAATGGAGTAAATGCCACTAAAACCTCTGGTACCGACTACCTCTTCACGGTAAAGGCTACCATCCGGTTTTCTAAAACAGGTGTGCCGTTTATGAGGAATTCTTCCAAGAGTATGATAAAAAGGCATATACTCCCTCCCTTTGTTAACTTGAGTTTCAATATAAACAATAGATTATTACAATTTCCAGTAGTTCCGATCCAAAAAAATACAAACAGGTCACCCGTGTACAAAGCAGACCTCTAAACTCACCAACCCTTTGAAACTATTAAGTAAAAACAAAAGCCCTGAAAAAATCAATCAATTAAAAACACCGGTTCTTAAGGCCGGTGGACTTAAGACCGATATTTATTTAGAGGGGCTAAAATATTGTGATTTTATGAGGGCGGATGGCACCATCAAAATCAGCCACAGACTCGTGCGCAGAGGATACTACAACAGAAGCTATTAATACTCTTGAATCAACTGTAGGTACCTTTGCAACCAGAATAAACCGCAAACTTCGCGAAAAAGAAGAGCTAAACGACGTATCTGCAAAACTGCGTGAAGCCCGTCATGCACTGATGCTTCAGGCTATGACAACAATCCGCAAAGCTTTGCAGGAGACATGCAAAGTTAAGCTGGGGGAGAGATTTTACTTTGATATGATTGTCAGCGACTGGGAAGGCTGGCCAAGGGTTGATTTAAATCTTGTAGACTCCGTTGCACCAGCAAGAGTTGATTACAGTCTGATTGTAACCGCAAATGATCGTAACGACCGCGGCACAGTTAAAATAGCTACAAAATCCGGAGAAATCCTGGGTCAGGTCCAACTTGCTAATGGAGATGAATTTAAGCGATTACCCTTAATTTTAAAGCGGTCAGTAAGGCAGTTTCTTGATGTGGTGGCAGCATATGTTTTAAATCCTCCTGCTCCGGAAGAAATGCTGGAAACTCTGGCAAAACCACTGGAAGACGTTGATCCTGAGCAGGATGCCATAGCAGCTGCACTACTTAATGAAGATGTTTTCTGCGACGATGCCAGAGATTATAAGGAGAACCTGATTGATATAGACGATCATGAAGCCGCTCCTGTTGAAGAGGAGCTAACCCGAGAGCAAACTCCACAAGACGATAACCTTGTTGATACGCAGGAAGTTAAGCCTTTAAGCGGTGTTTTGTCACTGATTGATTAGTTTCGCCACATGTATATTCCTTGAGAGTTGTTGTATTAGTTTTATCCGTAGCCGTTACCCTTTAATGGTATGGAGAAACGATATTTGCAGTCAGTAAACTGGCTGCACATTGATCTCTGGCCAGGGCAGATTGCTTTTACATCCGGCTTACGCCGGGCGTATTAATAAGAAATGGAGCGAACAAATTGCTTTGTTCGCTCCCGGCGGTTCGTTTTGGAAAGGCTTCCCTTTAGAGCGCGATCTGGTAAGAAAGTAAACATCAGACAACTCAAGGTAGCGGGCGAATTGGAGAGAAGAGCTGTCTTAGTTTCCCCCTCAATATGTATTAGTCTTATAAAGCAAGCGCTGTGCCAGAAATCACCTCCTGAAAATACTGGGACTTTTTTCAGAGCCCATGACCCCGGCGTTATTATAGGACATTTAATGCATCAGAATGAGGCCAGCTGTTTACTTTCTGATCTGTGCAGGCTGCGTTTGATTTGTGAACAGACACTGGTAACGGCTCTACCTCTAGCTTAGGTCACGTGACTCGAAGGCATCAGGCCTAAATTACCTTACCGCCTACGCTCCAACGGCGAGCGGTTTCTCTCTCTTTTTCTTTTACTTTCTTTATTACTGCTGGATGCCTCAGAGGTTTTGTCCATAATTTCACTTAAAATATCCTGAACAACTTCGGCGTTTTCTTCACTTCCATGATCCTTTGCTATAGTCCGGGCAGAAGATGTACTTGATACAGGCAGGCCTTCAGACTGAGGTTCTTCTCTTGGTGCCCATTCAGACAGCTTTCCTGCTGTAAAAACAGCATAGCGGCTGTCAGGATAAAGCCACTTTTCCTTGCGGCTGGTTTCATATTCTATTTTTTCCTCAGGCAGTCCCCACTCTTTTATTACCTCATTAAAGCCAATCCCTTTCTTAAGCTCTGGAAACTGCGGCGCAGCAAAGCTGAAAGAGCTTATTAAACACATACCGCTAAGTAATAAAAAGATAGCCGGGTAATTTTTCATAACACAAACGCTTGCATAGCTTCACAAAAAAATGGACATCCTTAAAACTATAGCCCGAAAACAGTAAAGTTGCCAGAACTCTCTCCAGCAGTTTTAAGCTGCTGTATTTTAATTCATGCATCCGGGGCTGGGTTGATAAAAGCCGGCTAAAATAATAGGCTCGTTGATATCGGCTGAGCTAAACTTTTAAAGTATCCAGGCTAATGTGAGGCCGGGGGTAAAGATTTTATTGCCACAGCAAAGCATTGAGCAGTGAGAATAAAACAGAGAGAGCTTTTTAATCAATACGGACCGCTCTTAGGCCAGTTAGCCGCTTTTTTAATCCCACTAAAGTTAACCGCTGTTTATATCCCGCTTGTCCCGCTTCTGCTTATCTGGATAGTAGAAAAATCCGGTAGTTGTGGAACAGCTGTAAAGGCCGGCGGCACGGCTCTGATTGCTCTGATAATCTTTCTAGGCTGGCTGATAGTCTCATCGTTTTTTGGAATTAATGTCGCGCATAGCTTTATTGAAGCTACTACTTACGCGCCATATATACTGGTGGTATTTGCTTTTTATGAACTGTCACGTCTCGGTTATGCTCTCAGAATCTTACTTGCACTTGCTACCGGGCAGTCCATAGCTGGTATTCATACCATTGCAGCAGCCTTAACCCCAGTCGCTCTTCCTGAAATCTTTTTAGGAGCTGTTACTGAAGGGGGGCAGTGTGCAGTTATCTTGCCGGTAGTGGCGGCCCTGATAATTTTTTATGCACATAAAACCGGACTCAGGTGGCAGATGGGCTTGCTTGAATCTCTTACAATTTTATTCTATGCCACGATAATTTTTATAATTTTTTTCGGTTTAAAACCGGGCTCTTCTCTATCAGGCAATCTGCTCTTTTTGTGGTTGTTAATTATAGCGGTGTTATTTGGCCGAACTTTATACAACAAGTTTAAAGACAGTAGCGAACACGGTTATTTTTATTTATACTCGAACCTTTTGTTTCCTGTAATTACACTGGCCCTGATACTTAACTTAAAGAGAGGGCCATGGCTTGGGGCTATTTGTGGTCTGGCAGTAATATTTTTTAGTTACTCCAAGCGCATGGCGATAACGTCGGTTTTGCTGATAGTTGCAGCATTATTTATATTTACGCCCACCCGACAGCGAATCGTGCATTCAATGGATCACTTCTTTGTACCGGGGGGACGCTCCAGTATCTGGCAGGTTGGTATTGAGCTTGCCACTAAATATCCACTCGGTATTGGTTACGAAAATGCCTCGGTTCTAAGAAAATTTGACCCCCAGATTCCGCCGGAGCTTCGCCATTTTCACAGCAATCCAATCAATATTATGGTAGAAAGCGGCTGGATTGGTCTGGCAATTTACTTCTGGTGGATATTCTCAGTTATTAAACTTGGCCTCTCTTTAAAACACCGGCAGGGACCTGCAACAATTGTAACCGGTATTAGCTGTGCTTTTCTCTCATGGCAGGTTGCAGGCCTTGTAGAATACAATTTTGGTGACAGTGAAATTTATCTTATGGTTTTAATCCTGCTCGGCGTTTTTATTAGTAGCATCGAAAAGATAGCTGACAAAACATCACACGTCTAGGTGATTTTAAATTCTCTTCTTACTCATTCTCTTAATAAAGGCAATATCATCATTCACTATTTGCTTGATTTCACTTATATCGCGTTTATATACCGAAATTGCCCCTACTGAAGTTGCACGACTTATACGGTTCCGAATGGCTTCAAGAGTAAGCTTACGTGATGAAACAGCCTTTTTGGGTTTAAACGTAACCCTTGGATTTAACCTGGCGTAGCGTTTAAAAAGTGTATCACGTGTATTTATTACACTTCTGAGCTTATTAAGCTCGCTGTTAAAATAAGCACGAACGGTCTCAACGGCCCGTCTTCTGGCCGGGCTAAAGCTTGAAATAGACGCAGCAGCTGCCTTTTGCGGCCTGACAGGTTGTTTCTCGGTTACTGGGCGGGTCTTTTTGAGTGTAACTGCCCGCTTCATAGCCGCCCTTGGCTCAGGTTTTGGCTGCACAGACAATGCAATCTGCGCTACCGGCACAAGCTCCGGCGTGGTTAACTCTCTTTCGTGATCCTGACGTGTTTGAACAAGAGGCTCAACCGTCTGAGCTGACGCTGTAAGGCGGGCATTGATAGCCTTAATCTCAGCTTCTTTACTCTGCAGCCTCTCTCTTAATACTGCTATAGTTTTTCTTAAGGCCTCATTTTCCCGAAGCCGCATCTCATGTTCGTGCTCACGATCCTGGCGGGCTTTTTCAAGTAACATGGTAGCCCGTTCTACCTGTACGTCACAATTTACAGCAGGACACTCTTTTTGGGGTAATGCGGTAGCTTTTACAGCTTCATCAAACTCGGGCGCCTCTTTCTGATCTTCCTGACTACCCAGCAGATCGCGTTCTTTTAAAGCAGTATCACTTGTAAAACCACTGGTGGACTTAAGCCGGTCTATAATCTGCTGTTTCTGCCCGAGCTCGTATTCTAAACCCTGTACCCTGCGTTTTAATGCATCAACATTAACTTCAAGTTCTGCTATGTAATCCACCAGTTGATTTCCTGAAGCATCCAGCCGATAAGCGCGCCCATCTGGCAGTCTTCCACGGGAAGCATCCTGCGCGTAAGTAAAAGAGCTGACCAGAAAAATCAGTAAAAATAGTAAAAAATTAAGGTGTCTCATGAATTAATTACCCGGTTTAAAAGCAGACTAAACTAATATACTAATCAGAATTTATAACAGCTGTTTAGTATTATCAATTAATAATGCCAACCCCGACTATATGCACTACAATATACTGAAGAAAAGTTACTGTGCCTCAAAAAGCGCCGAGCCCCAGCTAAGCCCTGCGCCTACCACAGCTACAACTATCCTCTGACCGGGTTTTATACGATCCCAGTTCATTGCCAGCACAGCTGGCGCACTGGCACCGGCCTGATTACCAATCTCTGTTACATTATGCCAATGTTGTGACTCAGGAATCTTTCTGTTACGTGTAATCTGATCCAGCATGGTTTTATTGGCCTGATGGCCTATAAAGACATCACGACTCCAATCCAGGTCATATTTTTGCTCAAGAGCTTTAATGAGCCTTACCGTTTGCCGTACTGAAAAATCTCTAACGGCCCTGCCATCCTGATGAAAATGACCGTGTTTATCTACTACCACTGCATGGCAGCGGGTGGGATCTGACATAAAGGTGGAATCAATCACCTTAAGCTTTCCAGGATGCCGGGGAGATATAACCCAGGCAGCAGCACCATCCCCCCAGATAGCACCATCAGAGCGCTCGTTATAATTTACATGCTGAGTGAGAGCCGCTGTTGAGAAGCACAACACGTAATCCGGAATTTTGTCCTCTTCAAAGTTTCTAAGAAAATCAATATGCAGGACAAACACCGGACAGGCTGTAAAAACATCATAGGCCGGCACTGTTAAACCCAGCTCTCTTGCCATTCTCAGAGACTCCGTTGGCGCAGTTGCTTCCGGAGTACAGCAATTACAGATAACAAGGCCGATTTGCTCTGCTGATATGCCGGCTGAGTCAAGTGCCATTTTGCAGGCTTTAAGCCCCAGTTCTGTCGGTGTTACCGTTGCAACGTCAAGGGCTTTACGGGGGTCACTGTTTCTGGTCTGAATAATATAATCCAGCGGAAGTGATGTCCGCCGTTTAAGTATTCCAATCTTTTCCTCTATCCAGCGGGCATTGGTGCCAACATCCAGGTCTTCCAAAAGCTGGTTTGAGATTTCTATATCGGGATGAGCATATCCCATACCGAGCACATGTAACATACAAACCTCTCTTACAATTTAAGCCTCACAATTAGCTGCTCGTAATTTATTCCACTGATAACAGTGCATAGCCATATGCCCCGCCTACACCTGACACAGCAATTAACACTTCCTCCGTAGAGGAAAGCGATTCCCACTTATCAGCTAAAACCGAAAATGCCCCTGCTCCGAGGCTGTCTCCATAATTATTCAAATTATACCACAGTGATGTTTCCGGAATATCAAATTTATCAGACAAGCTTTTAATAACCGAGAGATCTGTCTGCGGTCCGATAAATGCGAAAGTACCGCTTTTAAGATTATTATCCTGAATAGCCTTTGAAAGTACTTTTTCAACAGGCTTTTCAACTGCCTCTAATATATATTCGTCCTGCATGGAAACGTGCCCATAGGCGTCAAATTTAATCAGATCACATTTTTCCGGCTCGTTTCCGTAATACGAATTTTTTACAGAAAGCCTGCCGGGATGTTTGGCGGAGACAACCAGCGCTGTTGCGCCATCTCCAAAATAAACCCTCTCGGGACCGCTAGCATAATTTACTGAATGGGTGGGAACATTTGACGACACCAACAAAACATAGTCCGGAATCCTTTCAGGTTTCCAGGCGCTTAAAATATTAAGTTGAAGAAGAAGAGCTACACTTGACGCGGGTATATCGTAGGCTGGAACTTTTATCCCCAGAGCACCACCAAGATGTTGACTTTCAGATGGACAGGTTTCAATCGGGGTACTGCAATCACCGATAAGCAACCCCAAATCCGTTGCCTCAATACCGGCAGCTTTAAGAGCCTGAAGAGCAGCTTTATACGAGAGATCAGTTGGCCCCTCGTTAGCATAGCGGTGGACTCCAAAGGGCTCGCGGTTGGCAGTCTCCCGCAGGTAATCCAGTGACAGGGTTGTACGCCTCTCTTTTATACCACTTACAGTCAATAGTTCGGTTAGAGCTTCACTGTCGTCGCCGATCTCCTTTAAGAAGTCATTGTTAATTACATTGTCCGGATGGGCGCTACCTGCGCCAAGTATGTATAACAACGTAAACTCCTGTGATTATTTCTTTCAAAAATAACAATATTTGACAGTTATATCATTATTTCTACTCTCAGCAAACACCGTCTGGAGCGCGTGTACTTTAATATTTCCAGCCGGAGGATGTGCTTTAAGGCGCTATGGGCTATAATCAAGTAGCAGCTAATGAGAAGATTTAAACTATCCTGGCCAATTACTGTCACATCCATTCTGCTTGCTGTCGGAATGCTGAGACTCTCGTACTGGCAGTGGGAGCGGCATCTATCCAAAAAAGCCTATATTGCAAAGCTGGAAGAGAACCTAAAAAAGCCGCCTCTTACAAAAGAGGAATTACTAAAAATTGCTTTAGCTGAATGGCCCAGTTATATCCACAGAAGAGTTATTATATCAGGAGATTATGATTTTAAACATGAAATGGTTCTTAGGAACCGGCGTCTTGATAAGGTTCCGGGGGTACATGTGCTTACACCCTTAAAAATCAGCGGGACTTCAAAATTCATTCTGGTTGATCGCGGATTTATTCCGCTTGAATTTTCCACACCTGATAAGCGCACTGTTTTTCAGAAGCCCAAAACAATTTCATTTACAGGATTAATCAAGGCCAGTGTCCCCAGACGTCCGCTTTCACCACGCGATCCTGAGGCCGGCCCTGACAAGCCCTGGGTTGATGCCTGGTTGAGAGTCAACCTGGACAAAATAGCAAAACAGTTGCCGTTTAAAATTTTGCCGGTATATCTGGAGATCATCCCTAAAAATGATAGTGCTGCTGACATAGAACGGAACATAATAAAATCAGATTCTGATAAAGCTGAAATGTTATTTTTACCTTCCAGAGCACTCGCTAATAAACCTGTCAGCAGAGAGCTCTCTGAATATCCTGTTCCCGTTTTTAACACAGTTGTCCCACCCGGTCGTCACCTCGGCTATGTTTATGAATGGGCATTTATGGCGCTGGGAACATTAATTGGCGGACTGCTGTTGCAGTTAAAGCGAATATAAGATAACTGATATTGAGTAAGACATAAGCTTTAGATAAACTCCTGCTGCTGGACCTAAAAATTTTGGTCAAAGTTCAGATTCAGATCAAGGTTCAAGTTCTTATTAAGAAATTAAAACTGATAGATAGCCTGATTGCCTGCTGACTTATAGTATGCCGGCTATAGCTTGCGGAAGCATCAAAGAATCAGTTAGACAGTAATCAGTGAAGCAGAAAACTAGAAGCAGATATCTACTAAGTTGGCTTAAAGCATGCTGCCCATGTGCTGCGACTGTCAGACCTGCCGCGCTGATTTTTAGTGCCCTTTTTCTTTCCTGTTGTGGAGAAACTGAAAAACAGCCCCGGATAGATAAATATAAAATAGAACTCTCTGAGGCTGTAAAAGAATCCACCGTTATAGATAAGATCCCTGCTATTGGCTCCGGTCTGGCATTGAAAGAGGGGAACTCCGGCAGTTCAGCTGTGTTTTACAGCGTCGCAGATCGCCGCGGCAGAATCGCAGTTACTGAAAGCAGTCTACCATTTTTTGCAGAAATCACTTTAAAATCCAGAAATGCTTTCCTTACCGGCCTACAAGCAATATATGGCCTTAAAAACTCAGACCTTGAAGGGATAGCGCGGGATCAGGACGGTAAATTATGGTTTTGTGATGAAGCCAGACAGGCTCTCTACAGCGTTGATCCTGAAAGCGGGCGTATGCTTAAAAAGTTACGGGCAGGGAAAGAACTTCCAAAATACCTAAAAAGAATATTCGAGAATAAGGGATTTGAGGGTGTGGCTGTTAGTCCCTCGAATCGGCTGGTCACTATTATGCAGGGGCCGCTTAAGGTTCATGGTACTGGCTATGCTCCTTTTGTACGGCTGATAACTTACGATCTAAAGGAAAATTCGTACAAGAGCTATCTCTATCCAATCAATACCGACGACTACAGATACCCTTCGGCATATCGCATCAGCGCTATAGAAGCTGTTAGCGACAGCTTATTTATAGCGCTTGAAAGAGGGGAAGCGCCTTCAGGTTATAACAACAAGATTTTTACCGTTGATATCTCGGAAACAGAGCCGCTGCCCGATAAATCAAAATTAAAACAACTTCCGGAATATCAATATTTTCATAATAAAGATACTTTTGATGAAAAATACAAAGATTCTTTTGTAAAGAAAAGAGAACTAATTGATTTACGTAATTACGGCTGGAAATACGAAAAATCCGAGGGACTGGCCGTGCTCCCGGATCATAAACGGATTGCTGTTATAAACGACTATGAAGCACATTCACCGGAGTGTCTTAAAAATAATGGCTGCGCGCCTGAGCTATGGATAGTAGAGCTTCCAAAACCGCTTATTACAAAGAGAAGATTTTTATTCTGGATACTTTTAGCCGGCTTTTTTATTGCAGCAGCGCTAGCAGGGCTTTATTTAAAAAAAGGTGTCAGGGGAGCGGCAAAAACGGGGGAGGTATGAAATGACGGCTGAAGACCATCAGACCACTCCCCTGACATCCAAAACACTATAAAAAACACTATAAAATCAGCTTATAGCATTACTACTGGCTACTTACCATGTCAGCGAACCGGCTGTCTGATACTCAGTTACTCTGGTCTCAAAAAAGTTCTTTTCTTTTCCAAGATCAATTGTCTCACTCATCCAAGGGAACGGGTTTCTTGAATTCCACTGCTTTTTAAGACCAATTCTTTCAAGCCGCCTGTCTGCTATATACTGAACATATTCACGGAACATTGGGGCACTAAGGCCAAGGATTCCACGCGGCAGGCAGTCTACAGCATAATGATACTCAAGCTCAACTGCCTGACGTATCAGCTCAACGATGTGTTTCTGAAACTCAGGTGTCCAGATTTCCGGATTTTCAGCCTTAATGCCGTTAATAAGATCTATTCCGAAATTAAGATGGATAGTTTCGTCTCTTAAGATGTACTGGAACTGCTCGCCAATTCCTGTCATCTTGTTTTGCCTGTGGAAGGAGAGAATCATTACGAAACCACTGTAGAAAAATATTCCTTCCATAATCACATAAAATCCGATCAGATTTTCAAGAAACTTCTGCGCGCCTTCCGGGGTTGCAGTGCTGAAGCCATCACGCATAATGTCTTCAGTAAGTTTCATTTCAAATTTATCTTTTTCATGAATTGTATTAATCTCGTTATACATATTAAAAACTTCACCCTGGTCGAGAGAGAGCGACTCGACTACATAGTGAAAGGTATGCGTATGTACAGCCTCTTCAAAGGCCTGCCTTAAAAGGTACTGGCGGCACTCAGGATTTGTAACGAATTTAAAGATTGCCAGAACAATATTATTGCCTACCAGACTCTCGGCCGTGCTGAAAAACCCGAGGTTGCGCATAATAACCCGCCGCTCATCATCGCTAAGTACATTTGACTTCCAAAGCTCTATATCTTTAGCCATCGGCACTTCAGTCGGAAGCCAATTATTGGCACAACCGTTTAAATAGTGTTCCCAGGCCCACTTATATTTAAGCGGCATCAGCTGGTTTACATCAACAGCGTTACAGTTAATAAGCCGCTTATCGTCAGCATTTACGCGCTTGTGCTTTCCGCCAAGTTCATCCGAAGTAAATCCGCTCTCTTTACTAACTTCGCTGGTATCATCATCATCAAATTTAAGCATTTCTCTCTCCTTTTAATTGATATTACTGACAGGATTCACAGTCACCATCAAGGTTACAGGTTGCAGCCGGCATTGCAGCAGACTTTTGCTCCTCGCGCTGCACGACTACCTCACTGGATGCAGATTTGTTCTTCATCCAGCGCGGCTGTAAGCCACGTTTATTAATATCAGTTGTGGATTTTTCTATCTGCGTAGCTCCAAGCGAGCGCAGATAATAGGTGGTCTTAAGCCCCTTACGCCAGGCAAGCATATACATATTATGCAGTTTTTTGCCGTTAGGCTCTGAAATGTACAGGTTAAGGGACTGGCCCATATCAATCCACTTCTGCCTGCGCGAGGCACACTCTATTAACCATTCAGGCTCTATTTCAAAAGCCGTCAGGTAGAGCTTCTTAAGTTCATCCGGAATGCGTTCTATCTCTAGAATCGATCCGTCAAAGTACTTCAGATCATCAATCATCTCATCATCCCAGATGCCCAGATCTTTTAAGTCCTGCACCAAAAATGGGTTATGCACGATAAACTCACCTGAGAGATTGGATTTGGCAAATAGATGCTTATAAACCGGCTCAATAGACTGGCTCACACCCGTTATATTTGAAATTGTTGCCGTAGGAGCAATAGCCATAGTATTGCTGTTTCGCATTCCGTGCTTTTTAATTGAATCACGCACGCGCTGCCAGTCCATCGTAATAGACTTGTCAACCTCAACAAATTCTGCTCCGCGCTCCTTCTCCAGAAGTTCAATTGTATCTATCGGCAAGAGTCCGCGATCCCACTTCGAACCCTTAAAGCTTGGGTACGCACCCCTCTCTGCCGCAAGTTCACTTGATGCCAGAATTGCGTAGTATGAAATTGCTTCCATACTGCGATCAGCAAATTCTATGGCTTCCGGACTGGCATAGGAAATTCTCTGCTTATACAATGCATCCTGAAAGCCCATAAGTCCCAGACCAACCGGCCGGTGGCGCTTGTTGGCACGCTCGGCTTCCGGTGTCGGGTAAAAATTAATGTCAATTACATTATCCAGCATACGAATAGCTGTTCTTACCGTCTTTTCTAAAAGCTCGAGATTAAGACCATTCTCGGTAGTATGAGCCAGCAGATTAACTGAGCCGAGATTACATACTGCCGTCTCCTCAGCCGAGGTATTAAGCAGAATCTCGGTACAGAGATTTGAACTATGTACCACGCCCTTATGGTCCTGGGGTGAGCGGATATTTGAAGGATCCTTAAAAGTCATCCAGGGGTGGCCGGTTTCAAAGAGCATGCTGAGCATCTTGCGCCACAGCGTTACAGCATCGACCCGTTTGAAAAGCTTAATTTTACCCGTTTCAGTCATCTTTTCATATTCAAGATAGCGCTTCTCAAAGGCCTTGCCATAAAGATCGTGCAGATCGGGGACATCACTCGGGCTAAATAGCGTCCAGTGCCCCTTTTGCTCCACCCGCTTCATGAAAAGATCGGGTATCCAGTTGGCAGTATTCATATCATGTGTCCGACGCCTTTCATCGCCGGTGTTTTTGCGAAGCTCAAGAAAATCTTCAATATCAAGATGCCAGGTTTCAAGATAGGCACACATAGCCCCCTTGCGTTTACCGCCCTGATTCACTGCGACTGCTGTATCGTTAGCCACCTTAAGAAACGGTATAACCCCCTGGCTTTTGCCGTTCGTACCCTTAATCCGCGACCCGGTAGCACGCACATTGGTCCAGTCGTTACCAAGCCCTCCAGCCCACTTGGAAAGCTGGGCGTCATCAGCTATGACTTTAAAGATATGCTGCAAATCATCCATCACAGTTGAAAGATAGCAGGAGCTCATCTGCGAGTGGGTTGTGCCGGAGTTAAAAAGTGTGGGTGTGCTGGACATAAAATAACCGCGTGACAGCACATCGTAAAACTCAATTGCACGGGCGTTTTTCTGCTCACCCTCATTAAGGCTAAGCCCCATAGCCACTCTCATCCAGAAGATCTGGGGCGTTTCAATTCTGCGTTCTTCATGGTGAATAAGATAACGGTCATAGAGAGTTTGAAGACCAAGATAAGTAAAGCGCTTATCCCGCTCCAGGTTCATAGCGCCGGCAAGTCTTTCGAGATCGAAATTTAAAAGCGCAGGATCCAGCCTTTCAAGGTCGACCCCTCTCTTAAGATATTCTTTAAAATACGCGCTGTGTTTTTCTTTAAGTTCTGGATCAAATGAATCTACCTGCATAGTTTCACGGTAGATTTTATCCAGAAGAAGCCGCGCAGTAACGTAAGTGTAGGCCGGTTCTTTTTCAACTTTTGCCCTGGCGGCCATTATATTGGCCAGATCAACCTCATCGATTTTTATCCCTTCATAAAAATTAAGAATTGAATCCTGTACAACCTCTTCAACATCTACCAGGTCCTCCAGACCCTGGCAGGCGAACTCAATCCTTTTGCGTAAATCAAGTTCACTTAAATATACAGTTTCTCCAGTATGAGTGGTTACTTTAAACCTGCGCCCGGGGTCAGCAATATCAAGCGTAACCTGGGCAGCTTCTTTCTCTACGGCTTGAGGTTTAGTCTCAGCTTCTTTTTGCTGAGCAGCAGCTTCACGAACTCTTGCACGCTCAGCCCGATACAGAATAAAATCTTTGGCGACCTGGTAATAACCTTCGGCCATCATCTGCTTTTCGATTTCATCCTGTACAAGCTCAACATGAAGAGCTGTGCCCTCTCTGGCCAAAGCCTGGCAGCAGGCGACAACTTTATTTGTAAGAAGATTTACCGCGCTTACTATATCTTCAGGCGTACTACCGCTGATATTTAGCGAGGCACGAAAGGCTTTTTCTATCGCCCTGGCGATCTTAAGTGGCTTAAAACTTACACTGGTGTGTCCGTCCCTTCTCAGAATTTTAAGATTCTGAGGCGAATCTTCCCGCAGCGCTTTGTGCTCGTCGCGATAAATAATATAGTTTCGGGCAACATCATAAAATTCGCCCTCCATCAGCTTCTTTTCGACAACATCCTGTATTCCTTCCACACTGATGCAGGCGCCACTTGAAGCCAGCTCTACCAGCTCCTCAACAACCAGATTGGTAACTGCCTGAACCGCAGTATAAACATCCTGCGGAAGGGGAGAACTTGCCGGTATCTGATTTGTTGCTCTGAAAGCTGCTTCAATCGCGCCTGCAATTCTCTCCCGCCGGAAGGGAACCAGCATACCGTTTCTTTTAACTACCGTCATTCTATCCGGCGGAAGTTTTGCCCCCTTTGAAGCTGTTGGAATTTTAACCTTTGAGTTTTCGGAAGTCGTTGATGACTGAGCTGTCTGCATATCCTTTCTCCAGCAAAGAACAGGGCTAACACCGCAGGCGGTCGAACAGGCACAAACCAAGCCACCCGGCCGGGGAAAGCCACCAATTACACCAATGTTTTATTTAGAGAGTTTTACCTCCGATACACTATATATTGTATAGCGCCGTCTGTTAATTACTATATATGGTGCTTTTTACTCTGCTGTCCAGCCATAAATCGGATAGTTGGCAAAAAAATTTCGAACCAAACTATAATAGCCCGAAATAACATGATCGAAAAAATCAAAATAACTTTTTAAAGTTTTTAAAAATCGGCCGATCCTGCCCCAAGGTACCATCGGCTTCTGTAATTGCCTGAATCAATTGGAGTTTGTGGTTTAAAAAATGGTCGGGGTAATTCTCTGCTCCTTATTAAATCCGTATCCGTAGACGTAGCCGTCTACGTATACGCTTTTACGTCTACGGCAACGTCACCGTGGACGTATACGCCCTACGAGCTCAGCTTGCCTTTGCGGCTGCACCCCCACACCGCTCCCCCCCAAACGCCCGATCCCAATCTTTCCAGACCGGTTCTAAGCCGATCCTTTTTATTGCTTCAGCTACTTCAAGTGGTGAGCGGCTATCATCTATCTCAAATTGTTTCAGCTCTTTTTTAAGAACAGAATATCCACCCGGATCGGTACGCGAGCCGGCACTAACCGTTGTAATACCAAGCGGAATTACATGATCCCGAAAGTAAGCGCTCTCTCTGGTTGATAACGAAAGCTCAAGATCGGGATCAAAAATTCTAAGAGCACAGATCAGCTGTAACAGATCGCGTTCTGTAACACTAAGCGTACCTAAATCAACTCCCTCAGCAGGACGCAGACGCGGAAAAGAGACGGAGTATTTTGTGCGCCAGTATCTCTGCTCAAGATACCTTAAGTGAACTGCCATAACAGCAGCATCCACCCGCCAGTCTTCAAGCCCAAGCAGCACCCCCAGGCCGATCTTATGCATCCCTGCAGCCCCAATTCTATCCGGAGTTTCAAGCCGATACTCAAAATTGGATTTTTTGCCCCTGGGATGATAGCGGCGGTAACTCTCACAGTGATAGGTCTCCTGATAAACCAGCACTGCGTGAACTGAATACTCACGCAGCTCTTTGTATTCATTCAGTTTGAGTGGCTGAACTTCAATTGACAGATTGGAAAAATACGGATTTACAACCTCAAGCGCCATTTTTAAATACTCAACGCCGGCGCGCCGGCTGGATTCACCTGTCACAAGTAAAAGGTGCTCAAAGCCGTAAGCTTTAACAGCTTCTGCTTCTTTTTTAATCTGCTCACGAGTAAGCACAATGCGCGGAATTTTGTTAGTAACACTAAACCCGCAGTAGGTACAAATATTTGTGCACTCATTCGACAGATACAGGGGAATATAAAGTTGAATGACATTTCCAAAGCGTTTACGGGTAATGGCTGCACTACAGGCTGCCAAATCTTCAATAAACTTTCCTGCAGCCGGAGAAAGCAGCGTCATAAAATCCCACTCACTCAGGCGCTTCTCTTTTCCGAGAACATCAGCGACATCGTTTTCTGAGCGGGAATAAATAAACGCCTTAAGCTCTTCCAGCCTTAAAGTGTTATAAATTTCTACAAACGACACAGCTTATCTCCCGTTTACCACACTACTATCTAAAAACGATGTAAGCGGACTTGAAGCATCTGCCGCGCTCCTGATTGCTGCCCGGCCTGCCAGATAAGCTCGCCGTCCTGCTGAAACTGCCTCCTTAAAGGCACGCGCCATTAAAACCGGATCGCCGGCAGTCGCAATTGCGGTATTAACCAGCACAGCATCTGCTCCGATCTCAAGCGCATCGGCAGCATGTGAAGGCAGTCCCAGGCCTGCATCAATTACGACCGGAACCCTGCTCTCTTCAATAATAATTTCAAGCATTGAGCGCGTCTTAAGGCCCTGGTTGCTTCCTATTGGGGCACCAAGCGGCATTACAGCCGCTACACCGACCTCTTCAAGTTTCTTGCAAAGCACCGGATCTGCTCCTGTATAAGGCAGAACCGTGAAATCATCCTTTACAAGCAGCTCAGCTGCTTTAAGAGTTTCGAAGGGGTCGGGCAGCAGGTAGCGGGGATCAGGATGAATTTCAAGCTTTACAAGATCCGTCCTGATTGCCTCGCGTGCCAGCCTTGCGGCAAAAAGCGCTTCTTCAGCGGTTCTTGCTCCGGAGGTGTTTGGAATAATCCTGACTCTTTCAATCTTAAGATGATTTAAGAGCTGATCGTTATCTTCGCCCGGCTTAACACGCTTAAGCGCTACGGTAACAAGCTCACTCCCGGAAGCCTCTATCGCCTCACGCATAAGTGTATTCGATGAAAACTTACCTGTTCCAAGAAAAAGGCGTGAATTAAATTTATAGCTGCCGATTTGCAGTGTATCCATCACCAGTCTCCTTAAAAAACTTTAAAAACTCGGCTACTGTTGAAATGGGGCTCCCCGAACTGTAAACAGCACCACAAACAGCCACACCATAAACTCCGTAAGATAAAAGCAGGGGCAGATCGTGGGGAGTTATGCCACCAATTGCAATTACCGGAATATCGGAATAGCGGCTTCTGACCGAAGACAGTATTCTCTTAAGGCCTTCCAGTCCAAGTGGCGGCACATTCAGACTCTTGGTACGGCTCTCTCTGTAAGGCCCAAGCCCAATATAGTCCACACCAGCCTGAGCCATATAAACAAATTCATCCACACTATGAGCTGTGCCGCCTACAACTGCCTGCTCGCCGAGAATCCCGCGTGCATAATCAGGGCCGGGATCATTTATACCAAGATGCACACCATACGCCCCAACTTCTGCAGCAAGCACAGGATCATCATTTATTATAAGGTTCGTTCCGTACTGTTCACACAGTTTAAGCGCCTCACAGGCAAGTTTTTTTAACTCTGCTCCTTTTATGTTCTTTGCTCTTAACTGAACAAGCTCGACTTTGGCACGGCATGCTATTTTTATACTTTCAATCTGCTGATCAAAAGTAGTGCCACTGCTTATAACATGAAGGCGCGCAATGTATTTTTTCATCTTCAAGCCACCATTGTGTGATAACCACGTAAAGAACTGCTGCTTACAAGATACTTATTAATGTACTCCTTCGCTTTCCCAATCGCCTGCTTAAGCGTAAGTCCATGTGCCAGGTAGGCCAGTAGCGCTGCTGAGTAGACACAGCCTGTCCCCCGTTTTAAGATATTAAGACGCTCACCCGAGAATTCACTTAGCTCTCCATCAGCGTACAAGCGGTCTATTGCACAACTACCAGTCTGGTGGCCTCCTTTTAATATAATTGCGGCACTGTTGCTAAACTCAAACAAATCACCGTTAGTATACCCCTGGCCGAAAAGCCACTCTGCTTCAGGAATATTTGGGGTAATTAAAGAAATTTGCTTCAGGATACTAACTAGCTCGGTGCGATCGGGCAGATTTTCATGAAATTTATAGCCGCTACTTGAAGAGACGATCGGGTCCCAGAGGATGAAAGCATTGCCATCATAGGCTCTGATTAGCGAGAGTATTTTTCTTAAAACTGGCAGGCTCTCAATAACTCCTATCTTAAAATATTTAATATCCGATTCTTCAAGCAGTACTTTTAACTGTTTCAGTATCAGTTCAGAACCCAGCCAGACTGTTTCCAAAAGCTTTGTTTCACTCTGTACAGTAATGGCACTGGCAACAGCCCTGCCTGCCACACCCAGCGCCTCAAAAGTTTTTATGTCAGCTGCCAGTCCGGCGCAGCCGCTCGGATCAAGCCCTGCTATTGTTACTACTGCCGGATGGTTATCTTCTAATGACATAGATCTCTTATTTTACAAAACTCACTTACCGGATCATCTGAAGCCCAGACAGCTCCACAAAGAGCTGCACCTGAAAATCCAAGCTCCCCAACTTTAAAAATATTCTTTGCTGACACTCCGCCAAGAGCATAAACAGGACAGATGTTGTCCTTATCTCTAATATAGCTGACAACATCATCAAGATCTCCAGAAGGGCCGTAGTCTTTTTTGGAGATACTCTTAAACACCGGAGAGAAAAACACGTAGCGATAAATTCCATCCAGCGCTTTAAGCTCCGCTAAAGTATGAACCGAGGTGCTGAGTAAACCCGGCAGAGAATCTTTCAGGGCTTCTACTAATCCATCTCTATGAATACCGGAGATATGAACACCTCCAAGCTGATAATCTTTAAAGAGCTTAAGATGATTGTGTATTACGATTTTTTTTCTGTGTTCAGGAGGTATACCTTCAAGGAAAGTTCTAATGTTCTCTTCACTCTCTTCAGGTTTTCTTAAATGAAAACACTCCAGACCGGCCTCAAAGAGACGGCTTAAAAGCACTGCTTCACCATCAAAAATAAACGGTTTTGATATGACGACTGTTTCCATAAGCACCTTATCAGGGCCAGCCGGTAAATTACTTGCCGCCACTTACGGCACTTAAATACAACTCCCCACCTGCAGACTTAAATTCTTCAGCCTTTCTTTGCAGGCCACTCTCTCTGGCCTCCTCAGCAGAGAGCCCCTGTTTTGCTGCAAATTCCCTCAGCTCCTGGGTAATTTTCATTGAGCAGAATTTTGGGCCGCACATTGAACAGAAATGTGCTAGCTTTGCTCCCTCGGCCGGCAGAGTCTCGTCGTGATAAGAGCGCGCTCTTTCTGGATCAAGCGCCAGGTTAAACTGATCGTTCCAGCGAAACTCAAAGCGGGCCTGGCTTAAAAGATTATCTCTTAGCTGTGCTGCCGGATGCCCCTTGGCAAGATCTGCAGCGTGTGCCGCTATTTTGTAGGCAATAACGCCCTCCCTTACATCGTCTCTATCAGGAAGACCGAGATGCTCCTTGGGAGTTACATAGCAGAGCATGGCGCAACCAAACCAGCCAATCATAGCAGCCCCGATAGCCGATGTTATATGATCATACCCCGGTGCAATATCAGTCGTCAGCGGGCCAAGCGTATAAAAAGGTGCTCCCTTACAAATCTCCATCTCCTTATCCATATTCTCTTTAATCATATGCATCGGAATATGGCCGGGGCCTTCAATCATTACCTGCACGTCGTGCTTCCAGGCTATATCGGTAAGCTCGCCCAGTGTTTCAAGCTCAGCAAACTGAGCCTGGTCATTAGCATCTGCAATAGATCCGGGCCTTAAGCCGTCACCAAGCGAAAAAGCCACATCATAAGCGCGCATAATCTCGCAGATCTCTTCAAAGCGGGTATAGAGAAAATTCTGTTTATGATGGGCCAGACACCACTTGGCCATAATTGAACCGCCCCGCGAAACAATTCCCGTAACGCGTTTAGCTGTAAGTGGGATATATTCAAGCAGCACTCCGGCATGGATAGTAAAGTAATCTACTCCCTGCTCGGCCTGTTCAATAAGCGTATCGCGGTATATTTCCCAGCTAAGCTCTTCAGGAACTCCGCCTACTTTTTCCAGCGCCTGGTAAATTGGAACTGTTCCAACAGGAACAGGTGAGTTTCTGATAATCCATTCACGGGTTTCGTGAATATTATCCCCCGTCGAAAGATCCATAATCGTATCTGCACCCCAGCGGCAGGCCCAGACAGCCTTTTCAACCTCTTCTTCAATAGAAGAGCTAATAGCTGAGTTTCCTATATTGGCGTTGATCTTAACCAGAAAATTCCGGCCTATAATCATCGGCTCAGACTCTGGATGATTAATATTAGCAGGAATAATCGCCTGTCCACGGGCAATCTGATCGCGCACAAACTCAGGAGTAATTTTAAACTCCGGTGAAAATGGACCGTCAAATTCTCCTCTATGCCCATTTGCCAGGCCGCTAAATTCCTCACGCTGCTCCTCAAGCATCTGATTCTCACGGATTGCCACATACTCCATCTCGGGAGTAATTATTCCACGGCGGGCATAGTGCATCTGGGTTACACACGCGCCCGAACGGGCCCGCAGGCGTGCAGGTGAATTAACGCCAGCAACCGATCTGCTCTTTTCACACTCTTCAACATCGCCACGGCCTGTTATCCAGGACAGACGTAATTTTGGAAGCCCCTTTTTTAAATTAATTGCTACATCAGGATCGCTATAGGGGCCGCTGGTATCATAAACTACTATCCGGCGGGTAGACGATCCGTTTTCTGAGCGCGCCACACCACTGCCTATTTCTATTTCACGCATTGCTACCCTAAGGTTGTGAATCTTTCCTGAGACATAGCGCTTGCGCGAGGCTGGAAAGGGATCGCGTGTAATTTTTTTTGTTTCTTCTTTCATTTATTAACCTCCCTGGGTAGCTGTTAATATAATAATGGAATCGTTTTTGTTAAGCTTAAGGCTCTGATAACTGTCGCGTGGTATAACCTGTCCGTTAACCGCTACAGCGACACCATCCGCCGGCGGCCGATTTATCTTTAATAAAAGCTTATCAAGCGTAGCGCCCTCTTCGATTACAAAAGGCTGGTCGTTTACCGAGACCTCTATCTCCATAGTAATATCCGCGCAAAATCAAACCGTAAAACTTTACAACTCAATCTTTCAGGGCGGATAATATTTGAAAGGCTTTTAGAGCTCCCTGCGGCAGCATTACCTGCATCAGGTTCAAAGGGTATAATCTCAGCCGGCCAAAACAACCAGCACCCCTGAAAGAGTTAATCATTACGTTAGCAGAAAAAGGTAACTGCGTAAAGCTGGATGGAAGGGTGAAGTGCCGACAATTGCTCGGCATTTCTAAAATCACTATTATATATTCACTATTATATATTAACGGTCACCAGGGCAAACTCAATGTATTTGAGCAGAGCATAAAAACCGTTTCACGCTCTGGGTTTATAGGTTTACCTATAATTGTTAGTCGATTAATGTCACCATATAATTCAATATATGATTCCATTTTTTGTCCTACCGGTAGAAGTTGCGGGATTTGAAGATTACAAGTTATGAAACAACCACTTTTGCTAATAACGTTCTGTTGCTTCTCTTTGCTGGCTAATGCAGCGCCGCGGATTAGTAATGTTAAGGGTTCCACAGAAAATAATGCGACCTTAGTAATAAATGGGCAGGGTTTTGGATCTCATGCAAGTATTAATAATGTCTGGTTTCTTGGAGGCAAGAACGGTTGGATCGAAAACAGCGCCGTAGGTACTGATCCCGTTACTGCTCCTGGCACGATTAGAATCTACGGCTCCCAGGGAAAGCTTGACAGAGTAACGGATAAAGATAAATGGTCCGGCAGTAAATCCATTAATCTTGAGGTTAATCCGTCGAACCCGTCTTCTAACGGAGCCTGGGCTTCAACCTGGGCATACCATTACCAGCCGGGTTTTAGAAAAATATTCGTTTCTTTCTGGTACAAGTTCCAAATGGTTCGTTTTCCCTCTCCAGGTAAAAGCGATCCTCAGCACAAGTTTATCGGGATTACCCGCAGTGGGTACGATCAGTGCCCGCAGGGGGCTGATCCTTTACGAAGCACGAACCTGTGGTACTGGGGATACAATATAAACGAATCAATGAATTTTACTCATACTCCACACATAGAAAACTTTGCCTGGGTTGGCTGCCCGGTGCCGGCAGGCCTGGACGGGCCATTTACCTGGTATGCTTTTGACTACGTTTTCTATAACGTTCGCGGCATAGGCTATAGTTATCCGCCTCACGGGGCAGCAGGGATGAAGTCACTTGCCCCCTACCGTGAAACTATGCGCGGCGCGATAGACACAACCGGCTTGGCAGCCCGCTACAACTTCGACTTCGGGCGCTGGAACAGGATCGATGTTACTTATGATCTGGGCACCCGGGGAAATTTTGACGGCAGGCTTAAGATAAGAGTGCTTAAGCCTGATGGACCTTATGCAGGTCAACAGACTGGTATTGACGCAGAAAAAATACTCTTTTATTCAGACAAACCTTCCGCCACTCTGCCCGGCGGGTGTTCGCGCTGCAAACCCGATCTGCGAGATGCTTTCGTATGGTATAATCTCTTCGATCGAACCAGCGGTGGCGGTGGAGATCAAATTGTAAATAATTTTATCGATGACCCTTATGCTCAGGTAGAAACTGAAGCACGTGTGGAAATCGGCAATAACCCTGACTACGAAAAGGCTACTAAACTTGAACTTCAGAAGCCGCTTAGCTGGAGTGATACTGCTGTATCAGTCACCCTGAATTACGGCGGCTCTTTTAAGGGGGGTGACTCAGCCTATCTTTATGTAATCGATGCAAACGGGACAGCAAGTCCCGGCATTCCTCTTACACTTGGTCACGCAGATACGCTACCACCGGCTGCCCCCGGGAATCTGCGTAAAAGTTAGGTGTCTAAGTCATTTTTTCTGATTTTCCCCAATCCCTATGGCCTGCATAGCCGTCTGACTGCTAAACTGTAAATCATGCGAATAATGCTGCCTGAACAGACCTGGCTCGATCTTGAGCCTGCCGGCGCCGGAAGCCGCGCCAGCGCTTACTTAATTGATTTAATCATCCGCTGGACCGCGGTTGCTATTATCGTTTCTGCTGTCATCTACCTGCTTTCCAAATTAGAGGGTCATAATCTGCTCGGAGCTATTGTGCCCCGTATCGTCCGTTCAGGCTCATTTAGTCAGGTTCTTATGGCAATTATTATTGTTGCTGTTTCATTAATCGAAATTGCTTACCCGGTTTTTTTTGAAGTGTTTTATGACGGGGTTACACCGGGTAAGCGCCTGATTGGTATTAGAGTTTTAGATCAGCGCGGCCTTCCTCTTACACTCAAAACATCTCTGGCGCGAAACATTTTTATACCCCTTGAAATAGCCCCGCCGTTTTTAGGTCTCATTCCGCTTGTCAGCATGATGATTACCCGAAACTCCCAGAGAATTGGAGATCTTGTTGCCGGTACCATTGTGGTAAGAGAACCTGAACCTGTATCTATAAGCAGCAATAAAACAGATCTTTTTAGCGGGAAAATTGTACTGCCGCTGGAGATTTACAATCTCTACTCACAGTATCTTGAGCGGCATAAAACGCTTACACCAGACGCAGCAAGGAGAATTTCTCAAACACTGATGCAGGCCTTAAAAGATGCAGGTGCAAATCTCCCTGATAATATTGAAGATAAAGATTATTCTGGCTTTTTAAAAGCTGCCTTTAAACAGGTATACCCGATACGAAAAAGCAAGGGCTCTCCTAAACAAGAGAAACTCCTAAATAATGTTACTACCAACTGGCCTGCTCTTCGTGAACAGCTTGTTTCGGCAAGAAATAAAATTGCCGCCCTAAAAGAAGAACGGGCTGGACTTACAGACAAACAGCTGCTTGAAGCGGCTGATGCTTATCAGCTTGTCTGTCAGAGATACTCATATCTTTCTACGTTTTACCCTAACACACCTGAAGCCCGTTATGCAGCCGGACTTGTAAGATACGGCAGGCGGGTTATTTACGGAAAACGACTGGCAAGTGCTGAAACTCAAAGCCAGCCGTTTTTACGGCGCGTTAATTCGGGCTACATAAATGTCAGACCCTATATAGCCACCTCTTTTGCTGTTTTTGTGGCAAGTATTATTATAAGCTCTTTAATGGTGCGCATTAATCCCGGTTTTGGCTGGTATTTTATTTCAGAGACTGCTGCTGAAAATCTCGAAAGCGGCAAGCTCTGGACTGAAAATATTCGCGGCATCAGCTCAATAGCATCAGCCAGTATAATGGCTAACAATATAAAGGTATCCCTTCTGGCATTTGCACTCGGAATTACGGGAGGCGTGGGAACTCTTCTGATTTTGATAAGTAACGGCGCCATGCTGGGTGGTATTTTTACATTCCTGACTAACTTTAGAATGGAGCAGCGCCTGCTTGATTTTGTAGTAGCCCACGGCTTTTTAGAGCTTTCAATTATAATTGTAGCAGCCGGATGTGGTCTTGCCATTGGCGACGCCCTTTTACAGCCGGGCGACCTGACCAGGAAGGAGTCAGTACAACAGCGGGCAAAATCAATCATGGATTTAATTATTTTTAGCGCACTATCGCTTGTAATAGCTGGCTTAATAGAGGGGTTTGTATCACCACAAGAAATTGCTTTTGAAATAAAACTTATAACAGGTATTTTAGCTGGCGCTATCTACTGGTGGGTGCTTATTGTTGGGAGAATAACCCCGCGATTAATTAAGGAGAAGAAATGATC
>RFHI01000236.1 GCA_003696425.1 Candidatus Dadabacteria bacterium | reverse complement strand
TAGAAAAGCCTGTGAGGGAATTATTGACGCTTTGCAGTCATTAGCCAAATCACTTGAACTTTTTACTCTCCTGGCTGCCAGGCAGCTAAAGAGTAAGTTGTCTGAAAAGGCTGAATTACCGCAAAAGAAACCAGCAAGCTCGTTTGTCTTAGAGGCCAGCAGAGCCTTAACTGCAGCATTTGCCTGCTATGCGCATAGTGACTCTGCAGCCAGAAGCGCTGCTGTTAAAGCCGCGGGCGAAGTTACTGGCATAACCGCTGTAGTAATGCCAGGTAACGATAATACGTCTATAGAGCAAATCACGGCAATTCTTGATATTTTGCGGCCAGCCACCACTGACGAGAGAACCGTGGCCTTAAAGGGGTGTTGTGCGGCTGCTGCCGGGGACGGCTATATCAGCGTAGAGGAAGCTGAATTAGTCAGGCTTGTTGCGCTTATTCTTGATTTACCGCTACCGCCGATTCTTCCGGGGCAAAAAATGTAAGACTACTTCGCGTAGGGTTTATTAGATCTGCTGGCAGGAAGGGTAGATTCAATAAGTAAAAGCAACACTTGAGATGACTAAGCATCTCAAGTGTTTATGAAAACAAAAAAATTATCAATAAGCGAAAGAGTAAAAGTGTATAAATATCGCCGTCTTGGATTAGGGATAAGAGCGATATCCCGTGAGCTTGGTCGAGCGCCCTCAACGATATCGAGGGAGCTAAAGCGTCACGGTGATTTATTAAGCCGTGACAGCGATTATTTTGAACAAGCTCAGCTTGCCCATAAGCTAGCGCATGAGCGTCGAGTAAAGGCAAGTAAGAAGAAGATGCGGCTGAAGGGCAAAGAGATTCGCCATTACGTGTAATTTCACTTAAGGCAAGCGCACTGGAGCCAGAGATAATAGCCGGGAAGCTGACAATTCTTGGCTACCCGATCAGTGCTGAGGATATATACCAGTTTATCAATGTAGAACGCCCAGAGCTAAAATCTTGCTTGCTGATAAACGTATGCAGGACAGTGTCCCTGACGGAAGGCTTAAAACTATTATACTAGATAACGGTGCTGAACACGCAGACCACAAGCGAGTGGATGATACCCTTAAGGTAGAATGCTACTTCTGTCACCCGTACTGCGCCTCTAAGCGCGGCACAGTGGAAAACAGAAACAAGGCTTTAAGACGCTTCCTCCCTAAGGGGGAAGATCTGGATCATATTCCAGACGACTTCATTGAGTGGGATTGAAGATTATTTCAATAATATGCCTATGAAAGTACTAGGATTTAAAACCCCAAATCAGGTCTGGAATGAAGAACTAAATAAAGCTGCTTAAGTACAACTTAACACAAAAATCCAGTCGCGCCGCGTACTACACGACTTATACACAGCCCCTTCTTGTCAAGCGAAAGGGAGCCCTTTAATCGGCTCCCCCGCTTGACTGCGGTGCTATGCATAAGTCTCCACCGGTAGCTAAAAACTAAAGCACAGCCACCTCAAACTTAACCATAACTTTATTGAATCCCTCAGGTGTTGCGATTAGTTCTAGCTCCGGCCAGCGACGAGCAGATGCAAAAACAGTTTAGGATAAAGAGCCATCTTCTCTAAGCGCCAACGTAATTTTTGGCTGGTGGTTAGTCTCTTATAAATTCCATCCATAGCAGTTTCAATGGGCCAGACATAAAGCGGTATGAGGGCATTTTTGCGATATGCTCTAAACAGCCTGGGCAGGTCAGAAGATGCGCCGATTTGACCTAAGGATTCGCCAGCCTGTTGTCTCTCTTTTTTAACCAAGGGAATGAACATTTCATTAGCCACTGCCTGAAAAAGAGCTTCTTTTACGATCTGTAAACTATATTGATCTGCATAGCTATTCTTACCAAGAGCGGCTAAAGCCTCTTCTTTAACACTGGAAGAATTGCCCCTAAAAGACACCAGGCCAAGAAGCTCATGCCTAATGAGCCTTAATTGGGGACTGTATCCTCCAACAATTTTCTCACTGATTTTCCCGAGGGAACGTACTGCTGCAATTTTCTTTAAATCATTTCCGTCTTCTTTCAATATTTGAAGGAACGTATCGGTATCACTTTGCCTGGAAATGTCTACAACTAAATCTATTATCTTATTATCGGTTGCGGTGGGTTCAGTCCTGTCAGCTTCAGCCAGTCTGCTAAGAAGGTGATCCAGGAGGGCATCGCGTTCGACAGAGAGGAGGGTCTTTCGTGCGTCTGTACGAATCATATCTTCAGGGTGGTCAAGATATTTTATGAGTGCGTCCATGGCCGTTTTACGACCAGTGCCATCTAACGCATGTATTGCATCATTTAACATATGCCAGTCGTTTTCTTGTTCTTCCCGACTGAGGTACTGAATTAACAGATCTTCAGATTCTCTAACTAATGTCTCATCAGGGGAATCCTTCACAATATTATAAAGAAGGGATGTCGCCGTTTTTCTTACATCTCTATAATCGCTTTTTAGGGCAGATTCTAACTCTGGCAAAGCCCGCTTTGGGTCAATTTTGGTTAGTGCTATAAGAGCAGCCGAGAGTGCTGTGGCGTTTTTGGCAACTTCAGGGTACTTAAGTACCGCCAAAAGAGTTTCTGCTGCTTTTTCATCTGGCAAAGGAGAAAGTGCCTTAGATAGAAGCTCGCTGGCTGCATGTGGTTGCACTTGAATGCGAGGCAATGTGGTTAAGACCGAGCTTAACATGTCAGCCGTTGAAGGTTGACTACCCGGAGTTATAGAAGCTTCTGGGTCTATACTGCTATCTGGTTCGCCTGTTGGCTCCTGTGGCGTAGGCTTATTTCCCGGCCTCTGGCCTTCAGGCCCTGTTGTTTCTGGAACCATGATCCCCCCCCAACACAAATTCTTAGGTGTTTTTAAGCTCTGACCCCAAAAGGATGCAATTCCTTCCTTGCGGCCTTATCACATATCAGCAAAATTATAGCGCAAACCAGAGCTTATGCAACAAAGAC
>RFHI01000235.1 GCA_003696425.1 Candidatus Dadabacteria bacterium | reverse complement strand
CGGCGCACTTTTTCTGGCAGCGGTCGTGATTTCTTTTGCGGCATGCCGAGCAGGCATTGGCTCCAAAGGCCAGTGAGGGCAATAAAAAACAAACAAGCAGGATGATACAAAACACGCGTTTCATAGTTAGCAGTTCTCCAATCTGCGCACGGTGTATCCTGAGAAGTTCATTTGCACCGTGAATTATTATTATATCTGTTCCCGGCTAAGGGGCGTATTACGTATACGTAAACGGCATCGTAAACGTACGCGTTCACGTAGCCGTGCACGTCGACGATACCCCGAGGTTTTATCCCCTTCAAGCAAAGTCGTAATTATTTAGCTTATCAGAATTGTTTATGTAAACTTTATTTTCGAGAACAGGCGGAATTTTTCAGGCTATATTACGGACCAGCTCTAAAAACACCGTTATATTATATCGCCATCTAAAATACCCTGTAATTACAGAAAGATAAGTTAAATGTATCAACTATGTAAAAAAAATGTCACAAACTTGCATCGATTGTTGTGTGAATGAATCAAATACAATTAGAGGGTGGCGGTCAGGTTATTGTGAGCTGTCAGGTTTTAGCTCTGAAAGGCATCGAGGTTGTTGAGTTTAGCACCCTGGTAGATAGTAATTATTTGTAATTAAAGAATATTATTAAGAGCAGACCTGAAATGAAAAACTTTACCGATTTACAGCTTAGAGTGCTTGAGAAAGATAAGATAGAGTGCGCCGACTTTGTCGCCCTGTTAGGTGATTATGTGGATAGGGATCTGTCTCCTACCCTGGCCGCGCGGCTTGCGGCGCATGTAAAATCCTGTGACTTCTGCCAGGAATTTGAAGATAGTTATCGCTTTACAGTTGAACTGGCCGGAACATTAAAAGATAAACCGGTGCCTGTTGACGTGCAAAACCGTCTTCGCGCCGGCCTCAGTAAAAGGCTCGGTATTGAACTTCCGGCTGTAAAATAAAGTACTTGGCCTAAATCCCCACTTTCTCTGTCTTACTTCCCATATTTGGCCATCAGGCCTTTACCATGTAACAGCCAGTAAAATTATGGTAGGAAAATAACTGCTGCCCGAGAGCCGGACAGTATTTATTTTAAGAGCCTGTACTTAAAAAGCTATGCCGCTTGCACAAGAAATCGTTATGTCAGAAAAAGTTTATTTGGTAGATGGTTCCGGCTATATCTTTCGCGCTTATTACGGTGTAAGACCGCTTTCAAACAGTAAAGGCTTTCCAACTAACGCCCTGTATGGCTTTACCCGTATGCTGCTTAAGCTTTTAAGCCAGGCAGAGTCTGAACATGTGGTCGTAGTCTTTGATGCCGGAAAAGAAACTTTTAGAAACGAGATGTACAGTGAATATAAAGCCAACCGCGCAGAGTGCCCTGAAGATCTGGTCCCACAGATGCCGCTTTTTAGAGAGATAAGCTCTGCGCTTGGTCTGCCCGTACTTGAGCTTAGTGGTTATGAGGCAGATGATGTAATTGCTACCCTTACCGAGCGGCTTAGCAGTGCAGGGCACGATGTTGTTGTCGTTAGCGGGGATAAGGATTTAATGCAGCTTGTAAGCTCTAAAGTAAAAATGTGGGATACTATGCGCGATCGCTGGTTTGACAGAGATGCTGTCATTAAGAAGATGGGGGTGGCGCCGGAGAAAGTAGTCGAGCTTCTGGGGCTTACCGGGGACAGCTCTGATAATATTCCAGGACTTAAAGGTGTGGGCCCCAAGACTGCAGTGCAACTCATTGAAAAATATGGCGATGTTGAGAACATAATCTCCTCCACTAAGGACCTTCTGGATGACACAAGTATCAGGAATCGCAAAAAAATTGCTGCTGCAATTGAATCAGATCCTGAGATTCTCCGTCTAAGCAGAAAGCTCGTTGAAGTGCGTCGCAACGTGCCGCTTAAGATAAACATTAACGGCCAGGAGATGAAAATAGAATCACTCTCGGATAGTGAGCTGCTTGACTTTATAAAAAGGCTTGAACCTGATCGCGAGCGCTTAAAGAAGGTTTTTAGTGAGCTCGAGTTTTCCTCACTTCTTAATGAATTCGGCTTAAATGATCTGGTGAAAGATGAAAAGGCCATACTTAATTCGGCTGAATATAAGACCGTCCTGAAAAGTAATTACGATAAGTTCTTAAACAATCTTAAACGTCAAAAAGAATTTTCATTTGATCTGGAGACTACTTCATTGGATATTCTTTCGGCTGAAATTGTAGGCTTTGCTTTTTGTTGGGATATTAATGAGGCCTGGTATCTTCCCGTAGGACATAAAAATGCTCCGGAGCAAATTTCACGTGAAAGAGCCTTAAAAGATCTCGCTCCGCTGTTAACCAATCCCGAGATTAAAAAGATCGGGCAAAACTTAAAATATGATGTGTCTGTACTGGCATCGGCAGGAGTTGAGCTAAGCGGGATTTCCTTTGATACCATGCTTGCTTCTTATCTCCTTAATCCTGACCGTGGCAATCACAATCTGACTTTTTTAGCACAGCAGTATCTTGGACATCCGATGCTTGAGTACAGTGAAGTGGCTGGAGACTTAGAGGACTTTTCTGAAGTGCCGCTTGATAAGGCCACCCGTTATGCTGCAGAAGATGCCCACGCCGTCTGGCTCTTAAAACCGGTGCTGGAAGAAAAGCTAAAAGAGCTCGATCTTATGGGGGTGTTTAATGAGATAGAGCTTCCGCTTTTATCAGTGCTTTCAAGAATGGAGCGTGCTGGTGTGCTGCTTGACAGCAAGCTTTTGGAAAAAATGAGTAAAGAGTTTTCAAAAGAGCTTAAAAAGCTTGAAAAAGAGCTTTATGAGCTGGCCGGCTGTGAATTTAATATAAATTCTCCAAAACAGCTTCAGGAAGTTCTCTTTGATCGCCTGGGCCTTTCTACTGCCGGAGTTAAAAAAACCAAGACAGGTCTTTCTACCAATCAGGCAATGCTTGAAATGTTAAGCGAGCGCCATCCGCTGCCCGGGTTGATTTTACGCTACCGTATGCTTTTTAAACTTAAAAGCACTTATATCGACGCGCTGCCAAAGCAGATATCACCACTAACCGGCAGACTGCATACCCGTTTTAATCAGACAGGAACTGCTACAGGCAGGCTATCAAGCTCAGAGCCCAATCTTCAAAACATTCCCGTTCAAACCGAAGAGGGTAGGCGCATAAGACGTGCCTTTATACCTGAAGAGGGCAGGCTGCTTATGTGCGCCGATTATTCGCAGATTGAATTAAGACTGCTTGCAGAGCTAAGTGGTGATAAAAATCTTATACAGACATTTAAAGATGACGTTGATATTCATGCCCGTACAGCACGCGAGATACTCGGTCTTGAGGATGAAGATCAGGTAAGTAGCACCGAGCGTCGTATAGGTAAGACTATTAATTTTGGAATTATTTACGGTATGAGTGGCTTTCGGCTTGGACGTGAACTCGGTATACCGGTAGGCGAAGCTAATCGTTATATAGAGGAGTATTTTGCGGCATATCCCGGTGTTAAAGAATACTTTGCCAGAGTCGAAAAGGAAGCTGAAGAAAACGGCTATGTCACTACTCTGTTTGGACGAAAGCGTTTTTTATCGGAGATCAACGCAAGCGGGCGTGACCGAGGTTTTGTAGTGCGGGCGGCAATTAATGCGCCGCTTCAGGGATCAGCGGCTGATATTATAAAGCTTGCCATGATACGGCTGGACAGTAAAATCAGGGAGGAGCAGCTTCCGCTTACAATGATATTACAGATTCACGATGAGCTTATGTTTGAGTGTGATATTGATGCTGCTGAAGAGATGAAGGAAGTTGTGAAAAAAGAGATGGAGGGAGTTATAAAGCTTAAGGTTCCACTTAAGGTTGATCTGGGCGTTGGTCCTAACTGGGAAGAGGCCCATTAAAAAAGATAAGAGAAGATGCAGATGAACAGCAATGAACAGGACAGGCTGCTGGTAGAAAAAGCCAGGAGTGGTGACAGTGAAGCTTACCGCAAGCTGGTAGAAAAGTATCAGAATCGTGCTTATGCAATTGCCTTTGAGGTTTTGCGAAGTCGTGAGGACGCAGAAGATGTTGTGCAGGAGTCTTTTGTTAAAGCGTATTTGTCGCTCGAATCCTTTAGAGGGGACAGCTCTTTTTATACCTGGTTCTACCGCATTGTTTATAACATGGCTATTGATGTTAAACGTCGCATAAAACGAAGGGGTGGAAATAAGCTCGAATATCAGGATGAAATTCAGGGTGAGCACGATCCTGCTGCTGCAGAAAGACACGTCGAAACTCCAGATCAAACCCTTACTCGAAAATACCAGTCTGCGAGAATTGCCCGTGCAATGCAGGGTCTTTCCGAGGAGCATCGCACAGTAATCATGCTGCGCGAAATTGATGGGCTCAGTTATGAGGAGATAGCAAAAGTTGTTGGGATCTCACGCGGAACGGTAATGAGTCGCCTGCATTACGCCAGGAAACGTATGCAGAAGGAATTAAGTGACTTAAAACCTGAACAAAAACAGGGTGGCGATCGTCAATTTGACAGCTCAAAACGAAGCAAAGAGAGTGGCAGGTTACGTAACACCGCGGTTTCAGAGGAAAAAAGTGAAACGCAGCTGGCCCGACGGGGGCTTTCGTTTAACCAGCTGACAGGATAGGATTTTTAAAACGGAGAAGCATTATGCATTTGGGCAATAAGGATAACAGCTTAAGTGAGAAGGAAGAGCTTTTGCTATTAAAGTATCGCGATAATGCCTGTGGTTTTTTTGACAGGCTTCGGGTCAGGCGGCTTCTGGATCGACATCCACAGGCAGGTGAGTTTTTAGAGGGGATTGATAAAGCCTGCTTTGAGTATAAGGAGGACTGTAAAAAGAGCGCCTATAATCCTGATCTGTGGCAGAAGATTTCAGCGAGAATTGAGCAGGAAAAGCGGGCAGAGATTTATCTGGGGGCGCGCAGGCCGCTTGAAGAAAAGCGATTATGGCCTGCTTTTTCATGGGAATTTAAGCTGGCCGGAGCAGTATCTTTTGCGGTTCTGGCGCTTGTGCTGGTAAATATGTATCCGCTGGTTTCGCATGATGGCTCTCAGGTGCAACAGACTGCAAGTCAGAATAAGCCCGTACCTGAACTTATGGTTAAAAAAGCTCCCCCGCCGGTTAAGCTGGTATCACAGGGGGCTCCTGTCCAAGCGTTTTCCGGCACGCGCCGCCTTCCGCTTGAGGTTGACTGGATGACAAGCAGAAGAGGGCGGATTGAGATGCTTTCCGGCCCGCGCGGAAAGACCGCTATAATCTGGGTTAAGCGGTTTAAAGCGCCGCGGAGGTACTTAAATACGTCAAGCTCTCAGGGTGTTAAGCTGATAGATCGGGATATTGCGGTGGCCAGCCAAGCACGCCGGTAATTTAGCGGAGTAATAAAGAGGTGTTTGGAGGTATAAAGTTCAGCATAAAGCAATTTCTGAGAGCCGCTAAAAATTTGTGGTTATTTGTTATTTTCCATCAGTTTTTATTTTTATTGCCGGCAATAGCAGATCCGTTTTCCGGTCCGGCAGTTGTTGTGAAGTTAAGGGCTGTAGGTGCCAGCGGGAAAGCCTCAAGTGAGTCAAATATCGATATAGATAAAAGACTGGCGGATTTGCGTGACAGGTTAATGCAGCTTCATTATGCCAGTTACCGGTTGCTTGCTTCAAAGAGGGAGCTTGTGCCTGTAAAAAAGAAGCATGCCATTAAATTTTTAAATGGTAACGTTCTTACAGTTCGCCCCTTTTATGTCGATAAAGAGCGGGTTGGTATG
>RFHI01000234.1 GCA_003696425.1 Candidatus Dadabacteria bacterium | reverse complement strand
TGGTCGGAGAGGAGTAAACCACGCCATCCAGAATAATAGCAAGGTTGCGGCCGACATTTTCAGAGGTAATTTTTCTGAAAAGCCTGCCACCTTCAGAGGTCAGAGTTAAAAGCACCTCAACCTGGCCACGCCCCATTCCAACCCTGGCATCCGCCACGGCATCGCCAGTCATAAGGGCTACATCATTAACCTTTACCGGATTACCGTCCTGGTCTTTAAGGGTAATTGCAGTAGCCCTCTCGGTGGGAGTAGTAGGAAGCAGCCTGAACTCGAGCTTGGCAACTGAGCCAACAATTTTTTTCACCGACTCAATATCAGTAACACCCGGCATCTGCAGAATGATGCGCTCGTTGCCTATGCGCTGAATAAGCGGCTCAGCTACGCCAAACTGGTCAACACGACGCCGTAAAGTCTCAATCGCCTGCTCAACGGCGTGTTTTTTAATATCGCGCTCCTGGTCGGGGCTAATTCCATATACAAATTTAACCCTGCCTCCATCATTGCCCTTTCCAATAAACTTAAGATCTTTAAACTCCTTTTCGATCTTTTCACGGGCGCGGTCTGCATGTCGTTCGCTAAAAAGCACAATCTCAATCTGATTCCTGTTATTGGCCTTGGCGCGCGTAACAGGAATCTTCGCTTTCCTTAAATCAGAACGGATAGCGTTTGCTATCGACTGGAGCCGGCTCTTTACAGCCTCATCCACTTCAACCCGGTAGACCAGATGCACACCACCACTTAAATCAAGTCCGAGCGATATAGGTTTTGAGATCCATTTAGTGTCTTTAAAGGCATCCCGAAATACTGTTGGTAACAGAAACAGGAAGGCAATAACAATAACTGCCAGATTTACTATTAAGCGTTTTTTTAAATCACTACTCATGCTTAAGCTGCTGATTTACTCTCTACAACCTTGTCTCTTCTGCGGGTAATATGTGAAGGCTCAATTTTTATTTTCACACCACCTGCAACCTCAAGTAGTATATAGTCTTTTTCTATCCCGGCAACCCGCCCAAATATACCGCTGTCAGTTACAACCTGGTCACCTTTTTTAAGCGATTCCAATAGTGCCTGCTGCTGCCTGATTTTTTTCTCCTGGGGCTTAAGCACCATAAAATAGAAGATAAAAAAGACTATCGCAAACATCGGCATCATTCTAAAGAGAACCTGTCCGGCCGAGGGGGGCTTGGGCACCTGAGCCTGCTCTGCCACAGCCGGAGCGACAGTCAAAAAAAGCTGAAAAGTATAAGCTAAACCCAATAAAATCTTACTTATCAATTTATGCAGCATACTGCTTCCTTTATTACACTTGAGATTAAACACATAAAAAGACTGGAAGAGATTGTAAAGGTTGTTTCAAAAATTAATTATTATGCTGACTCCCAACGTATTGGAACGCCGTTCTAAAATTCAAACTCTACTGCCAGTTTCTTCCCGGCCGGATCAGTTGCCTCTATAACCCCTCCTTTTAACAGCGGATTTGTTTGGGGCTGTTTCCAGCTCGCCCTGACCACGGTTTTAGTTCCCAGATGCTTAATTCTTATCTTCTTTACCTTAAAAGACTCCTCAGGCAGCGGATAAAAACGCACGGCCTTAACTTCCCTGCTCCAGTTAAAACTGACTTCAGTAAACACACGCCCCCCAGAATTTTTAGTTTCCGGTTTGTGTTCAAGCGCTACAAGCTCTTCAGCTGCTTTTGCATTCAACGGAATATTTTTAAGCAATTCAGAAATATTTAATTCACTTCTATAGCTACTTTCATGAGCTACCGGAACATTAACTGAAAGTTTCTTACTGCCAGGGATACAAATATCCGAACAGGCCAGCCAGCTGACACTCCCCTTAAGATTAATACTGCTTCCAGGATTAAGATTATCCCCAGCCCGGGCCGGGATAATTAACGTTACATCCTTATCATAACCATAGCCGGTAAGTTTTCCCGGCTGAATAAACTCAGTTGGCACAGGATACAACACACTACTTAAAATAACATCACTGTCGGAACTTACTTTTACAGCAGTTGGCAAACCGGCCTCCCCCGGATACTTCCAGTAAATGTGCCAGGGCTTTGGAATTGAGAATTTAACTGCCAGATGAAATTCGTGACCAGGCGCAACTTTTAATACATCACTTTGAAAGCTTACCTTTACAGGAGATGCCGGAAAAGCGAAGCTTTGTGTACTAAAAAGTAAAAAAACAGAAAACAATAATGATCGCATTAATCAATATTCTCCCAGCGTTTTATCTCGGCCGCGTAAAAGTCATTAAACTCATTCCTGCTTATTGAGTCCCTAATCTTTCGCATAAAGTCCTGATAAAATGTAATATTATGGAGACTTAACATCTGCGGGCCCAGCATCTCACCGACCTGGAAGAGATGCCTTAGGTACCCTCTCGAATAATGACGGCAACAGAGACAATTACATTCACTGTCAAGCGGCTCAAGCGACTCGGCAAAGCAGGCGTTTTTAATATTAAGATACGGCTCTGGCCCGCTTATATATGCCCTGCCAAAACGCCCTGCGCGGGTAGGAATTACACAGTCAAAGAGATCAACTCCGTTTTTTACAGCCTCTACAATATCGCGCGGAGTTCCTACTCCCATAAGGTAACGAATTTTAGCTTTAGGAAGCTCACTAACGTGATAGCTTAAAACCTCGTACATCTTCTCTATTGGCTCGCCGACACTTAAACCACCAATTCCAAACCCGTCAAAGCCAATCTCAGCAAGCTCCTCAGCTGATCTCTTTCTAAGCTCAGGATAAAGCCCCCCCTGGGTTATACCAAATAGCGACATATCAGGATTCCTGCGGGCAACATACGAACGCCTGGCCCAGTCAAGGGTAAGATTCAGTGATTTCTCAGTATCAGCAAAACTTAAATCCGAAGCCGGACACTCATCCAGCACCATGGCAATATCAACACCAAGCGTCTCCTGAATTTCTACCGACAGCTCCGGGGTAAGGAAACAGCGCGCACCGTCAATATGTGACTGAAACTCTACACCTTCACGTGTAAGCTTTCTTATCCCTTTTAAACTGAATACCTGGTACCCGCCGCTATCACTTAATATCGGACCATCCCAGGCGGTAAAGCCGTGAATATCGCCGAGCTTTCTGACCGTTTGCTGCCCGGGCCTGAGCCACAGATGATAGGTATTAACCAGAATGATTTGCGCACCGGTCTCTTTTACACGCTCAATATCGAGCCCCTTAACGCTCCCACGCGTACCAACCGGCATAAAGTTTGGCGTCTCAAATTCACCGTGCCCGGTTGAATAGACCCCACAGCGGGCTTCGCCACAGCTATGAATAATTCGAAAACGCCCCATTAACCTTTAAATATAGAAGTTATAAACATACCGTCTCCGTAACTTAAAAAACGGTAATTACTGTTAAGCGCGTGTTTATATAGCTTATCAAGCAGCTTTAAGCCAGTTAAGGCCTGAACCAGAAGAAGATGGGATGTGCCCGGCTGATGAAAATTGGTAACAAGCGCCCTTACTACCTTAAAGCTGTATCCGGGAGTTATAAAAAGATCTGTCCGCCGCCAGCCGGCTTCACTGCCCTTATTCAGTGCCATACTCTCAAGTGTGCGAACAACAGTTGTACCAACTGCAATAATGCGCCGGCCTGAAGAGCTGGCCTGAATCAGCCTCTTAAGTAAATCCGGGTCATGGTAGTAGCGCTCAGTCCCTGGCATACTAAGCGTATTACCAGGCCCCTCAATAAGCGGTAGAAAACTTGGCGGGCCGACATGCAGAGTTACATATTCAATCTCCACACCTTTCTTCTTTATTGCTTCAAATAAAGATGGGGTAAAATGTAAACTGGCTGTAGGAGCTGCTGCAGAACCATCAATTTCGGCAAAAAAGGTCTGATAATCACTTCGATCCTGATTATCAGAGCGCCCGGCGCGAATATAAGGAGGAATAGGCATCAGCCCTTTCTTATTCAGCCACTCTTTAAAGGCAACAGCGCCGCCCTCTATATTAAATTCAATCAGAATTTCACGCTCACTCAAGCGTTCTTTTAATCTGCCGCTAAGGCCTGCGCTAAAATCTATTTCCGTACCCGGCTTTATTTTTTTTAGCGGTCTGCCAATAGCCCGCCATATAAGCGGACTGTTCTCTTCAAGAAGCAGAATCTCAATTTCACGCCCTGCCTGCTTTCCCAGCAGCCGCGCCGGAATAACACGGCTGTTATTAAATACAAGAATATCACCTGCTTTCAAAAACTCATCCACATCCTTAAAGCATGAATCTGTGATCGTTTCTGTCTCAGGATTTGCTACCAGCATACGGGCCGCATCTGCTGGATGGCAGGGGCGCTGCGCAATTTTTCCTCTCGGAAGGTCGTAAGTGTACGCAGCGGCACGTGATATCGCCGTATTCATAATTCGTCTGCAGGAAACTTTACAAGCAGTTTCTTATGTCTGCCGTTACTTTTCAGCTATTTTTCTAAGCCCTTCCAGCATATCAATTGGAATCGGGAACAATATGGTAGAAGAATTCTCAGCAGCAATCAGCCTTAAGGTGTCCAGGTATCTGAGCTGCAGCGCTGCTTTCTCCTTAGACATTATTTCAGCAGCAGCCGTGAGCTTTTCAGCCGCCTGGTATTCACCCTCAGCCTGAATAATCTTGGCACGCCTTTCACGCTCGGCCTCCGCCTGCTTGGCCATGGCACGCTGCATCTCGGTTGGAAGATCAATATACTTAATCTCCACCAGCGAAACCTTAATTCCCCACGGATCTGTCTGCTTATCAATTATGGCCTGAATGCGGTGGTTTATCTCATCACGCTTGGTTAAAAGATCATCCAACTCTGCCTCGCCACAAACACTTCTAAGAGTTGTCTGTGCCAGCTGACTGGTGGCATAGAGATAATTTTCAACCTGAACAATCGCCTTCTCGGGGTCCATTACTCTGAAATAAAGAACCGCATTAACTTTAACCGATACGTTATCCTTTGTAATCACATCCTGTGACGGCACATCCATCGTAATAGTACGCTGGTCAACCCTGATTAATTTTTCGATAAAGGGTATTACCAGAACAAGTCCCGGTCCGCGCGGGCCGGTTCCGGAGAGCTTTCCGAGAAAGAAGACAACGCCACGCTCATATTCACGCAAAACAAAGATAGCACTTTTTAAAATTACTACCGCTATAACAACCAGAAAAATTAATGCCTGAGCCATTTTAATCTCCTGTTAATCAATCCCGTTATATACACATTTAAAATCTTACTCACCAGCAGCCTCTACTTCTAACACAAGCCCATCCCGCACGCCAACAACTTTGATTTTACTACCCTTTTCTACGAGGCCATCCTTTACAACTGCATTCCAAATCTCGCCGTTTACAAATACCGTACCCTTATCAGTTATGGTTTCAAGCGCTTCTCCATCC
>RFHI01000028.1 GCA_003696425.1 Candidatus Dadabacteria bacterium | reverse complement strand
TTCTTGAACTGTTGCTTCATAGGAAAGCTGAACTCGTTGGGCGTATTACGTAGACGGATACGTTGCCGTCGACGTAAAAGCGTATACGTAGACGGCTACGTCTACGAGTTTAACCAGAAAATCAGAACCGCCCCACTCAACTTTCTTCGCCCACTACCGAATAAGTTGGCGTGAAGAAACTATTAACTAATAACTACGGCTACAGCTTAATTGACCTTACAGCATCGCTGCTTTTCCTGGCGCTAGTTATTACCGTATCCATCCCGGTCCTTTCAGAGATAAAAAACAGATTTGATTTAAAACGAAACACTGAAGAGCTTAAGGCCTTAATTGAAAAGGAAATTATTTACTCAGGCGCTGCTTCAAGAGATATAAAAATAACGATAGCTAAAACAGTTTCAGTTTCAAAAGATAATAAAGCTACTTTGGTCTGGAAGCCTGCAAAAGGCATAACCCTTGCCCCGCACGGAACAATTCATATCCACTCCGGCCTGACACTTTCTCCTTACAGCATAAGGCTTAAAAAAGGTGCTGCAGGCTGCAAAATTTCAATCTCTTTAAGAGGCAGGGTGCAGACGAAATGCTAAAGGAAGCTGGCCTAACTCTACTTGAACTGGTCATTTCAAGTACCCTTATACTTATTGGCATAAGCGCACTCTTTAAAAATACTGCTGCTGCAACCCATATTCTTTCGCGCTCAAAACGCACTTACTACAAATACTACTCAGAGCTTAAGAAAAACAGCATAAACTGCAGTGCAGTAATTAAGCTTCAAAACGAAGCGCTCACAGCCTGCGGAAAAACTGATAAAACTTATCACCTGACAACATCTAATTAACCTCTTATGGAGCGGCTCTTATCACTTCTTATAGCATCAATTACAGCAGCAGCTATCTTAAGCGCACTAAAGGTCTCATTAGAGCACTTCCAGGTAATAACCAGAAACTACAGTAATACCTACCGCTCAGAGCGTATCAAAAACGAAATAAGCCGCATTGTAAGCTCGCTTGATGCTCACACTCTTTATATTATGCCTGTTATTCACAAAAACGGCCTAATCCGCCTCTCTGATGGAACAAGCTTTAAGGCAATTAGTAACTCCAAAAATCATCCGCCAGAGAGAAACTCTTCAGCAATTTC
Organism: Candidatus Dadabacteria bacterium; assembly: GCA_003696425.1. Lineage (GTDB taxonomy): Bacteria > Bdellovibrionota_C > UBA2361 > UBA2361 > J046 > J046. The sequence continues at coordinate 3,843 of RFHI01000028.1, read as the reverse complement.
AGCAATAACTATTGATCCTGAAAGAGCTTACAGGATTACTGAACGAAAAACATCAGCTTCCGGTTCTGCATTATTGAGAGCATGTCCCATTTATAAGAATAACAGTGCAGATAAAAGACCAATAAGAGCCTGGCTGGCGCTGGGGGCATCGGGAATAATTTATAGTAAAGGTAAGTCAGAACCTGTTGCTGCTACAGACGGCTGCCGTAAATTCTACTTAAAGAAAGCTAAAAGTGCAGTTTTGCCTTCTCAACCAGGAGATCTGCTTTACAGCTCTTTTCTTATTGCAGTAGCTTCCGAGTATACACTATATCTTGACACCTACAGCACACTCCGCTACGCCTCTCATCCTGCAGCAAAGCTTATTGAAAACCAGCCGGTAATTACCGGCCTAAAATCAATAGACTTTCATAGCAGCTACTCTCCTGATACAGGCCAAGTGCGTATAAGTGCAAAGTGGAGATTTAAAAACAGCTATTCAGACTCATACTCTGAAAGCACCACGTTAAGACGCAGCGACTATTTAACCTATCTTCTTTACCTGGACACACAATGAATTCATGCGGCTTTATTACAATAAGCGCTCTTTTAATCTCGGGCCTGATAGCACTTCTGGTTGCAGGAGAAATTTTTATAATTCAAAAAACAATCCGGATTGAATCAACTTCAATTTACTCGCGACGAGCAAAAGAAGAGGCCAAAAAAGCAGCCCTGGTAAAGTTTTTAACTTTGCCGCAAAGTGGCAATCTGCTTTGCAGCGAGGATAAAAGGAGCCGCGGAAAAACTAAAGTATCCCTGCGTGTCTGCGGAAAAGTAAAAGATATAAAAACAGTAAGCAGTGCTTTAATTACTCCAGACCAAAGAGCCTCCTTTCCGCTTTTTTCCATTAAAGAAGCCTTAAAAAACACTATAAAATGCGATACCCTTCATAACTCACCGATTAAAGAGACCATAAAGGGCACGCTTTTAAATCCTTTAAGCCTTAGGACAGAAAAAGTTTGTAGCTACAACACTATTAAGGCGGACAAAAACTATTCATCAGGGCAGAGTCTTAGCATTAATAGCCTTTACGTACCGCAGGATACTTTTAATGAAACAGTTACAGTTTTTTCAAAGGGCTATATTGAAATAAATAATCTTTCGGTAACGTCTGCTGTGACTGTTATCGCTGCCGGAGACCTTTTTATTGAGCATATAAATGCACTCACGCCGGACGTACCGGTAGCATTAATATCGCTCTCCGGTGAGATTGTATTAAAAGAGTTTTCCGGAACTCCCATTTTTAGAATAGCAGCTAAAGAAGGAGTAATTATCCCTTCAGCGGCTCTCTTCAGCAAAAACCCCTACTGGCCGGAAGAGATTGATTACTTTGTAGCTTCACTACATTACAATTAGGCAGCCAGCAGAGCATCAATAAGATCCGGGTCAGTGCTGCAGCTCCCAGATGAGATAAGATCTAAAACCTGCCTGTAAAGCTTAACACTCTCAAGTTTTCCCCTTTTTTCTGCTCCCTGAAGCAAAATTTGTGTCTTATATAAAACCTGCGCTTTTACACTCTCTTTTTGCTGAAAATCCAGCTGATTTTCACTGATAAGCTTTAAAAGCGCTGCCACCCTGAAGCGATCCATGGCAGGGTATTTTCTGGAGAGCTGGTCAGGATGTCCGCCGTGTTTTATAACCAGCTCTTTTTTAACAAAGCCTACTTTTTCGCGCAGCGTAATTCTAAGCCAGAGCTCATAGTCTTCACAGACTTTAAAGCGGGGATCAAAGCCTCCTGAGCTCTCAAACAGACTGCGGCTAATCATTACTGACGAGGGACTGATGCAGCAAAGTTCAAGTGATTTTAAAAAGGCATCTCCCTGCGGCATGCTGTGGCGAAGGCGCGGATTAACTCTTCTGCCGTTTCGATACCAGACCTCAGCGCACTGAGAAATTTTTATATTGGGGTTTTCTCTGTGGTAGTTAACCTGTTCTTTAAGTTTATCCTTAAGCCAGAGGTCATCGGAATCAAGAAAAGAGAGCCACTCTCCTCCGGCAATGGCTGCGCCTTCATTCCTGGCATGTGCCGGACCGGAATTAACCGTTTTTATAAAGTGCCCGCCGGCGGAAACTACAACAGCTTCTATTTCACTTAAATCTTCGCTTGAGCCGTCATCTACAACAATAAGCTCAAAATCGGTATAGCTCTGGCTTAAAACCGACTCTACGGCGCGCTTAAGCATAACGGCTCTATTGAAGGCAGGGATTATTACGCTTATCATAAGCAAATAAATACCACACTATAATCTCAAACGGTAAGCTGATGAATTATATATTTATAGCATTAAAAGCTGAAGCCGATCCGCTAATACGTTATTTCAGCTTAAAAGAAGAAAAAAATCTGCCGAACCTGAGACTTTTCTCTGGCGGTAATTTAAGGTTAATTATAAGCGCTGTTGGAAAAGAGAGGGTTTTAAGATCGGTTGACAGTGTTTTCAGCTTGTACTCCCCAGGGCTAACAGACTCTTTTTATAACATCGGAATTTGTGGTGCACCGTCAGATTACAGTCTTAATGAAATTTATCTTATAACGAGTGTACAGGACAATGAATCGGGTAAGGTTCTTGAGTTAAATGTAAAAACTGGCAGTGACCTAAAAACTGCTGAGCTTCTTACAGTAAACAAACCTCTTACGGCTTCCAATGACAGGAACATTACTTCGCTGGTAGATATGGAGGGAGTACATATCGCCACAGCACTCGCTGAAAGAGGTTTCTTAGATAGGCTTACCCTCCTTAAAATTGTCTCTGACCACCTGAATCCTGGCGCTATAAAGCGGGACTCTGTAAACCGCTCTATAAGCCAGAAGCTTGATATTATCGACAAACTACTTGTTAAATAATTACTGAAATTTCAATTGGTTAACTTAGCTAATAATTCTAATCTACGAAAATTTGCTACACCCTGACCGGACTTCTTCATAACATTAATTGTAAGGTTATTTTTAAGTGTAAAAGCCGGTTAGCACTCTGGCTTAAATGGTAAGGTTTTTATGGCTCTGGAATTTGATAACGGGCCGCGTCCTGATGCAGAACCTCAATCCCCGCAGGCGCTTGATCGCAGCAGACAGGATAACGTTCTTGTAAACGGAACGCTTGCAAGTGGGTTAAGCGAAGGCGATCTAATCACGCTTTCCAATATCGCCATACGTGATCAGGTAAGTGAGGCTGCCACTAATTTTGATCCCTCAGCAATTCAACCGATCTCTGAGTCGCAAATTGAAACTCCTTCAGCCTTTATAGCCAGCCGTGAAAAAGGAGCTGTTACAGCAGCTCAGGCGACCGAAACTATCGCAGATCAGGCTACTGACGACATCCTTAACAGTTATGAAGGATTAAACGTCGGCGGGGCCGAAGTTAATAGAAGAATTGCAGAGGCCAGAGTTGATGCTTTTAACCGCGGGCGGGGCGCCGCTGGCTCACAGGAAACAGAAACAGCTGAAAATGTTGAGGTAGCAGAAGAAAAAGAGCCGGTAGATTTTGCGGAACTTCAGGGAGAACAGACTTTAGAGCCGGATCTGATAGCGCCACTTACACTTGAAGAGATTAATCAACATATTCAGGGTCATGAGCTTGAAGATGCTATCCCATCCGGAGTAAATCCTGAGCTTCCCGCCTCGCAGGCACAGCTGCAGCAGCAGGATTTGGAACATTCTCTTGGCCATATCACTGATATGGCCCAAAGCTATAGTGAACAGGCACTTGCGGCCGGACCTGCCGCAGCCGAAAGAGAAGCCGGTCCTCAGGATAGGCACGGACAAGAAACTGAGTTACAGGCAGAAACTTCCCCGACTTTTGCCTTAAC
>RFHI01000233.1 GCA_003696425.1 Candidatus Dadabacteria bacterium | reverse complement strand
GGTTTGATCATTTCGCAACATATTGAATTAATTATTACTTTAAATAGCTATAGTTTTTTAGCAAAAACATCACATTTTTAGTTTTCCCTTCATAACCATTAATAAGTAGTACGTTCTAGTTAATAAAAGCAGTTGTGGTGCGGGGATGATAATTCAGTACCTTGTAAAACCTTCAGATCTGAAGCGTTACCTTGAAGATATCCTGATTGAAGGAGAGTGCGAAGAGGACGATCCGGAGCTTAATGCTGTGCTGTTTAATCAGCTCTTGGAGCGGCTTGATCTGAAACTTTTTAACGAGCTAAGTGAGTTTCTGTCGGAAGAAGAGGTCGAAGGTATTCTCTCTCTACTTAAAACCAATCCCTCAGCAGCAGAAGTGCAGGGGCTATTATTAGAACTACTACCGGACGTGTCAGAAATTACAACACGGGTTCTTACGGAGTTTAGAGAGTTTTATGTGTAGCAATAAATATTAACGTTACTTAAGGAATATTACAGATTTTAACCTAGGGGGGCAAAATGCCAGGGGCAAATATTTCATCAGGACCTAAAGGACCAGGTGACGGTCCTACCGGCGAAGCAAAAGCAACATTAAAAGATTCTAATGGAGATCTGATTGGCGAAGCCACTCTAACGGATCCAAAAAAAGCTGAGGGTATTGCCTATGATGAAAATGGCAAGCCGGTTGCAAAAGTTGTGGTTACTCCGTTAAAGGAGGAAAAGCCAAGACCCGAACCGAAGCCCAACCCTGAACCTGAGCCGAAGCCTAAACCTGAACTGAAGCCCGAGCCCAACCCTGACCCTGAGTCGAAACCTAAACCTGAACTGAAGCCCGAGCCCAACCCTGACCCTGAGCAGAAACCCAAACCTGAACTGAAGCCCACCCTTAAGGCGAAACGCACGATGATGATTCTTAATGTGCAGGACGAGGCAGATGCAACTGCTGCCCGCACCGCCAGATACACGCTAAACGAGAAATTACGTGAAGGACTAAAACCTGATCAAGGGCTGCCAGCAGATACCGGTAAAATACGTAAATTTGCCCACGGTATAAAGGGATTTGTGCGGGGTATCACAAGTCTTGCGACCAGAAGTGGTCGAAGCAGGTTTAAGCATCATATCGCTGAGGACTACTATCTTGAAAGATATTCGCAACAAGAACAAAAATTACTCCGCGAAGTTTATAAAAGATTAAGTCTTGGCGAAGATATTGATGAATTAGTTGGCGGCAAAGAAAAAGCTAAGGCGCTGAGGGCAGAAGTAAGAGAGCTTATTGGTCGTATGAAGCAAGGCCATGTTAGAGGCGCTGAAGAGCTAAGGGAAATCAATGAAGGGGCATCTGAGGCAGACAAAGAATTAAGCCGTGAACTTACTGAACTGATAAAGACTTATGCTGCGCCGGACTCAAAGATGACATTAAAAGAGTGTCTGGCGGAAAAAGAGAAAATTATAGAGCGATATAAGGAAAAGACTTCTGGCAAAAAGGATTCCTTATTTACAACAAAAGATGATGTCACCGTTGATGAGTTTAAGAAGCTGATTAAGGATTACCGCAGTGACGTACGTAATGGAGAGATAGCCTTAGATGATATTAAGTTGCAGGTTAATATTGGCCGGGCAGCCAGTACCGTAAGAGAAACCAATAAAAGCCGCCTTGATCGGGTAGCTAAATTTCTTCAAAGGCATAGACTTACGGCAGCAATTGCTAATCCGTTAACGCTTGGTCTTGGCGTCTCACTGGGCGTAGGCATGATGGCCGCAAAAACAGGTCTTAGTATCAAAGCAACTGCCCTTGGAGCGATAGGCGCAGGGGCATTAATTTCAGGAGCCTTTGCAGCCTTCCGTAAGCGAAAAGAGGTTAATGAGGATCTAGCCTATGCCAGCCAGTTACGCACTTTAGGGCAGGACGGGAAAGACGGTACGCGCACAAAAGAATTGCAGGATCTGGGATATAAGCAGGTTGATGGGGAAAAACTCGTTAGCGATCTAAAGAATGCCAACAGAGTGCTCGTAAATTTTTCCAGACGCAAGCAAAAGCCGGTAAGCATTGATGAACTGGTAGAGCCGATAAAAGTCATAGTCACGGCTGATACTTTAATTAATGAAGGGCATGCGCGCGGCAAGGACTTTATCCGTCTTGGACCTCAGCCCCAGAAAAGAATTTTTGAGGTAGAAAAGCAGATAGCAAAGGCAAAGATAGCCTTAAAGGAACTTGTGGCTGCAGGTAAGGTTGATGCGAGCGTCGTAGAGGATATGGCAAAGGCTCTGCAGCAATCTGTTTCTGTTGAAGTTAGCGTTAATGTAGATAAAACCGATAATGACAGGGCTAGATACAGAAAGCGCCAGATGTATAACGCTTTTCGTAGAACTGCATTAACCGGAGCAGTTTCAGCAGTGGTAGTGGGCGGGGCGCTTGCCGGGGCAAGAGAATTAGTTGAGCATCACGGGCAAATAGATCTTTTCGGACATCACGTTGGTGGTCAAGGACACGATAGCGTCCAGGTGGATTCAGAGCCGGTCGCAGCTGACGGACCAGCCGTGGAGGTTCATCATCTGACTCCAGAGGAGTTTGTAGGACGCAACGCTGAACATACTCTTGAGATTCATCGCCATACAGGATCATGGATGGATAATAACACGCACCAACCGGATTTTAACGAGGTGCGTGTATATTGGGCAGGTGAGCACGGTAGTGGAATAAATGCTGACGGCAGTATCGACCTTACTTTAAAACATATGGCACCGGATGGGTCGTTCCACGATGGTGCGCATATTGATCCACAGGCACTGGGCGCGGATGGTAAGCTTGGTGTCTTCATCAGTGCAAGTAAAGATACTCAGAACCACCCATTTTTCGTTCCGGTTGACCATAATGGAGCAATCCACATAACTCCTGATAATCCTGCCTATGCATTTTTTGGACGGACAGCAGATGGGCAGGCGGTGTTTAACGGCCATACCCTGGAAATAGCAGCCATGCCGGCAGATGGCAGTGCTCCATATATTCTTGCAACGCTAAAAGGACATGGGATGGAAAGTATTCCTGTTGTTGAACATGTGCCGGTTACTCCAGTAGTGGCTCAAGTTCCTGCTCACCCGGACTACGTATGGCCAGTGATACCGTCAAGTAAGCGTGATGCTCTGGCAGTAGATGATCTTATAAGGCGCAAAAAAGAAGAGGAAGAAGAGCTGGAAGAGGCAGCCGGAAGGAGAGGCTGGCACCGAAAAAAATACAACAGTGAACAGGCCCCAATCTGGCGGAGGTAGCATCAAACTCGTGTAACACATATAACTTATGGGTTTAATTTAGAAGTTAATGATATGTTGCAGAGATGCCGCGCGCACTTTTGTTGCGCTTGACTGCCGCAGAGCGCGGACTGTCGCGCCGTCGCCAGTCGCCGCTATGCCAAATTAAAGATTTGGCATCAGCTCTTCGAGCTGACACCAACGCTCGCCCCCCCACGGGTATGGCGGGCCTCGCTTATGGTGTAACGCTGCTCCTGGCTCCTCTGCGAGCAAGCTCGCGCCGTCGCCAGTCGCCGCTATGCCAAATCAAAGATTTGGCATCAGCTCTTCGAGCTGACACCAACGCTCGCCCCCCACC
>RFHI01000232.1 GCA_003696425.1 Candidatus Dadabacteria bacterium | reverse complement strand
GGGGTAAACAGCAGTAGTTACACAAATATGGTCGACGTACAAAGCCGCGATCCGGCTTCCCGGGAAAAACCAGGCGGAAATGGCCAGGGAACAGATGAAGACCCGATGCTCGCGAGTCTTTACGCGGGAAGTCCAGCATCGGCAGCCGCATTAAACGCTGCTCTACGGGCTGCTTTACTTGAATATCCCGAAGCTCCACGCGATCCGGGTGCGCGCTCCGGCCCGCGGGGGCACGAAGTTCCCGACCCCTACAGGCCGCTTGAAGACCTGGATGATCCTGCCACAAAAAGCTTTATGGTCAAGCAGGACGCCATGGCCAGGCGTTACCTGCAGCTCTCTGGAGAGCAAGAGTGGCAGGCCAGGGTAAAAAAAGTTTTCAACGTTCCCAAAAAATCCGCTCCTATTGAGCGCGGTGATAAGCAGTTTCACCTCGAGAACACAGGCCTCCAGGACCACTGGATGATAATGGTTGCTGATAGGGACGGCAGCAACGAGCGGGTACTTATCGATCCAAACCGGCTCTCTGATGACGGAACAGTTGCCGTGACTACCTTTGCACCTTCGCTGGATGGCAGGCTGGTAGCTTATTCCGTATCCGAGAAAGGCAGCGACTGGCAGACAATTTACGTGCGCGATGTGGAGTCAGGAAAGGATCTTACTGATAAACTTGAGCATGTGAAATTCTCCGGCATAAGCTGGGATAAGGATCGTGCCGGGTTTTATTATTCACGCTATCCCGAACCTGAAGAAAGCGACAAGCTCAAGGCCAGTAACCGCTTTCACAGGATTTATTACCACAGGGTCGGAACCAGCCAGCGTGAAGACACCCTGGTATATGAAAGCACCGAACAGCCGACAGCATTAAACGGGGCGTTTGTAACAGAAGACGGGCGTTACCTGGTAATAAGCAGCAGGGTGGGCTCAAGTAAAACTAATGATATACTTGTAAAAGATCTAACAGATCCTAACGGAGAATTTAAGAGCCTATTTACCACTCAAAATGCAGCCTACAGTTACATAGGAAACGATAAAGACAGGTTCTACTTTTGGACTAACCAGGATGCCCCACGGGGCAGGGTAATTGGCGTTAAGCTTGGCGATCCATCCACCGTTTCAACCGTTATCCCTGAAAGTAATGATAAGATACTGCAATCGGCCTCAATGCACGGCGATCATTTTATTGCACACTACCTGCATAACGCGTCATCCGAACTGATCGTCTATGAAAAAGACGGTACGTTAAAAGTTAAGGTGGATTTACCTGGAATCATCAGCGTAGATGGGGTAAGCGGCCTCCGTTCTGATAAAACCTGTTATATTTCGTGTTCTTCTTTTGTCTCGCCACCAGCTGTTTACAGGTACGATCCATCTACTAACGAGCTTACTGAATACTACAGGCGCGAAGTTCCTGTTGACCTCTCTAAGTTCACGGTAAAGCAGTTATGGTACAAGAGCAGGGACGGCACTGAAATCCCCATGTTTGTGGTTCACAGGAAAGACATAGAACTTAATGGAGATAATCCCACTTACCTGTATGGCTACGGCGGATTCAACACCTCACTTACCCCCGCATTTAATGCGGGACTGCTTCCCTGGCTTGAAGCAGGTGGCGTCTATGCCCAGCCGGCCTTAAGAGGTGGCGGAGAATTCGGTAGAGAGTGGCACGAAGCAGGCATGCGCGAAAATAAGCAGAACGTTTTTGATGATTTTATTGCTGCCGCCGAGTGGTTAATAGGTAACGGCTACACAAAGCCAAAAAAGCTCGCTATCGGCGGAGGCAGTAACGGAGGACTCCTGGTAGCTGCCTGCACCATGCAGCGTCCTGAGCTTTTTGGTGCAGTTATAGCCAGTAATGGCGTTTATGATATGCTCAGATTTCATAAACTTACTGACGGTAAAAACTGGATTCCTGAGTACGGTGATCCTGATAACCCGGATGATTTTGAGTTCATTATTAAGTATTCACCTCTTCACAACGTCAAGAGCGGCACAGAATATCCGGCCATGCTTATTATGACGGCGGATCACGATGACCGCGTCTGGCCCGGACACAGCTTAAAACTTGCCGCTGCCCTTCAGGCCTCCCAGGCTGGTGACCTTCCTATCCTGCTTCGCGTCGAAAGGGGTGCCGGACATGGCCTCGGAACTCCGCTCGGAAAAGCGGTAGAAGGGATTGCTGCACGCTGGGCTTTTTTACGGACGATCCTGACAGACAAATCCCCGTAGTTAGAAGCACTTAAGGCCTAATTAGCTTAATTTACAACCTTAAGAAAAACTTAACTGCCTTCCTTAACAGCTGATTTTATGGGAATATAGCGATACTTGAAAAAAGTATTATTCATCTGAAGCAATAGCACCCTGTCGTAAGACTAGTGGGTGGACTGTCAACTGAACGGGAGGTGTCATGACAAATTGCAAGAACGCCCTCAAGGGGGCCCTTTGTCTATTTTTCTTATTTATTTCCAGCATATTACAGGCTGCTGAAGCCGAGCAATACACATATTTCTGGGTACCGGAGACCAGTGGCTGGTCTTTTAATGCCTATGGCGGAAGGGTTAATTACATTGACTCAAGCTTTAAAAACGACTCCGGAAGTTACACCTTTTCCTGGAGAGTAAATTTTAAGAAAAAAGAGGCGGGCGATGTCCTGGCTGACGGCTTTACGCTGGTTATTAATGATGGCCCCAATCCCAAGGGCATTCCAAATGAACTGGCTATCTTTTATTTTGATGCCAGCGATATAAGTAACCCGAAGCTCCTGGTCTACGGTTATAACGGCAAAAATAACAACAGGAGCTACAAAGACGGGAACGGTGATGGTACTTACGGCGACCCTGATAAGATCCTCTCTTCGCTGGTGGATAATAGTTTTGTAAAAAGCCTTACAGCACAGGATGAACTAGACGGTACGCGAACACTTGGATTTAACATCGACGCTACCGCTATTATGACTCATACCCCACTTCACGGTCCGGCCTCTGACTGGTACGGAACCGGCTATAACGATACAGTGGGTATCTGGTTTCACCCTTACCAGGGCCTGAATAACACTTACAGTAACGGCTGGTTAACTGACTGGGATGGACCGCGCCACGGCTGGTATGACACAAACTACCAGTGCTCTGAAAAGGATGATAGCGGTGCTGTCTGTACACGTGAGTACCCTCCCTGTGAAAATCCGCTTAAGATAGACTTTAACTCTCTGCAGAGCGGCGAAGTAGTAACTGACCAGTTTTCAGATATTGGGGTCTTTAGTGCTATAAATAATAAAGAGGGACATCCGAATAAAGCTATTATATTTGACAGCAGTAATCCGACGGGTGGCGATGATGATCTCGGTACACCTAATGAGGCCTTTGGAGGGCCCGGCCAGGGTTCAGGATACGGCGCGGGCGCTCGCAATGAGACATCTCTTGGAAAAATATTGATTATCGCCGAGGATGATGTTGACTCCGATAACGACGGCTTTGTTGATGATCCCGATGACGAAGCCAAGGGTGGCTGCTTTAGAATTGATTTTGACGAAGCAACCGAGGTTTCATCACTTAAGCTGGTGGATCTTGAGCGCGGAACCGGAGCGGTTATCCGTGGATTGGATGGTTCAGATAATGAAGTCTACAGTAAGTCTGTAGAGGGCATCGGTGATAACTCGGTAATTCAGTCAACTTTTGAATCGCTGGGAGATACTTCAAAAGTTCAGGCGCTTGAAATCTGCCTGGATACATCGGGGGCGATTGATGATCTTGAAGTTTGCCAGTGTAATCCTGATGTATGCGGTGACTGTACGACCGATCCGAACTATAACGGCCCAACCTGCCTTGACTGCGCAGAAGAGCCAAACGGCGGACACGTCAATGATCAGTTTGGCGGTTGTTGCCTGCCCGAGGAAATCGACGAGTGCGGCAAGTGCTTTGGCAACAACGAGTGTCAGAATCCCTGCCCCGAAGGCGAAGATCAGTGCGGTGTTTGTGGCGGTGACGGTACAAGCTGCCTCGGCTGTGAATCGTTTGATATTACAAATGACCTGGTTGTAATGGATGGCTTTCCCAAGAAGCAGGAAAGCATCATAAAGCGGGTCTCACGCATTATGAAACGTAAAGCCAGAAAGTCCGGCAGGCGTTTAAGTAAAAAGCTTGAGAAGCGGATTGAGGATATTCTTGCTGAAGCACATGAACTTCAGATTAGAAACTGGACAATTACCTGGCAGATACCTTCAATAATAAATAACTGTACTAATGAAGTGCTCTGCCTTGCCTCTGACCATAGTCAGATTTTCACTGAGTATCATGAAAAGACTGATCAGCTAAAAGATCTAACTAAAAAGATAATTAAGCTTTACCGCAAGTTTTTTAACTCCCGCAAAGGCCTTAAGAAGCTGCTGAAAAAGAGTCGCGATCTGGCTGAGCAGGCCCATGCCCACGCTGATACCATTCCGCGTACTACAGATACCTGTGGCGTTAGTAACGGCGGCGGCGGCCTGTTGTAGACGGCTAGTTAAAATCATTAGATTAAAAAGAGTCCGGGGGCTGAGTGCTTCCGGGCTTTTTTATTGCAGTAAGGCACTCCCGTACTTTAACGTAACACTCAAGTAATACTGATTAAATTTGGCTTAAACGCTGTTTTATGATAAAGCTGCTTATGTAGTTTTTCAAAATACAGGTGCCAGAAAGGAGTGTTACAATGATGAAAGCCCTTCAAAGCTTAGTAGCCACAGTCTTAATAGTATTAACCTCTGCAATATCGGTTAATGCCCAGGAGCAGTCCCAGTGCGGCCCGGTAACAAACGGCTGGGTAATAAATTACGCCTTTGAGTGTTTTAACGATTCAGTCTTTATGACCGTAGACAGCAGCAAGCTTGATCAGTTCGGCTGGTACTATACCGATGACGGCCTCGATGACGAAATCGGTGATGCATTTAACATTCACGGTATGGCCTTCAGGGAAACTGACGATGAAATCTGGCTTGTAATAAGTACAGACCTCTCACTTCTAGCCGGCTCATATGATCCAGACGCTCTTGGCGGTCGCGTAGGATACGGTGATATCTTTATAAACCTTAGCGGTCTTGATTTTCTCGGTGCAAGTAACAGCTCTGCATTATATGCACTTCATTTCGACCCCTTTAATGACTCCCCGCTGGGAGATACTCTGGGACTTTACAGCGCTGTAAACGCTGTTGCAAAGGGCGGTGCCAACCGCGGGTTTGACCGCCGGGTTGATTACGAGCTGGCCGTAGCCAATCGTGGAGGGACGGTGGATTATGGCGACTTTCCGCCTTCAATGACCTACTTTCCGTACGACCTGCCAAATTCCGCTTTTGCCCTTATTGATACCGGCACATATCTTGGCCCTGTTTCTTTTGTCTCTACAGCTGAACTTGCCGCTGCCGGTTATGACACCAGCCGCTTTGGAGGTGTTTATACTGTTGCTCTCAGGTTTGATAAATCACTGATTATCGACCGCTGCGGCGTGGTAGGCGGAGACGGAACAAGCTGCCTTGACTGCGCCGGTGTACCGTGCGGTGACGCTGTTGTGGATGAATGCGGCGTTTGCGGCGGCGACGGCACAAGCTGTGGCGGTTGTGTTGAAACGGACTATACAGCCGTTGTAGAGACGCTCACCACCCGCATTAAGGAGCAGCGCCGCTTCTACCGCAGGCTTTTAAGAAAATACGGCAAGGGAAACTGTAAGCCCAAAAAAGCAAACAAATCTTACCGCTCAATGGTCTCAAGCCTTGAGACTATTCCGCTCCAGGTTACAACCTGTAGCGAGAATCCATTCTGTACCGATCAGAATATAAACAGCGAAACCGTTAACATATTGAGTGGCAGTTCTGACACTTTATATACCCAGTCGCGCTGCATTATTAAAAACTGGTCGAAAAGAGCTCTAAAATCAGGGTCATGTAACGGCCCGGGCTGCAAAAAACGTGTAAAATCAAGGCGCAGGCTTAAGAAAAAACTTCTCACCCGGGCACTTGAGATCCATGAAACTGTAATGGAGCTTGTAAACCAGGTGCCGCTGGTAGAGAGCCAGTGTGAAGAGTAGGAGACTATGCGACTGAGGATATTTTTCAGTTGCGACGCTCAAAAAATTTAAAAGCAGGCGGGTTCATAACCCGCCTTTTATCTATATATTTCAGCCTATTATCTCTTAAAACGCTGCTTGATTGGGTTTCATTAAGCTGCTGTAACACGCTATACTTACCCATACAGCTCTTTTAAAACTATATTCTCTGGTAGCGAACTTCACGTAAAGTAGGTTGTAAAATCCTGTAACAAGGAGGCAGGTAAGATGCATGTTCTGCAGGCTGTGCTCGGGATGGGCACATTTATTTTCCTATGCTGGCTCTTCTCGTACGAGCGGAGCCGCATCCCCTGGCGCGTGGTAACTGTGGGAATCCTCCTGCAGTTTGTCTTCGCGCTTCTGATTCTTAAGACCGCTGCCGCACGCGCATTCTTTGGCATGGTCAACGGAGTCTTTATCAAGCTCTACGACTTTTCCGGGGACGGTGCGCGCTTTCTGGCCGGAGACCTGGTCGACTCAGTACCGTTTCTCTTTCATGTTCTTCCGGTGGTGATCGTGTACGCCGCCATCATGGCTGTACTCTATCATCTCGGGATCATGCACAGGATCGTGTACTGGATCGGCCTGGGCATGAAAAAGACCCTTAAGAGTGTTAGTGGCGCCGAGGCTCTCTCGGCTGCTGCCAATATTTTTATGGGTCAAACAGAAGCCCCGCTGGTCGTACGTCCGTACATCGAACGCATGACCCGCTCGGAGCTTATGGTAGTAATGACCGGCGGCATGGCTACTGTGGCAGGCTCTGTCATGGCGGCCTACGTAGGAATGCTGGTCGACCACTTCCCCAACATCGCCGGCCACCTGATGGCGGCATCGATCATGTCAGCCCCGGCTGCCCTGGTCTTTGCCAAGATTCTGGTTCCGGAAACCGGCGAACCGGTTACGGCCGGAACGGTCAGGCTTGAACACGAAAGCAAGTGTGATGGTCCGCTTCACGCCCTGGCTGACGGAGCGCGAGAAGGCATTGCTCTGGTGGCTAATATTGCCGCCATGCTTATTGTGTTCATCGCGCTGATTTCTGCGGCCAACTTCCTGTGGGGCGCTCTCTGTCACGGTTTTACTGCCTTAAGCGGCATTTCAACCGCGCGGATTGACACCCTGCAGGAGCTTCTGGGGTACCTTTTTGCCCCGTTTGCCTGGCTGATGGGAGTTCCATGGCAGGATCTCCACACGGCCGGCACGCTGCTCGGTGAAAAAACCGTAATTAACGAATTCGTTGCTTACGGGGACTTTGCCGGGTACCTAAAGGGCACCCCGCTTCTCGAAGGTGGAAGCGTTCACCAGCTCAGTGAGCGCACCGTGATCATTTTAACCTATGCACTGTGCGGGTTTTCCAATTTTTCTTCGATCGGGATTCTGATCGGAGGACTGGGAATCTTCGCACCGGAGCGGAAAGGAGAGATAGCTCGGCTGGGTGTTAGAGCCATGCTGGCTGCCACGCTTGCCTGTTTTCTTACGGCAAGCATCGCCGCTACCCTGATCTAAGTGGTAGCCTGCATGCATCTTACCCGCCAGGGTCATTTATGGGAGGTTAACTCAAGGTGAAGTTCCTCCCGACCCTTTTGCCGTCCGTTTGCTGCGATTACGTAATACGCACTAAAACATAGATAAGCATATTCTTAATTATTCGCATCGGCGTGAAAAGATTTTGGAATCCCCAGGGATTAACGATCTCCCAGCATCTTTTCTATATCATCAAGATTATATTTGGCTTTGCGGAGCGCTTTGCTGGAACTTTTGTGCTTAAATCTGATTGGCTCCATTGCATGTCTTCTGCTGTACCCGCTCGTAGCCAATCCTCTTTCAAGATTATTTGCGAGAGCGTAAAGCTGCTGCGGTTTTACGCTTCTTCCAATAACAATCAAAGTTCCAAAACTTGCTATTACCAGTAAAAGTATCAGACTCACACCTCTTACGAATTCTCCCATTGGCGCTCTGGCTTCTTTAACCACTACTACATCCGAGGCAAGATCGTGTAGACACTGCTTTTTAGGATGAAAGATGCACACTAAAAAAGGTAAGAAGAGAAATATCTTACTTACCAGATAACAGACCCAGCGGAGTGCTGCAGCACCAAGCCCGACCTTTTCACCTGTAGATCGACAAACTCGCAGGCGACAAATCATTTTTCCGGGTGTTGCCTGAAGTGTGGAAGCGTGAAAAGCGATATAATAAACTGCTCCCAACACTGGCCAGCCGAACATAAGCAGGTACCAGTTCTCAAGACTTAGGTCTGCCTTAATTCCCAACAAAAGAGCTACCAGAAGTAGTCCAAGTAGCAGGGTATTGTCATACAATGTAGCGATTACACGCCAGAGAAACCCGGCGTATCTGTAATTTGGTGTCAGAAGAGAACCCCCTTCACCGTAGTACATAGTAAGTGTTCTCCAATAAAAACTAATCTTGGATACCTGTAGCCGACTGCTTTTAGGTAATTATGTTATGGGACTCAAGGGGCTTAATGTATAGCAATATTCTTTTGTATGTTAGGCATGTTGCAGGTCGAACAGTCAGGCGCTACTAATTACAGAACTATAAAATTCTCTTATTACCGGATCACAGAGCAGATCGCGTTCTGTCAGTGGCCGCCGCAGCGTAATGTCAGAGAGCCGCCTGCAGCGGCTAAGGGCCACGTAGGTCTGCCCGGCAGCAAAGGCGCCCCGGCCAAGATCTATTATTGCCTTATCAAGTGTAAGTCCCTGGCTCTTATGAATAGTAACTGCCCAGGCAAGCATAAGTGGAAACTGCTTATAGCGCCCGACTACCTCGGATATGATCCGGCCACTCTCACGGTCGTATGTAAAGCGGTACGATTCCCAGGTTTCACGCTCAACTTCAAATACACCGCCACTTAAGCCCATGCCGCGTACCAGAACCCATTTATCCGCTAGTTCCTCAACAATGCCAAGCGTGCCGTTAACCCAGCGTTTATCACGGTCGTTTTTAGTAAACATTACCTGAGCACCCGGTTTTAATAAGAGCTTTTCAGGCGCAGGCAGCCTCTCCTTTCTTAAGCTAAAATCCCCTTCAACTGTTCCGTTATATTCACGCACATCGCCTTCAAGTTTTTTTAACTGGAAGCTGTTTATTTTATCAGCAAGGTAATTTGTACAGGTAAGTGTAACACCGCCTTCGATAAACTCGTCACCGCTAAGACAACTGGAGTTAAGTCTTTCAATCGCATATTCCGTATCACTGCCATCACGAATACTGTTAAGAATATCTATAAACTCTCTATCCTGCTGCCTGAAAATTCGGGTAAATTCAATTGTGCTGATGCCGGTCTGCTGCAGGCACTCGGCGCTGAAAAAATAAGGTGATTCATATTTATCATTAATATAAAGCGATTCTTCTTCGGTAGAAACAACCGGCGGAAGCTGAAAGAGATCGCCTACTCCAACTATTTGCACACCGCCAAATGCTTTATTACGCTGGCGGCCGTTAATCCGTAAAAACCTGTCAATGCCATCCAGGAGATCGGCCCTGACCATTGAGATTTCATCAATTATTAAAAGCTCCAGCTTTCTGTATATCTCACCGCCTCTTACAGGCGTAATTTTTTCAGGATCGACCGGCCTCGGCGGAAATCTGAAAAACGAATGGATTGTCTGTCCGCCAACATTTAGCGCTGCCACACCAGTAGGTGCTACCACAGCAAAGTTTCTGGTTAGCTCACGGCGCAACAGATCAATAAAGGTGGATTTACCCGTCCCGGCCCGGCCGGTAATAAAAATAAAGGGCGTGCGCTTTTCAATAAGCTTAAGCGCCTCTTTAAATTCCGGTGTTTCAACAATTTCAGGCATCAGCTGTTATCACCCGCTTTATGAGAGCATTCTATATTAAGATATTTTAAGCAAATATAGCCGGAGTGCTTTTTTGCAGGTTTATTGAAATTATCGCTGAAAGGGACAGAAAGTTGCCGTTAAAATAGTAACGGCTAAAACAACTTATTCTCATTGATCATTATGACTAAGCACTCCCTGTGTAAGCTACTCCTGCTCTTCAGGTAGCGGAGTAAGAGTGGCATCAATAAGAGTAAGTTTCCCTTCGTCCACAATCGCCACTGTATCCACAGGAGCAAATCCATCGGCCTCAAAAATCAGCCTGTAGGGGCCAGGATCAAGCCCTTTTAATGTGTCCGGGGTTGCCTCCACTACCGTATATGGTATCTGACGAATATTGCGTATTTCTCTTACTATTACTTTAGCTCCCTCCGGCATTGAGTGTAAGGCCAAATCTCCGGGAGAATTATCACTTGGGCCTACCACATCCTTGCCGCATCCAGCTAAACTTAAAATTGCGCCGATTAATGCAGAAGTCTTGGAAGGTTTTATCATTTTAGAGTCCCCATCAATCTAATCAAAACATTCAGTGTACGGGAGAACAATTAGGGTCGAAAGCTGTCGGCACAGTGACTTTTCTAAACAAGGTATTTTTATTACCAATACCAGAAATAGACTGTATGTGCCCATGCTGATTAATGACAAAATATACTCCACTTGCTACGAGATTCATGGCCTGATCCACTCCCGGCCAGCCAAAACCAATTGTGGGATACCAATCAGTATCAACCCCTGCCCTTTCCCCATAATAGTATGTATCAGATCCGTTCGGTACGGGTTTCTCTGACGCCGACTGATACACAAGTTTTCCACTAATATCATAAACCTTTTCTGTTATATATGATAGCTGTTTTGCACCATAGGCATAGGTAACGTTAAAACTTTTGGCCGTGCAATTAGTAGGATAATAATTGGGGTTTGGGAAAGTAAACCCGGTTGAAATAGAGGTAATGCCACCCACAGCTGCATTTAGTTTGTCTACCAGTTTCACCTTGCCATAAGCCAGGTTTCTTCTGGTGCCGTCATGGTACCAATTTGCAGGTACAGGAGAAGCAAAGTTATAAGCCAAATGAGCACACATCATCCCACGGTACTCAGGGCATTTATCAGAATCTGATATGTAGAAATCCGGAAGTTTTGCAAAGGCATGCCCAAATTCATGAAGTAACGTTCGCCCTACATCATACCCCGTGTCCCATAAGTTCCACTTTGTAGCCTCATTATATGGAGCTAACATAATGTAATTCGAAACAGTATCATCATCTCCTGTTAAATAAGCTATAGCCGCACTGACAGGATTATCGGTTGAAAGCGGCACATTTGACCTCCACCAGCGCGAATTACTTCCCGGAGTAAAAGCCACTTTAATATCAGCTCCGGCCGGAGCCGAGTTTGTATAGTAATCGATAGCACTCTCGTCACAGTAAAAAACATCTTTTTCTTTATCACGTATTCTTTCAGCAATTACATCGACCTGGTTAATTAGCGGCGAATACAGTGGCCCCCCCACTGTCTGAATTGCCGTAGCTAAATCCTGCGAATCATGGATTAAATTAGTACCCGGGGACGACTGATCCCATGTATCTGTCGCAGGATTATAGATATGCCTGCAGTTAAGGCCGCTAATCTGCCTCCTGGCAACAATGT
>RFHI01000231.1 GCA_003696425.1 Candidatus Dadabacteria bacterium | reverse complement strand
GAGTTAAATATGTGCGATGTTTTTTTACTTGCTTTCATGCTAGCTTTCCAAAGGGACCGTATAATAATAAATTTATATCACCTGCTACTCAAAAAACTGCAGCGTGGATTATTAGATCCATATAGATTCATACAGATAATTACAGCATAGTTTGATTACGCCCGCCTTTCGATAAAGTATTCGGCATGAGTTAATGAAAGTTTCCTTCCTCACGGAAATGAGATAGGTCGGTATTGGGATGTCAGAGAGCTAATCAGTTACCGGTCCTTTGAAGGTGAATGGACAATTATCTAATAAAAGTTTATTGAGACGATACCAATTAAGAATGTAATGAATGGATGACTGGTAGAAGTGTATACATTAACGTTGCTGTAACCGTAAAACCGTTGAGGTAGACGGCTACGTCTACGAGTTTTATTATTTCCAGGCAGCTCCACACCAGTTTGAGCATATATTACGTAGACGACGACGTAGCCGTGGACGTAAAACCGTATACGTAGACGGATACGTCTACGTATTTTGTTTTATACCTGTTGCTGAATGCTGGGTGCCGAGAGCTGATAGCGGGGAAACAGTAATCAGAAAAGAAGCCCCCGGCATTCTGCAACCCGCCTCCAGCAATTCAGCCGCTGCTTTTCGGCATTACAGCTTACAAGGTTTTAGATCTTCTGAAGCTCGAGCTGCAACGGGAAGCTGAGCGGATAAGGCGTATCAGGTCGACGTAACCACAAACGACGGCATCGAGTTTATAGTTCCTTAAATTCTTTTGAGTGACAGCACAATTTCGCTTTCATCCAACTTTGCCTTTTCACTGTAATCACACCCCTCTAGTGGCCCGTAAGTTACAGAATCAGCCAGGGTTTCACCGGCCAGATATTGCTGGTGTTTCTTAATGACCTCTTCAAGTTCAGGCGGAAGCCCAAGCGCAAGCTCGATATGGTCGGCTATGTGAAAACCGGCCTTTTTACGGGCTTGCTGAATCAGGCGTACCAGGTCACGGGCTTTACCTTCATCAATGAGTTCCGGTGTCAGTTCGGTGTCAAGTACAACAACGGCGTCATAAGAAGAGAGCGGCTGAGCCACCAACCCTTCTTTCGGTGTCAGCGCAAGTTCAAACTCATCTTCCTCCAGAACCTCACCGGCTACTTCCACTCGGCCATCGTCGAGCCTCTTCCAGTTTCCGGACTTTGATTCTTTTATAACTTCTTTTACTTTGGCCCCCAGGCGCGGCCCGGCTTTGCGGGCATTAACTTTTAGATTAAAGGAGGCAAACTTTTCAATATCTTCAGAGATAAAAACCTCTTTAACATTCAGCTCATCCTTTATAAGCGCGCTGTAATCTGCAAGCTGCGAAGTGTTTTTTCCTGCTATTGTAACTGAGGCAAGCGGCAGCCTGGTTCTTAAGCGGTTGGCCTCACGCATAGAGAGTCCGACAGAACATACATCTCTTACCCTGTCCATTGCAGCTACCAGTTCACGGTCAGCAGGAATTTTTTCAGCTTCGGGCCAGTCAGTAAGATGTACGCTCAGCTCACCTGTCAGTCCGCGATAAATCTCTTCGCTGATAAGTGGCAGAAGTGGTGCAACTGTCTTTGTAAAGGTACACAACACAACAAAAAGGGTGTTGTACGCATCAATTTTATCCTGATCCTTTTCAGCCTTCCAGAAGCGGTCGCGGCTTCGGCGGATATACCAGTTATTTAGAGCATCAATAAATGAAAGCGTATGCTGGCAGGCTCCGGCCACATCATAAGCATCAAGCGACTGTTCGGTATCTTTTACAAATTCATGCAGCTTGGCCAGAATGTAACGATCCAGAAGTTGTTTTGAAGATGTATCAAAGTCGGCCTTAATACCATCTGCATTGGCATAAAGCGTAAAGAAATAGTAAGCGTTCCATATAGGATTTATAACTGTTCTTACTACCTCAGCTATCAGCTTACCTTCTTTATCTATCTGCAGGTCACCACCGCGCAGAATCGAAGATGATACCAGAAACCAGCGCAGCGCATCAGAGCCGATTGTTTCGAAGAGCTCAACCGGATCAGGATAGTTTCTAAGTCTCTTACTGAGCTTCCGGCCTTCAACATCGAGCACCACACCGTGGCACATGCAGTTTTTAAACGGAGGCTTATCAAAGAGCGCTCCAGCCAGAACAACCAGATTGTAGAACCAGCCACGGGTCTGGGCGACATACTCTACTATAAAGTCAGCCGGAAAATGATTTTCAAACCACGCTTTGTTTTCAAAAGGGTAGTGTACCTGGGCATACGGCATTGAGCCTGATTCAAACCAGCAGTCCAGAACCTCCTCAACCCGCCGCATAGTGCTTTTGCCGCTGGGATCGTCGGGATTTGGTCTGGTAAGTTGATCTATATACGGCCTGTGCAGGTCGTCAGGGCGAACCCCGAAATCACGCTCAAGCTCATCGAGACTGCCATACACATCAATACGCGGGAAGTCAGGATTATCACTCTTCCAGACCGGAATCGGTGCACCCCAAAAGCGGTTACGGCTGATTGACCAGTCGCGTGCCCCGGCCAGCCACTTTCCGAACTGGCCATCGCGAATGTGTTCCGGAATCCAGTTTATCTGCTGATTAAGCTCTACCAGGCGATCGCGGATTTTTGTAACCGAGACATACCAGGAGCTGATTGCTCTGAATATTAAGGGAGTGTCAGTTCTCCAGCAGTGAGGATAGTTGTGCTCGTAAGTTTCATGTTTGACCAGTACACCGCGCTTTTTAAGATCCTGAATGATATCTTTATTACAGTCCAGCACCATTCTTCCGGCATAATCACGGATCTCTTCAGTATATTTGCCGGCGTGATCAACCGGGCATACAGTAGGCACACCAAACTTGTTTCCGACTTCCTGGTCAACATCACCTGTTCCGGTCGACATATGCACTATGCCGGTACCTTCTTCGGTGTTAACCCAGTCTGCTGGAAGAACCCTGAAGGCATTGGGGGTATCCTTCAGGTAATCAAAAATTGGCTGGTAGGTGCGCTCCAAAAGCTCTTTGCCCTTTATTACCCCCTTTTTTACGGCTTTTTCGAGCTGCTTTTTGTATTTTGGTATAACTGCTTCTGCAATCAGATAATATACCCCGTCTTCTTCCATAAGAGCGTAATCAATCTCTTCGCCTACCGCTATGGCAACATTAAGCGGCAGGGTCCACGGTGTCGTTGTCCAGATCATCATCTTAATCGGGCCAGGATCGCCCGGGCGCGGATCAAGTGTGAAAAGAACCGTAACTGCCGGATCCTGTCTTGGGCGGGTGGCGTTATCAAGTCTGGTTTCAAAATTGGATAGCGGAGTCTGGCAAGCCCATGAATAAGGCATCACGCGATAGCCCTCATAAATTAGCCCCTTCTTCCAGAGCTCCTTAAAGGCCCACAAAACACTCTCCATGTAGGTAAGGTCCATGGTTTTATAGTCGTTTTTAAAATCAACCCAGCGGGCCTGGCGGGTTACATAGCTTTCCCATTCTTTTGTGTACTTTAAGACAGACTTTCTGCAGTGTTCGTTAAACTTATCGATACCAAATTCTTCTATTGCCTTACGTCCAGAGATCCCCAGCTCCTTTTCTGCCTCCATTTCAGCCGGCAGGCCGTGGCAGTCCCAGCCAAAGCGGCGTTCTACACGTCTGCCGCGCATAGTGTAATAACGCGGGATAATGTCTTTTACATAACCGGTTAAAAGATGGCCGTAGTGAGGCAGCCCGTTTGCGAATGGCGGGCCGTCATAAAAAACGTACTCGTTTTCACCACGCTCACCGGCCGGCCGCATCTCAACGCTTTTTTCAAAGATTTTTTCTTCTTTCCAGAACTTAAGAATCTGCTTTTCAATTTCCGGAAAAGAAGGCTGCGGGTTTACATCAGGATAGGGTTTTTCTTGCTTGTCAGTAGTCATTACTAATCTTTCCTGCCAAAGGCCAACTATAGCACCAGCGAGCATTAAGCTTATAAGCTCTGGCCAGTACTTTACTTTTTATATACACTTCAATATCTTATGGCAAGTAATTACGGTTTATTAAAATGACGGAAAAGGTAACAATCCATTTTATTACTACAGGCGGTACGATTGATAAGGTCTATTACGATAGCCTCAGTACCTATCAGGTCGGAGATCCGGCTATTTCCGAAGTGCTTTCACGCTCCAATGTAACCCTTAGGTACAGAATAACTCCGCTGCTTAAAAAAGACAGCAATGATCTGACAGGTCAGGATCGCAGCTTGATTCAAGAGACAGTTCTGGCTTCGCCTGAAGATAAAATAATCATAACCCACGGGACAGATACCATTACTGAAACAGGTAAGCTTTTAAAAGAGGTGCAGAACAAGACAATCGTGCTGACGGGTTCAATTGCGCCGGCCAAGTTCACAGACAGTGACGCAGTTTTTAACATCGGCTTTGCTGTTGCGGCAGTACAGACCCTGCCGGCCGGTGTTTATGTAACCATGAACGGAAGAATATTTGATCCGGAGCGCGCCAGAAAAAGTGCGGATCGAACTCACTTTGAAGAAATTTCAGGGTAAGTTAGTGGGTAAGTTTTAAACAAAACAGGAGATGGTATGAAAGAATATCTGCCACTTGATCAGGTTACAAAGTACAGGCAGGAGGCCGTTGAGCTGATAATGAGCTATGCTCCCAGAGTGCTTTTGGCCTTAATAGTATTTTTTGTCGGCTGGTGGCTGATAAGAATCTTCAGGCGCATTTTGATACAGGCTTTTGAACGCTATGATTTTGATCCCACCCTTGAAACCTTTCTTATAAGTCTTACTGTAACCGGTCTTAAGGTCCTTCTGGTTGTGATTGTGGCAGGGATGATCGGGGTTGAAATGACCTCGGTAATTGCGCTTTTGGGTGCTGCCGGATTTGCTGTAGGTATGGCGCTTTCCGGGAACCTTCAAAACTTTGCCGGAGGTGTAATTATATTAATTTTCAGACCCTTCCAGGTTGGAGACTATATTGAAGCCTGCGGGCATTCGGGCACTGTGCGTGAGATTCAGATTTTTCATACTGTGCTTAAAACTCCCGATAATAAGACCGTAATAATTCCCAACTCGCCGCTTTCATCTGAATCGCTGATTAATTACTCAGCTGAGCCGCGCCGCAGGGTGGATTTTACTTTCGGGATTGGTTACGGGGATGATATTGATCGCGCAAAGGAGGTTATCCGCTCGGTAATAGCAGCGGACGATCGTATTGAAAAGGATCCGGAGCCCTTTCTGGCAGTATCTGCACTGGCTGACAGCTCCGTAAATCTGGTATTACGAGTCTGGGTTACAAAAGAAAACTATTGGGCTGTGTACCATGATACACTGGAAGCAGTGAAAAAGGCCTTTGACAGGGAAGGCATCTCTATTCCGTATCCGCAGCGGGATATACATATTAAGGAAGGGGGCAGACTTAAGGCTGTTAACGGATAAAATGTTTCTGGGAATAATGTAAGGAAAAGATAATGCATGTTCTTGTTACCGGTGGAGCCGGATTTATAGGGAGTTCACTGGCGCGTGCGCTGCTTGAGCGCGGTGATGAAGTATCGGTAATTGATAATTTTAACGATTACTACGACCCTGCATTAAAGGAGCGTAATGTAGCTGATCTTTTAGAGCATAAATCTTTCAGACTGCACCGCGATGATTTTACCGATAAATACGCAGTAGACGAGCTTTTTGGAGTGTATCCATTTGATGTAGTGGCGCATCTTGGAGCTATGGCTAATGTGCGCTATTCAATTGATCATGCTGAAGAGTTTGTGCACTCAAATATAGTAGGGACTACTCATCTGTTAAATGCTGCCGTATCACACGGTGTAAAGCACTTTGTGTTTGCCTCTACCAGTTCGGTTTACGGTCAGCGCGATGATGTGCCCTTTAAAGAAACGGATCCAACTGATCTCCCGCTTGCGCCATATCCGGCTACTAAAAAAGCGGGTGAAGTACTTGGCTATGCCTATCACAATATGCACGGCCTTAATTTTACAGCGCTAAGGTTTTTTAATGTATACGGCCCCCGCGGCAGGCCCGATATGATGCCGTATAAGGTTTTTAAGGCGCTGCTTGAAGAGCGCGAGATTACTCTTTTTGATGGCGGCAGGCTCTCTCGCGACTGGACTTATATTGATGATATTGTTCAGGGTGTTTTGGCGGCAATTGACAGGCCGATGGGTTATGAGCGCATTAACCTCGGCCGCGGTGAGCCGGTTGCAATGACTGAGTTTATGGAGATAACCCGCGAGATCTCCGGAAAAACTCCTAAAATAGTTGATGTTAGAGCCCCAGCCAGTGAACCGAAGATAACCTATGCTGATATAAGTAAAGCCAGAGAGCTTCTGGGATATAACCCCGAGACTTCGCTTCGTGAGGGGCTAAAAAACTTCTGGGAGTGGCTTGCCGCCGCAGACTAGGGCTGGTATCGCTTTCGGGCGCAGTTTGATAGGAACTGTTAGATTAAGTGTGTAGATCGAAAGTTCGAGCCTCTTAGCGGGGGCGAATCTTATGAAAGGTCGAAAGGTTATGAGACCTTTCAAAGGATTCGTCCGCCGTTACCACAGTAGAGTTAACAGTCCCGTTTAATTAAGATTTCATGTCAAAATGACATCAGATGCGATTTTTGGCGCCTCGCCCGTAAGTTTGATCTGCTGCATCTTTTGCGGGTGCAGGGGAGCAAAGCGGGGTAGGCCTGTAAAGTGTGTAAAACAACCAGTTTAATCACCAAGATTTTCCTCTTCAATTACAGATAGTTATAAGCCCCAGGCTTGCTGCCTGTTACAGATAATTGGCCCGGATCAGTAGGCCCTTACTCTGCATCTTACCATGATGGGAGACAATGTTCTCTCTCTGATAAAATCACCGCGAGGACTACGGCAATGTTTAAGAATCGAGTTATAAAAAGAATAGTAGATAAGGTACATAAAAGAATTGGTGATCCGCCAACCCCTCACCCTGATCTCAATTATATGGTAATGGATCCCGATTTTATTTTTCGGGGATGCCCCAATGATCTGGAACAGGGACATGATCAGCTTGGATACAGGAATGAGAACATTCCAAATAAAATTGAGCATCTCTTTGTCGGTGATTCACAGGTTTATGGTACATCTGTAAATGCTAATCAAACATTTCCATATTTGTTAAAACATGCCATGAAGAGAGAGGTGTATAATGGCTCCTGTGGAGGGTATGGTCCATTCCAGTACGCATTAGTTGTTGATGAACTCCTTCCACTTAATCCAAAACATGTTACACTTTTTATCTATAATGGAAATGATTTGTCCGATGCAACTCGTGCGGCAATCATGTCGGAGTCTTCTTTAGCTGATTTAGTAGGAGATGGTTTAGAATCATTGCCGGCTCCCGATCTCTCCTGTAGTGCAGCGAAGAAGAAGTTTATAGAAGAATTTAAGAGGCAAAACGGCGATCAACCCAGATCAGAAATCCTGCTGGCAGCTGCAAAGGCTGATATCCCTGATTGTAATCCTGCT
>RFHI01000027.1 GCA_003696425.1 Candidatus Dadabacteria bacterium | reverse complement strand
GAGCCGTAATTACCTTAGCGCCAGCCGATAACCGCTATAGAAGGCAACAAAGGTAGACGGAAGAAGTACAAAATACAGCAAAAACGGGGCGGCGAAATAATAGAGCGCCAATATGAGCGTAAGAATAAAAAGAGCACAGATAAGTGCGGAGCGCTGAAACTTGCCGGTTTTGGTGAGGCGGGTAGAAAAAAAACTGCCCGCAAAAAGGCAAACCGCAAACACTATAAAGTGAATCAGGCTTGATAAGGTTATAACTTGACAGATATTGACCGTAATCTTGAAACAGCTCTTAAAAGACTCTTCAAGCGGTAGAAGCTTACTTAGAATATAGTTTGCGCCAATAAGAAGTATCCAGAGCAGTGCCAGGTCTCGTAGCACAGGCCCAAAGAATTTTAGCCGCTCTCCATAGAGCGCTTCACGCCAGATTGTCATAAGAGAGCTTGCAGTTCGGGAGTCTATAACTCCGGCCTTAGGATTGTTTTTTGATGTGTCTTTGCTTTTATCAGCCAAAGTTAAATTGGGAAAATAATTTTAACGCCTTTTAAGCTAAATTTATATTCAGGCTACAATCCGGAGCAACTGCTGGCAAGTGCCGGTTGTAAACAGGTATAAAAAAGAGGATGCCTGATTAAGGCATCCTCTTTCCTACTCATAGGTTTGGACTAATATTTACCGCTACTTTCTTACGCTGCCAGTTCATAACCTGCAGACCTTGCGGCAGCGTTTAAGCCATAGGAGATCTGATCGTTATTATAGTCATCGTAAAACTTCCTGAGACGCTTTCTGAGCATCAGCCGCGAGCGATGCAGCCGTGACTTAACAGCCGGAACAGATAACCCCAGTATTTCTCCTACTTCCTGATTCGAGAGGCCATCTACATCGCGCAAGACAAAAATAGTCTTATAATCATCCGGCAGCCGCCTAATGGCATCTTCAAGCGCCTGGCGAAGCTCGTGACGCGATGAGATATAATTGATATCGCAGGTGTCACTTCTGTTTCCGGAGTAGCCTTCATTAATACCTCCGGCCAGTTCATCAAAGGAAACGGCCTGGTGCTTTTTGCGTTTACGCAGTTTCATGAAAGCAGTATTAACAGTGATACGATAGAGCCAGCTGGAAAAGGCTGACTTGCCCTCAAACTTGTCTATTTTGTGATACACGGTGACAAAGACGTCCTGAAAGATCTCTTCGGCGTCCTGCTCATTTCTGGCTATGCGCATCGCCAGATTATGAACCTTTTCGGAGTAGCGGTTTAAAAGCTCGACGAAGCTGGCCTGATCGCCGTTTTTTAAGGATTCAACAAGCTGACTGTCTTTTATTATTTTCTCACCCATCCTTAACCTCTAAAAAAAGTACTAACCGTAAATGACCTTGGAGGCTCCCGTTGCCGGGTTTTTCCACTCTATGGGCTGAGTATGAGTGATTTCAGGGGGCTATTTGTCACAGTTTTGTAACAGGACTGTCTAAAATATGTAAAAATGCGCCGGATTTGCCTTTAGAGCCGAATCCTGCTAACTCCTGAGGGAATCCACTATAGTTTATTTTTTCAAAATTTAGGGGGCTTATGGCTGAGCGAATGGTGCACTGCGTAAAGTTTGGAAAGGAAATGCCCGGGTTGGAAAAACCTCCTTTTCCGGGTGAGATCGGACAAAAAATCTACGAAAATGTCTCAAAAGAGGCCTGGCGGATGTGGTCTGAAGATATGCAGATAAAAATTTTAAATGAATACCGTCTTAATATGGGTGATCCGGAAGACTATAATGCGCTGGTAGAACAGATGCTGCTGTTTCTGAATTTAAAAGAGGGAGAGACAGCAGAAGTTGAAAATGAAGAGCGCGGACGTTCAGAAGACTAAGCAAAGTGTTTGAGAGAAGCCCAGTGAAAGTTGCTGTAATCGGTGGCGGTAATATGGGAAGTGCCTTTGCGGCCGGGTTTTTGCGTGAGAATATCGTTTCGCCTGCTGATCTAATCGTTTATGAGGTTAATGAAGATCGGCGTGCTAATTTAAAAACATTACTTAATTGTGAGCTTCGCTCAGCGCCCGGTAAGGAGCTTTCCGATACTGTAATAATTATTCTGGCTGTAAAACCGCAGGTTTTTCCGGATGTAATCGGCGACTATATGCCGTTTATAAATGCAGATCAGTTAATAGTATCAATTATGGCCGGCTGCTCTGTAAGTTATATCTCAGAAAAACTTAACGGGCACACTAAAATTGTGCGTTGCATGCCAAACCTGGCTGCGCAGATCTCTGAAGGTGTTACAGTATTCTTTGCGCCTGATGCAGTATCAACTGATGAGAAAAAGCTGGTTAAAAAACTGCTTGATGCTGCCGGTGAGTCTTATGCAGTGAATAACGAAGATTTAATTGATGCTGCTACAGCCGTCAGTTCAAGCGGTTCAGGCTTTGTTTTTTATCTCTTTGAGCACTGGATGAAAGCGGCGTGCGAGCTTGGATTCTCAGAAGAGATGGCACAGAGGCTTATCGCTAAAACTTTTAGCGGTGCAGTAAAATTCTGGCAGGAGGGGGATTATACCGCAGAGGCACTTCGTAAGATGGTTACCTCAAAAGGCGGCACTACTGAGGCAGGGCTGAAAGTTTTTAACCAGCGTGGACTCGGTGAGAGTTTAGTTGAGGGAATAAAGGCTGCCTACAAAAGGGCTGGAGAGCTCAGTCAAAAATAATTTTTATAACATTCTACAGCAAAAGTTGGCTGTAATTTACTCCAATAAAAAAACCCTCTGCAGGGACTGCAGAGGGTGGAAGCATCATCGCACAACTTGTTTGTTAAGGAGGTCTCACAACGATGAGATAAACATCACCCATCGCGTAGTATAGTGGCACTTGACTTAAGCTTTGTTGTCACAGACGTGTAAAAAAAATGTAACGATTTTGTAAAATAAGCGTTCGGAGGGCAGGAATCTTAAAAGTATCTGTTATTTAAGGTGGTTATCGTAGAAAAAAATTGTGGCAAGGCCGCAGCCGGTACGTTTTAAGGCAGCATTTTGAACTTAATCCACAGTAAGCATAGCCGCGCCGTACACTCCGGCGCTGTCTCCGAGCGCGTGTTTTACAATGCGGGTATCAACACGGGTATTAAAGGTGTATTTTGCTACCGCATCAGCGCTGTGGGTATACAGCTCCGGAATGTTACTTACTCCTCCACCGAGTACAATTACATTCGGATCGAGGATATTAATCACAACTGAAATTGCGCGGCCAAACCAGTAAAAGAGCCGCTCCATAGTTTCTGTAGCGTGCGGGTCGCTGCCGCTCTGGTAGTTGCGGTGAATTTCAGCGAGCTTAAGCTTCCGGCCGCTTTTTTGATAATAAAATCTTTCCAGCGCCGGCCCGGAGATAATTGTTTCAACGCAGCCGGGCTTTCCGCAATAGCATTTTTCTGCGCTTGGATCGAGAATATTATGCCCCCACTCACCGGCAATACCCTGTAGCCCTGATATGGCTTTACCATTAATAGCAATCCCGCCGCCAACACCGGTACCCATAATAACACCAAAAACCACCTCCTCGCCTTTAGCTGCGCCAAGTGTTGCTTCAGCGACTGCAAAGCAGTTGGCATCATTTTCCAGAATTACATCAACGCCAAGCGCTTCGGTAAGATCCTTTTTTAGATCCTGACCATTGGCACAGGTAGTGTTACTGTTTTTCATGCTGGATGTTTTCTGATCGTAACGCCCGGGGGTGCCAAAGCCAATTAGCGAGGGATTATCACCGCTCTCTTTTTTAAGCATCTCAACCAGCAGGACTATCTGCTCAATTATGTGACTGTAACCCTGTTCAGCTTCGGTCGGGAGACGCAGCCTGGCGCACTCAACCGGCGGATTAATACTTTCAAATACGACCCCCTCAATCTTGGTACCGCCCAGGTCAATTCCCCAGTACATGATTTTTTAACCCCACAATATGTTAAGCAGCTGTTTGTTTTTTATCATTTCTCAGGGCAGCAGGCCAAACAACCGGAGCATCCAGCTAACACCTTGAAAATACGTTTAAAAACAGCAGGATGAAGTGACTTCTCCGCATAACTTTCATTTTTGGCTTAAGCCCTGAGAGGCCTGGGCCGATAACTTAATCTGAACGGAGCAGGCAGTACGTTCGCCCTAATATATAAGCACAGTTGTTGGAAGCGAAGTAAGTTAGTTAAGCGAGGACACAACTTTAGAGAAGGACCCCAATGTACGGCAAGAACGCCCATTCAGCTTATCAGACAGTTCAGATAACTACTACTGATCGTGGCCGTTTGCTTCTGATGATGTATGAAGGAGCAATCAAGTTCTTAAGGCAGGCCAATGCAGGATTGGAGGAAAACGATATCGCCAAATTCTGCCGCTTCTTAAGCAAGGCACAGGCGATAATAGCGGAGCTTATGAATACACTCGACTTTGAAAAGGGTGGAAGCATCGCGCGCGACCTCGACAGACTCTACGATTTCATGCTTTTTTACCTTACTGAGGCGAATCTGCACCGCGATTCCAAGCGGATTAATAAAGTTATAGCCCTTATAGACACTATTTACAGCGCATATAAGGAGATTATTGAAGGCGAGAAGAAAAAGGCTGAAAAAGTTGAGCCAAAGAGCGCTAAAGAAGCTGGTGATGAACCGAGAAGAGTTGGTATATCTCTCTAAATAATTATTCAGTACAGGCTGTTAAATAGCAGGAAGAGCGTTCTAACCAGCGCTGTTTTAAGCTGCAAAATGTCATTTTTTTGACGCAAAAATAACTCATCAGCGCGCATCTTAATATCCGGTACTTTTGTAATTTCTCTGTGCCGGCGTGCACGGATCTGTTTTTACGGTTTTAACCGGACGTTAGTTCATGGGTGATTTAAGAAGCCTGGCAGAGCGCATGAAGTCCGACTGGGACCGGCGCGTATCGCACGATTACCGCTTCTGGATGAGCGACGGCCACCGGGATGATAAGGATATGTGGCAGAGTGGCGAACGTGATTTTGCGATACTTACCGGTGATATTAAAAACCCTCAAAATAAAACATTACTGGAAATCGGTTGCGGAGTAGGAAGACTTCTGCATGCGGCCGCACCCCGTTTTGGTCGTGTAATCGGTTTTGACGTATCAGATGTTGCCATAAGCAAAGCCCGTGAGCTTCTTCGGGATTATAATAACGTAGAGCTTTATGCAGGCAGTGGCTATGACCTTAGCCCAATTCAGGACAGTTCCATAGATGTAGTAATAAGTTTTGCAGCCCTGGCCAGTATGCCGGTAGGTGTGGCAGCTAATTATCTCTGTGAAGCTGCCAGAATACTTAAGCCTGACGGTGACCTGCGGCTTCAAATTTATCTCGGAAGAGAGCAGGAGGTTTATGAAGATGATACTTTGCACCTGAGATGTTTTACACATGAAAATTTTAGAAAAGCTGCAGAGGCAGCCGGTTTTACGGTTAATACTATCGAAGAACTAATACTGCCAATTCAGGTTTCAGTTAAAGAAATTGGTCTTGAAGCTGTCATAGTCAAATTAAGGCGTAACAATTCTCTGTCTGTCGCCGACTCTTCTCAGGTGGCAAAGTTGCTGCTGCCTTCAGGAGAAAAGCAGGCCCGGCGAGAAACAACTATCTCAGAGCTTGAATACTGGATGGCTTTAAATTATGCGCGGGATCTGGTCGATCGCGGCGAAATTGAACACGCCCGTGAAACACTTGAGTATGCAATCTCACAGGTAAGAGACAGCTCTGTAGATGCAAGTGAGCTTATAAATTACATCGCTAATGCTGTCGCAGGGGAACGGGCGCTGGAAAATGAAAAAGTTTCAGTAAAAGAGCGTAGCGATTATTTTAACAGAAATATGGCCGTTATTAAGCGGCGCTTTAACACTCTTTATCATACTCTTGAGCAGATTAGGGCAGATGATGCTGATCTTCAGGTTGGTGACACTCCAGAGGGGAGGGTGCTGGTTAGGAAGGGACAGTGCCTTGACCATCAGCAAAAACCCGCGACAGCTGCAAAAGTATGGGCGGAAAGACTATTAAGTGATTCACGCTTTAAGCAAGCAGACAAAATTGCCGTATATGGTTTTGGCAGCGGCTATCATTTGGAGAGCCTGATTAAGCTGGGGGGAAAAGATCTGTTGGTAATAGAGCCTGATCCACGGGTACTTCTTAAAGCACTAGCAATTCGGGACCTGACAGATCTGCTTGAATCCCTCTCCGGTCTGGCGCTGGCCGAAAGAGTTGATAAAGATTTTTTTGAAGGTAACGTTGAACTTGCCATAAGGCCACAATCACAGGTAGGGACGGCCGAGATACTTCAGCGGGTTAAAACTCTCTTTTATGGCGAACGCGGATTTTCAGCGCTTCACCCAACTATTGGGGTCTTAGGGCCGGTTATGGGAGGCACACTTCCGATAGGTGGATATACTTTAAGATCTCTTCTCGGACTCAATCAGCGTGCGCGGCTGTTTGAGATGAGTGCATTTGCCGGTGGCATGAACCAGCTTGAGCAGTTTGTAAAAGAGGATTTTAGAAAAGCTGCCTTAAGGGGGCATTATATTGAAATGCTCTCACAGATAGTAATCGAATCTATTAATGAAAAACCGATTGATATATTAATCTGTATGGCGCAGGCGCCTGTTTCTCTTAGGGCACTCGAATACTGCCGGCAAAAAGGCATAATTACTGTTCTCTGGTTCGTAGAGGATTACTTAAGATTTACTTACTGGAAATCAGTAGCTGCATATTTTGATTTTGTCTTTACCATTCAGCGTGGCGAATGTCTCTCTGCCATTAAAAGTGCCGGTGCAGGAGAGGTTCATTATCTTCCGGTAGCGTGTGACCCGGTAGTACATACGCCGCTTGAACTCTCTGAAGAGGAAAAAGAGCGCTGGGGCTCTCCGATCTCTTTTGTAGGTGCTGGCTATCACAACCGTCAGCAGATGTTTGCCTCACTTGCCAACCTGCCCTTTAAGATCTGGGGCACAGAGTGGCCACAGTGTAAGCCTTTTGACCGGCTGGTGCAGGAGGAGGGACGCAGACTGAAGCCCGAAGAGTACGTAAAGATATTTAATGCAACTGATATCAACATCAACCTGCATTCATCTACTGAGCGCGACGGGGTTGATCCTTATGGCGACTTTTTAAATCCGCGCACTTTTGAACTGGCCTCCTGCGGGGCTTTTCAGCTCTGTGATGAGCGTGCCTATCTTTCAGAGGTGTTAGAGCCAGGAAAGGAAATAATTACTTTTAAAAACCGCCACGACCTTCAGGACAAAATTCGCTATTATCTTGAGCGGCCTGAAGAAAGACGCGAAATAGCCGAGCGTGCAAGAGAAAAGGTTCTTGCGGCCCACACATATAATCACCGCATCCACGAGATGCTCTCTGTCATTTACAGCAGTAAATTTGAACAGCTAAAGAGACGAGAAAAGGAAAGCCCCTGGACACGCATGCTTGAGCGCTCAAAGATTGATCCCGAGTTGCACGAACGCTGTAAGGCTGCTTTTGAAAGGGGCGAGGAGCCGAACCTCGATGGGCTGGTCTCAGATATTGTAGCCGGTGAGGGAAAGTTATCAGAGACCGAGCAGAAATTAATGTTTCTTTTTCATGTAAGGAAACAGATTATAAGGATGACTGAAGAGCGTACTGGAGCTAAAGGACCAAAATGAATTCCGGCATAATGAAACGCAGATATCCGGAGAAAGATCGTGTCCTGCTGGTAAATATTACCAGGCTGGGAGATATGCTGCAGGCCACACCGACTATTGCAGGCATGAAAATGGAGAATCCGGACTGTAAAATTACAGTGCTGGTAGAAAAACAGTTTGAGGGGATTTGTAATATTATTCCCAATATTGATGAAATTGTAGGCATTGATCTCGGTATGACTGTGCGCTCACTGGCGCGTGAACAGGATGGAATAATAGATGCCTATGAGTACGTAAGTGAAGTTGTAGATGATTTAAGGATTAAAAACTTTGACTATTGCCTGAATATGTCCTCGTCAGCCTACACAGCAATTCTATTAAACCTGCTGGGTATTAAACGGCGTGGAGGTTGGGCATCGGATGAAGAGGGGTATAGAGTAATAGAGAGTGAATGGGCTAGACTGTTTGCCACCTCTGTTTTTCACCAGAACAGACAGTTTAACTCTCTTAATCTGGTTGATGTATTTCGCTGTTCAGCTGATGTTGAGCAGCATCCCAAAAAACTGCTGGTGGACGTGCCGCAGGATGCCAGTGACTATATTGATAATCTGCTAAGAGAAGCAGCTTTTACTACCGAAGGGCCTTTAATTGCTGTCCAGGCTGGAGCCAGTCAGGGCAAAAGGCAGTGGGCTACAGAGAAGTTTATAGAGCTTATTGATCACCTGACCTACAAATATAAGGCGCGGGTTGTGCTTACCGGCACTAAAAAAGAGCTGCCGATTATTGAGCCAATTAAGGCCGGTTGCCGTTCGGAAAATGTCTTTGTTGTAGCCGGCAGAACCAATCTGCCACAGCTTGCGGCGCTGCTTCAAAAGAGCGCTATTCTTGTAACCGGTGATACCGGCCCAATGCATATGAGTGTTGCTGTTGGCACTCCGGTGGTCAGCATGTTTCTGGCATCTGCTTACGGTTATGAGACCGGCCCCTACAGTGAAGGCAATTTAATTTTACAGCCGGTCATTGAGTGTGGCCCGTGTAACCCCAATAAGGATTGTGCCCGTCCAGACTGCCACGATCAGATTGACCCGCAGGCGCTTGCTGAGCTGGTAGCAATGCGGATTGAGAGAGATGTAAAAAACCTGCCGCAGGGATTATTTGATCCTGCCAGGGTGATAGTTTATCGGTCATTTTTTGATCAGTTCGGCTTTTGTGATCTTGAAAGTATCAATACTTCTGCGGGAGATCCCTGGCAGCGTTATCGCAATGCTTACCGCAAATTGTGGTTAGACGATCTGGGAGGTTTTCCGATTGAACAGGAAAATAAGCCTGAGACAAAGATATTACAGGTAGCCGAAGAGTTTCCCGGAATTAATGAAATAACTTCACGGGCTGAGAAGGGCAGGGCACTGATTGACAGACTACTGGAGTTAATCAGAGATACCAGCTCAGAGCCGCGTCTTTTAGGGCAGGTAAGTGAGAAGCTTTCAGAGCTTGACCGTGAAATTGAGCAGATAGGCTATCATTTCGCACCCTTAGGGCCGCTTACCAGGATGTTTATATTTGCTAAAGAGAATCTTTCCGGAACTGATGCAGCCGGACTGGCATCTCAAATGGGGAGAGTTTACGACGATCTGAAACGGCGCTCTCGTAAACTGGTTGAATATTATTAACGATTTCCAAGAGGTTAATTATGGTTGCGGTCAGAATAAACGGACAGGATTCACAGATTGCCGCCGATGGTCTCCAGCGTGTAGCTGATCTTGTAGAACTTATTAAATCCCAGATAGATCCGGAACATATGATTACATCGATTTTAATCGACGGGCGTGAACTGAGTGATGCAGACTGGAGTGCCAATACCAGTCAATATGAAACCTCAATTATTGAAATTGAGACCGGCACTCCGGAAAGTTTTGTGGCGGACCGTCTTGCTCATGCATCGGATATTGCAGGAAGCTGTTTTTTCCAGTTTCGTGATGCGCGCAAGAGCTTTCAAGCTGGCAACATGCAGGAGGGTAATCAGCAGCTTATTCAGGCTGTGAATACCCTCCAGGCATTTTTCGAGTGGTACGCCACACTGACCGAGCTTGTCCCGGAGGATCAGAGAAGAGAGTTGGATATATCAGAGCAGGTAAACCGCATATCAGAGATATGTAAAAAGATCTGTCAGCAACAGCTTTACCAGTCCTGGTGGGCGCTGGGAGAAACACTTGAGAAAGAATTAGAACCTGAGCTGGATGGGCTGGAAGATTTCTTAAGAAAATTCCGGCCAAAAAGCGCAGCATGATCTAATGCAGAAAAAGCCGCTAATATCGGTTGTAACAGTTTCATACAACCACGCCCGTTTTTTAAAACAGAACATTGAGTCTGTCCTGGCGCAGAATTACCCTGATTTTGAACATATTATAGTAGATGGCGGCTCAAACGACGGCACTCTTGAGTTGCTTCGTAGCTACCCGCACTTAAAATGGACCTCTGAGCCGGATAATGGCCAGACTGATGCACTGAACAAAGGCTTCAGGCGGGCCAGCGGGGATATTATTGCCTGGCTAAATTCTGATGACTGGTATCCACCCGGTGTGTTTGATGCAGTGAGTAAGGCTCTTCAGGAGTATCCGGTTGTAATTGGAGCGTGCCAGCGTACGGATATTGACGGCAATCCGACAGAGTATCTCGAAAATACAGAATGCACACGTTTTGATATTCTTAAATACTGGGTTTATTTTTCGATTCCAGCACAACCGTCAATTTTTTTCAGACGCGAAGTTTTAGAAGAGGTAAGATTATCTGACGGTGTGTATCTTGATGAAAGTCTTGAGTATACCATGGACTATGAGTTCTGGCTCAGGGTGGCCGAGAAATACAGCTTTAATCACCGGATTGATCGCGTACTCTCTTACTACCGTATGTACGATGATAATAAAACCGGCGATGACTGGGCTCCGATATACAGGGAATCGTCGCGGGTATTTAAAAGACACAGCAGAAGCATTGCCTGCGCTGAAGCAAAGCTGGCCTACTTAATTCCGTTTGAATCAGTAAACGGCGATCTTGAAGCCACACTGTCTGATATTAACCGGCAGTCACTCAAGGATAACAGTGTAGTGCTGATAGATATAAGCCGCGATCAGCAAAACTTGCACGCAAATAAAAAATGGGCCGTTGCTGCCGGAGCAGAATATCGCTGTGTTACGTTTTCGTATGTTCGAAGCGATGATCCGCGGCTTCTTTCAGCCTATAATGCCGGCATTAACGCGGCACGTGCAGAGCTTATATGTTTCGCAAAACCCGGCATGAAGTTTCCTGATAATTTCAGCTTTGAAGCTGCCAATCTGTTTCAGACGGATTCATTTGGAATTGCGATGCCGCTTAAAGGTTCGCAGGAGGCGCTAAACAGACTGACGGTAAATGAACAGGGCGCCAGGCTTTTCAGGCTTGAGGCGCTTTTATCAGAAAAGCTAAGCCTTAATGGCTGTGTAGCCAGAATGGCGGCGCTTAAAGAGCTTGCAGGTTTTCGGCGCTGGCAGTTTGATGTCCTGGGAATAAAAGAACTCTTTATGCGGCTGGCTTATAAAGCCTGGCGGATAAGTGTGGATAATAATCTGTTAGTTGATGGCAGAGAGGTTGGTGTAGCAGAAGCTGATGATGTTTATAATATTTTTCAGCAGCATATCACAGCACAACTTATATCTGATATTCAACAAGAATTTGAAAGTGAGCCGTTTGCAAAAATTCGGGCCAGGCACGGCTTTACCATTACATTTCCAGAAGATGCAGTTAAACAGGCGCAAGCGCTGATTGAGAACGCTCCAGCCGACTGGTTTGATATCGAGTATATTTCAGACAGCAAAAGTCTCGGTAAGTTAATTGAAAATTATCCGAAATACTTCCCGCCTTTTTATCTTTTAGCCCGCAGGGAGCTGGAAAGAGGTGACAATATCCAGGCCGAGCAGTTAATGCAGCGTTTCAGGGAGTTGGTGGGGTAGTTGGTTGTAGCAGCAACGGGAGCTGATCTGGTGAGAGCGGGCAACTGGCTGCAGATCCATTCAGAAATCTGAAAAACAGTAATCAGTGAGCGGAAGCGAATCCCAGCTCCCGGCTCTCTGCTATCCCGCCATCTGCTCCAGCTTTCTGCCTTTTAGATGCAGCAGCTGTAGCTGAACAGCGGAATGCGGGATGCCGGCTGCAGATCCTCTCCGAAATCAGAAAAACAGTAATCAGTTTACAGAACCAGAACCGGAGAACCAGCAGAGACTTATAGGGCGGAGAATCAGAT
>RFHI01000230.1 GCA_003696425.1 Candidatus Dadabacteria bacterium | reverse complement strand
CTAAAAAACACCACCTTATTCAAAATCAAACACCTCCAATGGCAAAAGCTGCCTGGCACCAGTCGGGGGGTGGCGGAGCCGACGGGACTCGAACCCGCGACCTCCTGCGTGACAGGCAGGCGTTCTAACCAGACTGAACTACGGCTCCATATTAATTTTGTAAGCTCGCGCCATAGCGTGAGATCGCAAAATTAATATGCCCCACCAGGAGGTCGCGTGTTCGGCCCTAACGGGCTCGAACTCAGCTTCTCCCCAGCCTAAGAGACCATATTACTTACTGTATCCGGAGAATTGTCGCAAGCCATCAAGAGAGGCAGGCAGGTACAGTTTGCTTATTAAAAGAATTCAGTTATATATAGGACTTAGGCACACCTGCCTGCTTCAATGGCAGGTATGATCTGAATAAAATTTTATAAATTATAACAGTAACAGAGGCGGCAGTGGGAGAATACAATCCACAGGAAATCGAGAAAAAGTGGCAGGATTACTGGGAAAAAAACAAGACTTTCCGGGTGGAAAAACCCGGGGAAAAGAAACTCTATGTACTTGATATGTTCCCGTACCCTTCGGGAGCGGGCTTACATATAGGGCATCCACTGGGATATACAGCTACCGACATTTATTCGCGTTTTAAAACTCATCAGGGATACACTGTACTGCATCCAATGGGTTACGATGCTTTTGGTCTGCCGGCCGAGCAGCACGCCATCAGTACCGGAGAACATCCGGGGGAAATCACTGAAAAAAATTGCGAGAACTTTACCCGCCAGATGAAAACAGTCGGACTCTCTTACGACTGGGATAGGGAGATTCGCACCTGCACACCTGATTATTATAAGTGGACTCAGTGGATCTTTCTTAAGATTTACAATTCCTGGTTTGACCACGAGCTTCAAAAAGCACGGCCAATTGAGGAACTGCCAATACCTGAAGAAATCAAGGCAAAGGGTGAAAAAGCTGTTCATGATTATCAGGCTAAGTACAGACTGGCTTATTACGCGGACGCAATGGTTAACTGGTGCCCGGCACTCGGAACGGTACTGGCTAACGAAGAGGTGATAGATGGGCGCTCGGAGCGTGGCGGACATGAAGTTATCCGTAAGCCCATGAAACAGTGGATGATGCGGATAACAGAGTACGCCGAAAGACTTTTAAATGACCTTGATGAGATAGACTGGCCGGAGAGTATTAAGGAGCAACAACGCAATTGGATCGGCAAAGCGCACGGTACCGAAATCGATTTCAAAGTGCAGGGTAGTAAAGAAACAGTAACCGCCTTTACGACGAGGCCCGATACGCTTTTCGGCGTGACCTTCTTTGTAATCTCTCCCGAACATCCGCTTGTTGAGAAGGTAACTACAGCCGAGTACATGGACGCTGTGCTGAAGTACCGCGAAAAGGCGCGCAAAATGAGTGACCTGGATCGTACTATCGAAAACAGGAAAAAAACCGGACAATTTACCGGCGCTTATGTGGTTAACCCGATAAATAATGAGGCAGTACCACTGTATGTAGGTGATTATGTGCTGATGAGTTACGGCACCGGTGCTGTT
This sequence comes from Candidatus Dadabacteria bacterium, assembly GCA_003696425.1. Classification (GTDB taxonomy): domain Bacteria; phylum Bdellovibrionota_C; class UBA2361; order UBA2361; family J046; genus J046. The sequence goes on along the minus strand of RFHI01000230.1, from coordinate 2,327 downwards.
ATGGGTGTACCGGCGCATGATGAGCGTGATTTTGAGTTTGCAAGAACCTATCAGATCGAGATCAGGCCGGTTATAACACCGACTGATCAGGAAGATGACGTTAAAAAAGCTGTTGAAGATGGTGAGATGGCCTGGACCGGGCCGGGGGTAATGCTGCCGTGCAGTGCACCTGTTGCAAAAGAACTTACGCTAGCTGAAAAACCCAATAAGCAAGCCATGGATTTAATCACTTCATGGCTTGAGCGGAACGAAGTCGGACGGCGAGTTGTAACTTATAAGCTCAGGGACTGGGTTTTTTCAAGACAGCGTTATTGGGGTGAACCAATACCAATTGTTCACTGGGAAGATGGCACTACAACGGCACTTGATGAGTCCGAATTGCCATTAGTGCTTCCGGAAGTCAGGGAATACAAACCATCCGAAGGTGGCGAATCGCCGCTGGCACGTGCTGAAGAGTGGTGTAAGGTGATCGATCCAAAAACCGGCAAAAAGGGCCGGCGCGAAACCAACACGATGCCGCAGTGGGCCGGCTCTTGCTGGTATTATCTACGATTCATTGATCCACATAATAATGAACGCGGCTGGGATCCTGAGCTGGAAAGACGCTGGATGCCGGTAGATCTGTATGTAGGTGGCGCTGAACACGCTGTGCTGCACCTTCTTTATGCGCGTTTCTGGCATAAAGTGCTGTATGATCTTGGGTACGTATCCACTAACGAACCTTTTAAGCGGCTGTTTAATCAGGGTATGATTCTGGCACATGCATATAAGAACCGTTTTGGGGCTAAAGTACCTGTTACTGAAGTAGAAGAAGGTGAAGACGGGATAGCACGACATAAAGAAACCGGCGAAGAGCTTGAGCGCATTATAGCTAAGATGTCCAAGTCTCTTAGAAATGTAATTGTACCGGATGATATTATTAAAGAGTACGGTGCGGATACACTCAGAACTTATCTTATGTTTATGGGGCCGCTTGATTCTTCAAGAGTGTGGGATTCTAAAGCCATAATGGGTAATTACCGCTTTCTGAAAAAGGCCTGGACACTTGTTACAGGAAATAAAGACCAGGGCATTCGTGACGTGGTAAGCGCGGAAGAAGAATCAAAGGACATCAAGCGCGCCATCAATTTCTGCATTAAAAAAGTTACCGAGGATCTCGATGAATTACGCTTCAATACCGCCATATCGGCTCTTATGGAATTTGTAAATGAGGTTTCCGGAAAAGATCTTTCACAGGACACACTGGAGAAATTTACGTTACTGTTGTCTCCCCTTGCACCACACCTGGCCGAAGAATTGTGGGAGCGACTGGGGCATCAGAAGACGTTACGGCATGAACCCTGGCCGACTTATGACGAAACTTTACTGGCAGTGGATACCACAAAAGTCGTTATCCAGGTAAACGGAAAAAAACGGGCTTTAATTGAAGTCAGCAAGGACATTACCGAGGAACAACTTAAACAGCGTGTTCGGGATGAACTATCGGGCACTGATTATCAGGTCATGGATGATGACAGGTTCATCATCGTGGTTGTACCGGGAACAACAGTGCCCAAACTTGTAAATATTATTCAGCGGCGCTAACGCCGGCCAGGCCGAGCTGATCAGCAACTTCACGCATTCCGTTAATGACATTCTGAATATGCTGTGTCAGATCGACCCCAAGCTCTTCGGCGCCCTGGCGGATATCCTCGCGGTTACAGCCGGCAGCAAAGCGAAGATCTTTCATCTTTTTTTTAACTGATTTTGGTGTAAGCGTGTGCAGCGATCTATCGGGTCGCACCAGTACACTGGCAGTTATAAGGCCGGTTAACTCATCAACAGCAAAGAGAGTTTTTGCCATCAGTGTTTTGCGCTCCACCCCTGTATACTGGGCATGCCCCATAATGGCATCACGCATATCCTGCGGGTATCCCAGCTTCTCCAGAATTTTGTTTCCTTTGTACGGATGCCCGTCAGGCGGGGTTGGATCAGGAAACTGCTCATAATCAAAATCATGTAACAGACCGGTTATTCCCCACTTGTTTATTTCATTATCTGACTGCTCAAAATGCCGGGCATACCAGCGCATGGCAGCTTCCACAGAAAGTGCGTGTTTAATTAAGCTTTCAGATTTTGTGTATTCACTCAGTAGCGCAAATGCCTCATCTCTTGACTTCATTTGAATCCTCCATTTGACCAGGGAGTTTCTGCATTGCCACGGCTCTGTTTTCTACAGGGCTGTAATACAGATACACCAACTGCATAAAATTTTGAAGGCGTATATTATTTTTAAGCTGGCTACTACTAAACTCAAATTTAAATCTTCCACGGGCATGTTTTAATGT
>RFHI01000229.1 GCA_003696425.1 Candidatus Dadabacteria bacterium | reverse complement strand
TCTAATCGCTAATCTCTGCCTAGAACTGCAGCCAGCATTCAGCTCTCAGCAGATCAGCTCCAGCTGCCACATCTGAAAATCAGAAAGCTGAAAAGCCGAAAGCTGGAGCTGATAGCGGGTCAAGCAGAGAGCCGGCAGCTGATATCCGGTTCCGGTTCTGTTTACTGGTTACTGTTTTCCTGATTTCTGATTCGTTCTGCAGCCAGCATCCCGCATCCGGCAGATCAGCTACTGCTACTGCCACTGCATCCGCACCCTCTAATACCGCCTGCAACCTGCAACCATCAAATCTCAAATATCTTAAAACCCTTGCAGCGATCCTATTGTCACAACTCATTTAGGTGGTCATACTTAACGCTATGTACGCAGAGGTAATACTTTTTTCGCTTATTCTTTTACTGGGATTAATTCTTTTTTTTAGAGAGATTTTTCCACTGGAAATAAGCGCACTTCTGCTGATGCTGCTTCTGGTCTTTACCGATATTCTCTCGCCCTCAGAGGCCTTCTCCAGTTTTGGTAACCAAAGCATTGTTTTAATCGGCTCGCTGTTTGTAATGATAGCCGGGCTTAACAAAACCGGACTTATTAAAAAGCTTGAAAATACCCTGCTTAAAGTGGCTGGAAAGAACAGAAATCTTACATTTACCGTGCTGCTGATGTTAATTGCTCTTTTCTCTGCATTTGTAAGTAACACTGCTACACTGGCGATTTCGATTCCAATTGCAGTTTCAATTGCAAAAAGTTTCGGAGAGTCACCTAAAAAGTGGCTCATGCCAATAGCCTTTGCCTCACTTCTGGGGGGCATGAATACACTGGTTGGTACTTCTACCAATATTATTATCTCTGAACTTTTGCCTCACTACGGTTTGGAACACTTTAACTTATTTACCACCTCGCACGTTGGCCTTCCTATTCTGGTTGGCGGAATAATTTATCTCGTTTTAATTAGTCGCTATCTGATCCCTGTAAGTGAGAGTGATAAGGCTGAAAGCGTTGAAATAAAATATAATCTCCGCTCTTATACTGCCGAAGTTAAAATTCTCAGTGATTCACCCCTATGTGAAAGAACTATTGCTGATGCCAACCTTTTCCAGGAAGTTGACATTATAGTTCTGCAGGTTAATCGTCCCGGATATCCGCCAATTACTCCAAGAGCCAGTTTTATACTGCGCGAGGGGGATACGCTTCTGGTTGAGGGGAATATTGATAAGCTTACCGAATTTACCGGTAAATACCGCCTTAAATTTGTTGAGGAATTAAAATCTGAAAAAGATACAAAAGAAAACCGACGTTCAAAAGAACAGCAGCAACTCGAATTTTATGAAGTGCTGGTTACTGCGCGATCTATACTTCACAACCGCACAGCGGCAGAAGTTCATCTGAGGAATCGCTACCGGCTTTCACTTATTGCCATAAACAGACAGGGAGTTACAGTTCATCAGGAGCTTAGCAGCGTGCGTATTAACGCCGGTGACATTCTGGTGGTCCAGCCGCTTAACGAACTTGACCCTGGCATATTTGATTTTCTTGGGCTTGTTCCTCTTCAGGAACTGAAACAGGATCGTTATCGCAAAAGAAGGGCCATCCGAGCTGCGCTTATCTTTATTGCTGCACTTGCAACTGGCGCTTTAACGGAAATCCCACTGGCGGTTACCTGTCTTGCCGGAGCTGTTTTGATGGTCATAACTAATATTTTAATTCCTCAGGAAATTTATCAGGCAATCGAGTGGCGAATTCTTATATTTATCGGTGCAATCCTCTCGCTCGGAAAAGCGATTGAGACCAGTGGAACAGCAGCCTTTCTGGCAGGTTATCTTTCAGAGTACCTGATACACTTCTCACCTGCCTATATTCTGGCCTTTTTCTTCATATCAACTGTACTGATCACACAGATGATTTCAAACCAGGCAACTGCTGTTGTAATGATTCCACTGGCCATTAATACAGCCCAGGCAATCGGCCTTAAGCCGATGCCTCTGGTCATGAGTGTTACCATAGCGGCATCCTGCTGCTTTATGACCCCCTTTGAACCTGTTTGTATGCTGGTTTACGGGCCGGGCGGATACAGATTTTCTGATTTTATAAGAGTAGGCCTGCTACTGACGCTGTTTGCACTAATCTGTGTGGTACTGACAGTTCCACTCTGGTGGCCGTTTTAAAGCTTAACAATACTCAGAACCGTATCTACAATCTCTTTCTGCTCAGCAGCATGCCGTTTTGCAGAACCAGTAGCTGTGCTGGCGCTTGGCGGACGGCCAACATAACTTAATTCCACTCCGAGTTTATTGCGGAAAAAAGGCTCAACAAAGCTCCAGGCACCCATATTTTGTGGCTCCTCCTGAACCCAGGTGAAGCTCAGCGGGCGCACACTCTTTAAAATCTTCTTAAGCTCAAACTGCGGAAAGGGGTAAATCTGCTCAAGCCTTATCACCTTAACCTTGGCCGAATCCAACTGATCCAGTGAAGCACACAGATCATAATACACCTTACCACTGGTGAAAATCAGATGTTCAACATCTGTATCGGAGGCATAATCAGTTTCAAGTACAACCTGAAAGCTTCCCGAGGTTAGCGCCTCAACGTCACAGGCTGCCCGCTGATCACGTAACAGACTCTTCGGGGTCATTACAATCAGCGGGCGCTTTAATTTCATAAGTCCCTGACGTCTTAAAAGATGAAAGTATTGTGCTGCCTCTGTTGGATAGCAGACAACCATATTGCCATCTGCACAGAGCTGCAAATATCGCTCAAGTCGGGCACTGGAATGTTCAGGACCCTGCCCCTCATAGCCATGAGGCAGCAACATAACCAGACCCGAAAGCTGATTCCATTTCTGCTCAGAGGCAGCGACAAATTGATCTATTATAACCTGAGCGCCATTTGCAAAGTCACCAAACTGAGCTTCCCAAAGTATTAGCGTCTTTTCCGGCACAGTGGCATAACCAAACTCAAAGCCAAGTACAGCATTTTCAGATAGCGGACTGTTCCAAACCTCAAAACATGTGGGATTTTCTGCCGGACAAAGACGCGTTAGCGGAGAATATCGCCCCGTGCCGTCATAACTTGAAAGCAACAAATGCCGCTGGCTGAATGTGCCTCTACCACAGTCCTGACCTGAGAGCCGAACTTTAATACCCTCTTGAACCAGAGAACCAAAGGCCAGAGTTTCCGCAAAACCCCAATCGATACCTTTACCGTCTTTTAAGGTCTGCACACGCTTTTCCAGAATCTTTGCCAATTTAGGATGGGGCGTAAAACCATCAGGGTAAGTAATTAAGGTGTTTGCAATTTCTTCGAGTCTTGATCTGTCAATTCCGGTTTCAGGCGATGGGACTCTAAGCCTTCCCAAGGTGGAACAAACCTCGCCGATTACTTCTTTAGCAGTCTCTTCATGCGCCTTTTCAAAGCGCTCACGAAAAGAGTTCAGGTACTGTTTAGCCAGATCCTCTGTGATATCTCCCTCAGCAACCAGTTTTTCAGTATAGATCTTTGAGATTGGCTTTTTAGTTTTAATCTCAGAATAAGTTACCGGCTGAGTAAAGCTCGGATCATCCCCTTCATTGTGGCCATATTTCCTGTAACAGTACAGATCAATTACTACGTCACGACCATAACGCATACGAAACTCTACTGCTAATTTAACTGCCCAGCAGGCTGCCTCAACGTTCTCACAGTTGACATGCATAATAGGAGCCTGCACCGCTCGAGCCATATCCGTACAATAAACGCTTGAACGCGATTCATCCGGATTAGTTGTAAATCCTATCTGATTATTAACAATAATATGAATAGTACCGCCGGTAGTATAACCAGACAGCAGGGAGAGATTAAGAGTCTCTGGAACTATACCCTGCCCAATAAAAGCAGCATCTCCGTGTATCAGGACCGGCATCACCGCATGTCGATTTCCCTTGTGAAAGAGATCCTGCTTAGCGCGGGCAACACCCTCTACAACCGGGTCAACAAACTCAAGATGCGAAGGATTTGGAGCCAGTGAAACCCTTAAAGCTGACCCATCGGGAGTACGGTAAACACTTTCAAAGCCCATATGGTATTTCACATCTCCCGAACCGAGCACAGTAAAAATGTTCTGATCCTCAAATTCAGAAAAGACTTCTTCAAGTGGTTTGCCAATCGTATTTACCAGAACATTTAAACGCCCACGATGAGACATTCCAATCATGGCTTCACGCACGCTGTTTCGTCCACCCTCTTCCAGTAAGGTATCCAGCATCGGAATAACTGTCTCTGCGCCCTGCAGGGAAAATCGTTTGTGGCCAATGTATTTTTTATGCAGCTCAGCTTCAAAAGCTTCAGCATCAATTATCTTTTGAAGACGTCTGAGTCTCTGGTCATGTGTCAGCCTGTAGCCGTTCTGAAAGCGTTTCTCAATTTTGTCCTGAATCCAGCTGCGCTCTTCCTGGCTGACGAGATGTGTAAACTCAAACCCAATTGAACTGCAATAGATTTTTTTGAGTTCTGAAATTAAATCTCTTAGAACCATGGTTTCACGGCCCTGAAACCCTGCACAGGTTACCTCGAGATCAAGTTCCTGATCTGTAAAACCATAAAATTCAATATCGAGATCCTGAACATGAGGGAGTTTTACCACGCCTTTTGAGAGCGGATTAATATCAGCATGGAAATGCCCGCGCCCACGGTAAGCACTTATCATCCGGTAAACCCTCTCCTGCAGGCCGGCATAGTCACTGTCTCGAACCTCAATCCTTTCGGGCAGCGCTAAAGGAGCTGCGGCATGCCCGTTGGTATCAGCATAATCTTTAAATTCGCGTTCAAAAAAATCTGCCCAGGAACTCCCCACCAGCCGCGGGTCGGTCTGATAAAGCTTATAAAGCTCCTCTATCAGCCCCGAGTTCGGCCCGAAACGCTCAAAAATGCTCTCCCCTGCAGACATTTCTCCCCACCAATGACGTAGTCAACCAGTAATTTAACACTACACCAAATCAAGGTTGCATAAATTATTACTCTGCCCGACTATTATTAGACGGCATAAAAATCAGTTAAGTTGCACAATTGTAGGGCAGACTTTAAAACCCAGCTTAAATTAGACTAACGGCGTTTTGATTTTACCATGAGGGTTAACCAACCCTGATTCGTCTGAATAACAAAGAGCCCGCCTTACAACTGTAAATAAGCAGCAAAAATATCGGCCACAAGCAGCTTAACTGTTACAGGCGGTATAACACCGAATGATCATTTAAGGCAACATGTAAGCACAACCTCACACCGATCAAAGTCCGTATAACGGCTATTAGAAGTGTCAAATCAACCCCTGTTCCTTATACCAGCTTCCTATTATTTTAACCTCATCCTCAAAGCTCTGCGCCGGAGCATAACCCAGCAGTTTTTTAGCTTTTGAACTGTCAAAGGCTCTGGTTTTGGTAAAAAAATCAACCCGCCTGCGATATATGGGTGGTTCAATACCAAAGGGAATACAGGCTATCTCAACTATCGAACCGAGTATCTGAACAGGAAGTGCAGGGATTCTAAAGGGCAAAAGCTTTACACCGTAAAACTCTGCAACCTTTTCCAACAGATAACGAAGTTTAACGGGCCGCTCCCCGGCAATAATAAAAACCTCCCCATCTATTCCGTCAGTTTCTGCAGCCAACCGAAAAGCTCTTACCAGGTCATCCACTAATACCCAGTGGACCAGCGTTTCACCAGACCCAATCAGCGGAAAGCGTCTGCGGGCAATTCCCCTGAAGAGCTTAAGCATGCGCATATCACCCGGTCCCCAAATCATTGCCGGACGTATAACTGCTCCGCTGATTTTGCCTGAACGAAGGTAAGAAAGTGCCAGTTTTTCCCCTTCACACTTGGTCTCCTGGTAAATATCTCCTGGGCGGTAATCTTCTTCTTCATTTGCCGGGGGATTTGGAATATGACTGTGTACTCCAACAGTACTGCAGTGAATTACTTTTTTAGCTCCCTTGTTTACAGCTACTTCAAAAACATTTTTAACGCCGCCAGCATTAATATCGTAATACACCTGATCCGGAAATTTTGCCTGTCTGAATAGCGCCGCTATATGGAAGACCACTTCTACATCTTCCATGGCCCTTTCTATGCTTTCACGATCACGGATATCACCATAAGCAATATCAACCTCCAAACTACCGAGAACATCAGTTTTACTGCCTTTTCTGCAAAATGCCCTAACCTGATAGCCATGCTCCATTAATTCACGGCATAGTCTTGAACCTACAAAACCTGAAGCCCCGGTAACGAGCGCACGCGTCATTTTAATTACTCCTGCTTAATTCGTGAATGATTGGCGAAATACTGCCGCGCCTTAATCTTTCTGTCAAACTGAAAAGATCTCAGGCTGAGGGTAGCTGATCGCTAAGTGCAAGCGCTGCAACTGCAATTGATTCCAGGTTTTCTGCCTGGCCTAGTGCTGCAGGTGCGTTATGACGAATTTCTTCTCGAACTTTTCTGGCAACCTCCGATGCATCTTCACTGCCGGTTATCTGCTTGGAGATATCGAGAAAGGCAAACCCGGCTGCACGGGTAAGCTCAATGTTCGATTCGATAACAGAAGTGGCATCATCAAGGACTTTAATATTTTTGTCAATCTGATCACGCAAGGCAGTTAAATCTTCCAGTACACGGAGAGCATTGGCCCTGCTTCTGATATTACTGTCACTTGAAAAAAGGCTCTTAAATTCCGCAGAGACAGTTGAAAATTTCTGGCCGCTACTGTAGCGGGCATTTTCTTCGAAACGATACAGCTCTGTATCAGTATCGTTACGGGTATATCCGAGCTGGCCTAAAATGCCAACATCAACACCGTTTATATTATTGTGAGCAAGACTTACTTTGCTGATAACATCAGTATTATGAAATTGAGTGGTAACAGTACTGGAATCGCTGGCGTTAACGAGATAAAACGTATCAAAAGTTCCACCTGAATCCTCAAGATAGGTAAAGTAGCCTCTTACCTGGGGCTGCATACGATAAAGTTCCGTGTCAGTATCACCATCTACACTCGGGATTGCTCCATAAGCGCCAACATCAACTCTGTTTTTGCCATCGCGGGCAAGTGAAAGACGGGTAATACTGTCGCCTGCAGAAAAATTGCTGGTACTATCTACTAAATCGCCATCGCGCTGATAAATAGAGAGTGTGCCACCAGAAGCAGTTGCATCAAAGTAGGCGAACTGACCGATACCGGGATAATCATTACTTTGATTATTATCTATTACAAAACCGGCGACATCCTCAGTTGCGGCAAAGAGATTTATGTCATTTATCCCGTTAAGAAGAGTGTTATTAAAGGCACCATCGTTATAGCTGTAATCTTCTACCGTGTAAGTCCCATCGGCTGCTGTTCTGGCCACTGCAAGCTCTCCGGAAGCAGTAAAGCCCAGATATTTGACATCGCTTCTACCATTTAAAAACGTATCTACTGTGTTTGAAGCGTTATAAAAATATCCCGCACTACTTGAGCTATCCACAAAAGCTGCGTAATTCCCGTCATTTGATATTGAAACACTGGAAAACTGGTCATTACTTCCAGTCCTTAGCGCTGTCTGAATATTTGCCCCACCAAAGATATTAGTAGTAATTTTTACGACCGAATCAGATGCTCCCTTCCTTAATGTTGCAACAATCTCCTTACCGTCCTCTGACACATCGGCTGATACAACACTTCCAAACGTAGCTCCAGTATTGTTGGTAAACTGGTGAAGAACCGTACCGGTGCTGTCAGTCAGAAAAATCTGCATGTTGTTGCCAGCATTTAACCCGAGAAAGTCATCATCGGACATTACAAGCGAATAACCGTTAACATCATCAACCGCTAAAAGTTTAACTGTAAACGATGCGCTGGTAAGTGTATTAGTAGTACCATCAGCTGCCTGAAAAGTTATCGTGTTAGCTCCATCATCATAAACTGAAAGGCCGCCGGCAGATATAAATGCCTCAACCGGGGCCGAATTGGTCTCCTTTAAAAAGTCACCGTAACTTCCGTTACCGGTACCCTCGATTGCTGAAAAAGCGCTGAGAGAGTTTACTCCTGTAACCAGCACATCTCCATAGGCACCATCGTTATAGCGGTAGGTTTCTACTTTACTGCCGGATGGCAGGCTCGGTCTTACCAGTGCCAGCTGATCGTAATCGATAAAATCAAAATCTGTAGCATCAGTGACCCCTTCTATAAACGTATCAGGCGTGTTTGCGCTGGATCTGAAACGGAGATTGTTGTTAACGCCATCGTTATATATAAATGCCACAAAGCTGCCATCATCGTTCATGCGAAAGTTTGAAAGACTCTCTACACCGGCTGCTACACTCTGAAACACCGTACCTGCTGCAGGCGCATCTCCAAAATTAGCACTTACAACCGAGGTCTCGGCGCTTGAGCCTGCGGCAGTTGTGACTATATATCCGGCGGTTTTACTGTCGTTTGTAAGCTGCACGTCTGAAAAAGTTGCGCCGGCGGTTGCATTGCTTGTGAATTGATGAATAATCTCTCCAGCGTCGTTAACCAGATAGAGCTGCGGAACCAATGCAGCGTTATAACCTAAAAAGTCTTCTGAGGAACTTATCACGGAATAACCGCTGCTGTGGTTTACTGATTCAAGCTTTACATTTGAGCTGATAACGTCAGCAGCAATACTTACAATGCTGCCGTTTTGATCACGGACAAACAAACTCTCGAGTGTAGGATTCTGGTTTAATATATTATCAACGTCACTGAAAACGTTATTATCAGTAGCGATAGCACCATCACTGATATTATTATCCGTAACCTTCTTAAGAAAGTACTGATTGTCAGCTGTGGGGCCGCTAAAGGCATTCGCCGGAACGGGTACAGGTCTTTTGCCCTTAATATCATCACTGGCTAAGGTGTCATCCTTCTTAGGCGTAACAAACTGGCTAAAGATTTCGGCAATTGAACGCGACTGTTCGGGATCAAGCCCGGCCAACGTGAAAAGCTCACTAAGACCATCAACAGTTAGATACTCTCTCTCCCCGAGTTTTGAATTCTCAACCAGGTCGACAAAATCATTTCCAAGCTTTTGAAACTCACGATCCAGTGCCTTCCTCTTTTGTGTACTGGTACGCGCCTTTGAAGCTTCATCAGCAAGAGAGAGCATCTTATCCACCAGTCCGCCGAGATCCTCCAGGGTAGAGCGCGAAAGATTAACAAACGATACTACGCTGTTTAAATTCTGTACCGCCGTTGCGAAAGTACGCGCACCGATACGCAGTCCATCAGAAAGTGACACTGATGTACCGCCTCTAAGGGCAT
>RFHI01000228.1 GCA_003696425.1 Candidatus Dadabacteria bacterium | reverse complement strand
TTGCGCCTCTCGTTACGGATTCTCATGAAAAATTCGGGTTAAGCGATCAAACCTGACGTAAACGTGAAATGCTCTTTATTTTTCTGTAATTTAGATTGGGTATATGGCCAATCTTTTGAAAGGTTAAAAGTTTACATTAGGCTGTGATGATAGCGGCCTAAAATATACCTTAGCAGAACATCAATCACTACGATTACGGCAGGGCACAACGTACTACCCCCTATCAACCAGCACTAATACTTCATTAACTCAGATAACCACCGGGGTTACAGCAACCCTGCCAGCGATTCAAGCGAAGTCTGTCCAATCTTAAACTCTTGTTTCTCTTCAGGCTCTTCTTCAAGCCCTTCAACTTTTATCGGCTTACTGGCGTAAACCGGCACACCCGAACCAGCCGGAATCAGGCGACCCATGATAACGTTCTCTTTTAGCCCATTTAAATGATCAACTCGTCCTGATACAGCTGCCTCGGTTAGTACTTTAGTGGTCTCCTGGAAGCTCGCTGCTGACACAAACGAATCTGTAGAAAGCGCTGCCTTAGTAATACCTAAAAGCAGAGGCTCATAAACAGCCGGTTTTTTGCCTTCTGCAATTAACCGCTGGTTCTCTTCCAGCACTTTATAGCGTTCAACATGCTCACCAAGCAGAAAATCACTGTCACCAAAATCCGTGATCTTAACGCGGCGAAGCATCTGGCGCACAATAACTTCAATGTGTTTATCATCAATGCGGACACCCTGCAGACGGTAAATTTCCTGAATCTCATTTACGAGATAAGCAGCCAGCGCTTTAACTCCTTCAACGCGAAGAATGTCATGTGGATTAATTGCACCATCTGTCAGCTGCTCACCCGCCCTGACACGGTCTCCCTTCTGCACAGCGACGTGCTTGGTTTTAGCCACCAGATACTCACGTGGCTCACCATACTCAGGCGTAACAATAATTCGGCGTTTGCCGCGGGAATCTTCACCGAAGTCAACGACACCATCAACATCAGCAATCACACAGGGATCTTTGGGCTTACGTGCTTCAAAGAGCTCCACAACGCGCGGCAAACCACCGGTAATATCCTTTGTTTTGGTAGTTGCACGTTCCCGCTTGGCGATAACATCACCGGCATCAATATCTGCATTATGTTCTGCTACCAGCCTAACACCAACAGGCAAGTTATAGACACGCGTTTCGCCATCTTCTCCATAAATTACCACTCTCGGCCTTAGATCACTGCTCTTGTCTTTGGCAGCAACTATTTCACGCTCAGCAAAGCCGGTGCGCTCATCCGTGCGCTCCTCCATTGTCTGTTCGTTAATATCCTGCCATTCAACTCGACCGGCTACATCTGAAAGGATTGGGATAGTAAATGGATCCCACTCACTAAGCAAATCACCTGCATTTACACTGCTGCCATCCTCAACTTTCAGTCTGGCACCATACACCAGCGGATGTCGCTCACGTTCACGCCCGTCCGCAGGATCGACAATCACAAGCTCAGCCTTGCGATTCATCACTACCCAAGTACCATCACGTCTCTTGGCAACTCGACAGTTCTCCAGCTTAACCTGCCCGGAAAAGCGGGCCTCTAACGATGTCTGCTCGGCACGCCCAGAAGCAGCTCCACCGACATGGAAAGTTCTCATAGTTAACTGCGTGCCCGGCTCCCCAATCGACTGAGCAGCAATAACACCTATTGCTTCACCAAGGTTAACAAGGTGTCCGCGCGCCAAATCACGGCCATAGCATCTAATGCACACTCCTCGTTTGGATTCACATGTCAAAACTGAACGGATCATAACCGAATCTAGTCCAGCATTCATGATCGCTTCAGCTTTTTCTTCGTCGATCTCTTCATTGCGGTTTACCAACACTTCATTGGTAATCGGGTCGAAAACATCTTCAGCAGCAACACGCCCAAGAATTCTATTGTAAAGTGATTCAATCTCTTCACCGCCCTCCACCAGAGAAGTGATCTCAATCCCCTCCGTAGTACCGCAGTCTTCCTCGGTAACTATGCTATCCTGAGAAACATCGACTAGTCTGCGAGTCAGGTATCCGGAGTTTGCTGTCTTTAATGCAGTATCAGCCAAACCCTTACGGGCTCCGTGAGTAGAAACGAAGTACTGAAGAACAGTTAAGCCTTCTCTAAGGTTGGCCTTGATAGGCTGTTCAATAATTGAACCATCCGGCTTAGCCATCAAACCACGCATTCCGGCTAGCTGTCTAATCTGCTGACTTGAACCACGAGCGCCGGAGTCAGCCATAATATAAATCGAGTTAAAAGATGGGCCCACCCTGGTCTCACTACCGTCCGGGCTGGTAAAGGTTGTGGATGAGATATTTTGAATCAAATCATCAGCAATCCTGTCACCAACATCGGACCAGATGTCTATCACCTTGTTATAACGCTCACCAGAGGTAATTAGCCCTTCCTGATACTGATTGTCGATCTCAGCTACTTTCTTGTCTGCCTCTTCCAGCAGCTTTACTTTTGACTCAGGAATCGCACAGTCGTTAATAGATATAGAAATGCCCGCCAGAGTTGCAAACTGATAACCAATATCTTTAAGTCGATCACTTAAGATCACTGTAGCCTTGTTACCAGCCGTTCTGAAAGCATCATCTATTAAGGCAGAAATCTCCTTTTTCTTCATCACCTTATTAAAATTTGAGAACGGCAATACCTTTGGCGCAAGGTGATAAAGAAGCACCCGCCCAACTGTCGTTTCGTATAATTGACCATCTACCCGACATTTTATGGCGGCCTGAAGATGTACATCTCCAGACGTCCAGGCAATCCAGACCTCATCAGGGTCAGCAAACACTCTACCTTCACCAGGAGCAAACGGCCTTGAGCGCGTCATATAATAAAGGCCCAGTACGATATCCTGCGATGGTACGATAATCGGTTTTCCGTGGGCAGGGCTAAGAATATTATTGGTGGACATCATGAGCACACGAGACTCAACCTGCGCTTCAATCGATAGTGGCACATGCACTGCCATCTGATCGCCATCAAAGTCAGCATTAAAGGCTGTGCACACGAGCGGGTGAAGCTGAATAGCCTTGCCCTCAATTAGCAGCGGCTCGAATGCCTGAATTCCCAGCCTGTGAAGTGTAGGGGCTCGATTCAGTAAAACCGGATGCTCTTTAATAACTTCATCAAGAATATCCCAAACAACCGGCTTCTCTTTCTCAACCATCTTCTTGGCGCTTTTAATGGTTGTAACATAGCCGCGCTCTTCAAGTTTGTTATAAATAAAGGGCTTAAAAAGCTCCAGCGCCATCTTTTTAGGGAGACCGCACTGATGCAATCTCAAATCAGGACCTATAACGATAACTGACCGCCCGGAGTAGTCTACACGCTTGCCCAGAAGGTTCTGCCTAAACCTACCGCCCTTACCTTTCAGCATGTCGCTTAATGACTTAAGCGGACGCTTATTCGGACCTGTAATAACTCTGCCACGGCGACCGTTATCAAACAAAGCATCTACAGACTCCTGTAACATACGTTTTTCGTTGCGAATAATTATATCCGGCGCGTTAAGTTCCATTAGGCGCTTAAGCCGGTTATTACGATTTATAACTCTGCGGTAAAGATCGTTCAGGTCACTGGTAGCAAACCTGCCACCATCAAGCGGTACCAGCGGTCTTAAATCAGGAGGGATAACCGGAATAACAGTAAGAATCATCCACTCAGGCTTGTTATCCGAGTTCTTAAAGGAAGTAAGTACCTTGAGCCGTTTTGCCAGCTTTTTTCGTTTTGCCTCTGATGTTACGTTTTTAAGCTCTTCGCGAATCTCAACACAAAGCTTCTCAACATCGAGTTTTTTAAGCATTTTCAAGATAGTGTCTGCCCCCATGCCAGCATCAAAATCCGAGCCGTACTCCATCCGGTATGCCCGGTACTCTTTCTCGGAGAGCAGATCACCATACTGCAAATCTGTACTACCAGGATCTGTAACGATATAGCTTTCAAAATAGAGAACCTTTTCCAGATCCCGTAAGGTAATGTCCAGAGCGCCACCTATTCTGCTGGGCAGGCTCTTAAGGAACCAGATATGTGCAACCGGGCAGGCCAGTTCAATATGGCCGAGCCTTTCACGACGCACCTTGGATTGAATAACTTCGACTCCACACTTTTCACAAACTACACCACGATGACGAAGACGCTTATACTTTCCGCAGATACATTCGTAGTCTTTGACCGGCCCGAAGATCTTCGCACAGAAAAGACCATCACGCTCAGGCTTTAAAGTGCGATAATTAATAGTTTCCGGCTTTGTGACCTCACCGTGCGACCAGCTCCTAATCTTTTCCGGACTAGCCAGCGATATCTTTAAAGCATTAAACTTGACAGGATTTTTGGGTTTTTCAAACAGACTAAATAAATCGTCCATTATACTCCTCTAGCGATAAAGAAAAATTTATTTTGCAAGATTCTTAAAAAAAACAAAATCTGTAATCCCATTCAGTCATTCTCAGGCACCAGTTGCCACATCAGAAGCTACCGGCTCTTCAAAGTCTTCCTCGTCATCTTCTGCAGCTTCCTCCACCAGCTCAACATCTAAGCCGAGGGACTGCAATTCCTTCATCATTACGTTAAATGATTCAGGAAGACCCGGTTCCAGTACGTGCTCACCCTTAACGATCGACTCGTACATTCTTGTTCTTCCGGCCACATCATCAGATTTAACCGTTAAAAACTCCTGCAAGGTATAAGCAGCTCCATAAGCCTCTAACGCCCAAACTTCCATTTCGCCCAGTCTCTGGCCGCCAAACTGGGCTTTACCGCCAAGTGGCTGTTGCGTAACCAATGAGTATGGGCCAATCGATCGCGCATGTATCTTGTCATCAACAAGGTGATCAAGCTTAAGCATATACATAACGCCAACAGTTACCTTTTCAGAGAAAGGTTCGCCAGTTCTGCCATCATAGAGCACGCTCTGGCCGCTCTCGTCCACCCCGGCCACGGCAAGAAGATGCCGGATCTCCTCTTCTGAGGCAGCATCAAAAACAGGCGTGGCCACATGAGTCCCCTGCATCTCTTTTCTGGCAAACTCAATTAGCTCCTGGTCATTAAGCTTTTCAATAAACTTAATATGTTCTTCTGAGCTAAAAGCCTTCAATAACAATTGCCTAATCCTGCCAAGCACTTCCTTACGTTGTTCAGCCAGGGCTTCCGGCCTCAAAGACCCCGTTTCAGGATCCACTACCTTGTCAAGCATGTTACGAACCTGTTTTCCAATGTTGTAGGCTGCCCAACCCAGGTGTGTCTCCAGAATCTGACCAACATTCATACGCGAGGGCACACCAAGCGGATTTAAAACAACATCAACCGGAGTACCATCTTCCAGATAAGGCATGTCTTCTTGAGGCACCACTCTTGAAAGTACGCCTTTATTACCGTGACGGCCGGCGAGTTTGTCACCCACCTGAATCTTTCGTTTGATGGCAATAAAAACCTTAACCATCTTTATAACGCCGGGCGCAAGCTCATCTCCCTCCTTAATCTTCTTAATTTTTTCACTGAGAACCGCGCGTTTGTTATTGATGAGCTGTCCGGTGCGCACAACCACCTGGTTTACAGCTTCCTGAATTTTTTCATCTCCAATCTGAATATCCCGTAAGTATTCGAACGGAATCTCTTCCAATATTTGATCTGTAATTGTTTCACCCTTGGCGATAAGCTGATGGCGCTTATCATCAACCAGGCGAGCCGAGGTAACTTTCCCGCTTAAAAGACGTTTGATTTCAAGAAGCGCAGTATCGCGAATAATGCGGATCTCATCACGCTGATCCTGCTCAACGCGCGCGATCTCACGTTTTTCAATCTCAAGTGTTCGCTCATCTTTCTCAGTACCCTTACGGGAAAAGACCTGGGTTGCGATGACTGTGCCCTCGACACCAGGAGGCAACTTAAGACTCGTATCCCGCACTTCTCCAGCTTTCTCGCCGAAAATAGCTCTTAACAGCTTCTCCTCAGGACTGAGCTGAGTCTCGCTCTTAGGAGTAATCTTACCGACTAAAATGTCACCCGGCGCAACTTCAGCTCCAATCCTTATAATACCCGACTCATCCAGGTTCTTAAGCGCCTCTTCACCAACGTTGGGGATATCCCTGGTTATTTCTTCCTTGCCGAGCTTAGTATCACGTGCTACGCACTCAAATTCCTCAATGTGTATTGATGTAAATACATCATCCTTTACCAGATTCTCACTGATAAGAATTGAGTCTTCAAAATTATATCCTCCCCATGGCATAAATGCCACAACTACGTTCTGCCCCAGCGCCAGCTCAGCCATCTCGGTACTCGGACCATCCGCGATTACCTCTCCTTTAGCTACCTTTTCTCCGGGGCGTACGATCGGATGTTGGTTTATACAGGTATTCTGGTTTGAGCGTCTGAACTTAACCAGATTATAAATATCCACTCCCGTATCAAGCGGGTCGTCGCTGGTTTTGTTGGCTTTAATAACAATGCGTTCAGCATCGACTGATACTACTTCTCCAGCGCGTTTAGCTACAACAGCAGCGCCAGAGTCACGTGCCACAATATTTTCGATACCAGTTCCAACCAGAGGGGCCTGAGCCTTAAGACACGGCACTGCCTGACGCTGCATATTAGAACCCATCAGAGCACGGTTAGCGTCATCATTTTCAAGAAAAGGAATAAGCGCCGCCGCTACACTCACTATCTGGCGCGGACTGACGTCCATTTTGGTCACTTCATCAGAATTGACCAGCACATACTCTCCGTTTCTGCGGCAAGAAACCTGACTTTCGAGAAATTTTCCGTTGGCATCCACAGGAGCACTGGCCTGAGCAATTGTCTCTCGTTCCTCTTCCAGCGCAGACAAATAAACAACATCGTTAGTAACTCTGTGGTTATTGTCCACCACACGGTAGGGGCTCTCAAGAAATCCGAACTCGTTTACTCGAGCATAAACAGCCAGTGAAGATATCAGACCAATATTAGGGCCTTCAGGCGTTTCAATCGGACAAATACGCCCGTAATGAGTCGGGTTAACGTCGCGGACCTCAAACCCTGCCCGATCACGTGTAAGACCACCAGGCCCCAGTGCTGAGAGCCTGCGTTTATGAGTAATCTCCGAAAGCGGATTAGTTTGATCCATAAACTGAGAGAGCTGTGAAGAGCCAAAAAACTCCTTCACAACCGCAGCAACCGGCTTATAATTAATCAAATCTTGGGGTACAAGCGTATCAACATCCTGCATGCCCATACGCTCCTTAACAGCCCTCTCCATCCGCACCAGGCCAATGCGATATTGATTTTCAATCAGCTCTCCAACTGCACGTACACGACGATTACCTAGGTGATCAATATCATCGACAGTGTATCGGAGCGGATCGGTAGAATTACGTAAATTTAGCAGATAATTAACAGTCTCCTTAATATCTTCCGGAGATAGAATGCCCTGATCTAAAGGCGGCGCCTCCTTACCCTGCGATATATAGAGTTTATGGTTCAGCTTATAGCGCCCTATGTCTGATAAATCATACCGATCGGGATTAAAAAATAAGTTCTGAAAAGTTGCACTGGCTGTCTCCGGTCGCGGCGGATCACCCGGACGCAATCTACGGTAAATTTCAATCAGACTCTCAGTGGTAGGCACACCGGCAAGCCGAGAATAAATATCATCACGTTCCGGTGACATTTTGTCGGTAACAAGGGTTTTCCAGAGAGCATCGCCAATATGATGATCATCAAGATAGAGCACATTAATAGTTTGAACCTTGTGCTCTTTGAGCAGAGAAATGGTCCCATGCTCAACCACCTCCCCTTTAGTATTGACTTTATCAGGCGTCAGCTCTTCACCAGCGTTAATTAAGACTCTAAGATCAGAGCAGATCTCCATGGCCTCTTGCTCGTCTACCTCCTCTATTAGAGGCGTAAGACGCTCTTTAATCAGATCCCAGCCAATCAGAATCTCCCCTTCCTCAACAAGCACATCATCAGTCTCAGGATGAACAATATCTTCGTCGGCTATAACTATTGTCTCCGCGGCAACCATACCCGGAACACTTTCAGGATCAATCTCAATTGATTCAATACCGGCCTCAACCATTCGCCGAATAACTGCTCGATTAAACTTACCACGAGCCTTTACCAGTGTTTTTGATCCTTTTTTAATCTCCTTGTATGCCTTCTGGCCTTCGAGCTGATCGGGTATAAACTTCTTAGTTACAACACCACGTTTACCGAAGGTGATTGTATCCATTTTGTAATAGTACTTGAGAATCTCCTCCTCGGACATTCCCAGCGCCCGGAGCAGAACCGTTGCATTAAGCTTGCGCCTGCGATCTATACGAACATGTAAAATGTCTTTTACGTCAAACTCAAAATCAATCCATGAACCGCGATAAGGTATCACTCTGGCGGAATAAAGCAGCTTGCCTGATATATGACTCTTACCCCCATCATGGGCAAAGAACACGCCGGGAGAACGGTGCAGCTGGCTAACAATAACCCGCTCCGTACCGTTAATCATAAAAGTACCCTTATCCGTCATTAAGGGAATTTCACCAAAATAAACTACATCTTCCTTTAACGCACTAAGGGTCTTCTGACCGCTCTCCGGATCAACATCCCAGAGTACTAACCTAATTGTTACACGCAGTGGCGCTGCCCAGGTCATGCCGCGATCTCGGCATTCATCAACGTCATATTTGGGAGTCCCCAATGTATAGGATACAAACTCAAGAGTGGCAGTGCCGTTGTAATCACTAATCGGAAAGACCGAATTAAAGACTTTCTGCAAGCCGATATTTTCTCTCTTTTCAGGATCTACATTGGCCTGCAAAAAACGCTCATAAGATTTTTTCTGAATTGCTATTAAATTTGGAACCTCAGCAATTTCAGGAATTTTTGAATATGACCTTCTGAATCTCAGATTAGTTTTTACTCTGGATGGCATAATTTTTGTTGTTATAAAAAAAATAAAAAGTTAAACTTGAAAAAGCGATTATTTAAAATTAAAAATCAGCTCATCAGCTAACAAGCATACGGCACCATCCCGTCCACAGGCCAGTACCCGGCCCCGTTCACGGGGATGAACTAGCTTCACCCTTGCTAATGAGCACATAAAATAGGCTATTTGCTCTTTGTAAAAAATTTGTCGCTTCCGTTCCCTTATAATATCCCCACAGGTAATACCGCCTGATACAAATATCACGACAAATAATATTAGCCGGTAAGAATGCTAACATCTTCACAATTATCTTACCAACTCCCAGCGGGGAGATTCTTGCAAAAACACCGCGCCAGTTGAACCATTAAGACTGATGCCGATCACCACTTAAGCTCATAAAAGCCTGCAGCCGAACTCTCAACCTCTAATAAACTACACCTACGCTAATACTAATCTTTAATATTATGTTCGCAAACCTACAACAG
Source organism: Candidatus Dadabacteria bacterium (assembly GCA_003696425.1). Classification (GTDB taxonomy): domain Bacteria; phylum Bdellovibrionota_C; class UBA2361; order UBA2361; family J046; genus J046. The sequence continues at coordinate 4,093 of RFHI01000228.1, read as the reverse complement.
CCGACTTTCATATCAAAAACCATACAGTCTCTGGCCCATAGCACCGCACAACCAAAATCCACCCACCTGTTTTTACCCCACTATTCAAACAGGGTCAAAAACACGCAGGCTACAGCACCATTATCGAGCAAATAGCTTCAACAAAGACGCCCGCCCAATATATTCAGCTACTTAAGGCTTGCCTTGGCACCTACCTCTTCGAGTTTCTTCTTAAACTCCTCAGCTTCTTCCTTAGACAACCCTTCTTTCACTGCTTTGGGCGCTGAATCAACCAGTTCTTTGGCCTCTTTAAGCCCCAAACCAGTAATCTCCCGAACGATCTTAATCACCTTGACTCGCTCAGAGCCGGCCTCATCAAGGTGCAAAGCAAACTCAGTCTGCTCTTCAGCCTCAGCACCACCTGCAGCAGCACCAGCAGCACCAGCTACCATAGCAACCGGGGCAGCGGCTGAGACACCCAGCTCTTCCTCAAGATCTTTGACCAGAGTTGCTGCGTCCATGAGAGACATGTTCTTTATGAACTCCTTCACCTGTTCAATAGTTACATCAGACATTTCTCACTCCTTTAAAAATTAAACCGTAAAATTTTATTTACCCTCTTCCTCTAGTTTTTTCCGATATGCCTCAAGAAGCATGACCAACTGACGAGCTGGAGCTTTGAGCAGCTGAACCACCTGCGTTGCTGGCCCCTGCAGCACCTGTAACAGTCGGGCCTGCAGCTCTTCTTTACTTGGCATTTTCGAAATCGCTTCCACACCAGCCGGGTCTACAAAGGCATTCTCATACCATGCTCCCTTTATCTGAAGCGCCTTATGGTCCTTGGCAAAATTAGCTAACACCTTGGCTGGACTTACCGCATTATCTTCAGAAAGAACCACAAAAGAAGGGCCCTCAAAAACAGCTAAAAGCTTTTCCAGCTCTTCTTCCTCCACATCCCCAACTGCGGCCTTTATCGCTCTTTTAGCTAGTGTATTCTTAATTACCTGCCCCCTGGCCCCGCTTTCGCGCAGACCCCGTCTGAGCTCGGTCATCTCTGCCACTGTAAGACCACGGTAATCAGCACAAAAAACTATCTGTGCAGTTTTAACACCGTCAGACATTTCCTTAATAATCTGATCTTTCTGTGCCCTTTCCATCGCTTAGCCGCTCCCTATCTCTTATACGTTCCTAAGCGGAGTTACATCCACCTTAATTCCTGGCCCCATAGTTGTTGATATGGCTGCAGACTTTAAGTAAACTCCCTTACTTGTAGACGGTTTTGCTTTGTTTAATGCCTGTATCAAAGCCATACAGTTTTCACTCAGCTTTTCCCCTCCAAACGAAGCTTTACCGATAGGAGCATGAACATTTCCTGCCTTATCGACCCTGAAATCTGCGCGACCAGCTTTAATAGCCTTTACGGTTTCAGCCACATCAAAAGTAACCGTGCCAACTTTGGGGGATGGCATCAATCCACGCGGACCAAGAATTTTTCCGATTTTACCAACCTGACCCATCATGTCAGGTGTTGCAATTACGCTGTCAAAATCAAGAAAACCTTCCTTAACCTTCTCAACCAAATCCTCTCCCCCAACTATATCAGCCCCTGCCTCCTGAGCTTCATTCACCTTTTCCCCTTTAGCAAATACCGCCACCCGCACTTTCTTGCCGAGACCATGCGGAAGTGCTGTGCTGCCGCGAACGTTCTGATCGGCTTTACGCGGATCTACCCCAAGCCGAACAGCCACATCAACAGTCTCGTCAAACTTGCAGTTTGAAATCTCGGATGCCAGCTTACAGGCATCTTCAAGCGAATAATACTTGCCCTTTTCCACACGGGCTAATGCTGCCCTGTAGCGTTTACCTTTTTTAGCCATAAGTCACACTCCAACGGTGTTATCTGCCGGAAACCGCCCAAAAAATCAGTCTTTAATATCAACTCCCATGCTACGGGCCGTCCCCATGATAATCTTCATGGCAGCCTCTTCGTCATAGCAGTTCAAATCGACCATTTTCTTTCTGGCAATCTCCAGCACCTGTTCACGTGTAAGTGCTCCCACCTTGTCTCGGTTTGGAACTCCTGAACCTTTTTTAAGCTTTGCAGCTTGTTTAATAAGGTACGAAACAGGTGGTGTTTTTAATACAAAATCAAATGAGCGATCTTTGTAAACAGAAATGACTACCGGTGTAATCTCACCAGCCTGCTTCTGTGTCTTCGCATTAAACTGCTTACAAAAATCCATTATATTAAGCCCGTGCTGGCCCAGCGCAGGGCCAATCGGCGGTGCAGGACTGGCCTGCCCGGCTGGTATTTGTAGTTTGATCTGTGTAACAACTTCTTTAGCCATGGGTCACTCTATAAATCCGACCAAAAAATAACTATGCTTTTTCAATCTGAATAAAATCAAGCTCGACGGGTGTAGCACGCCCGAAAATACTAATCAATACCTTGACCTTTCCTTTTTCTGGTTTAACTTCCTCAATCGTCCCGCTAAAATCACTAAAAGGCCCATCAATTACTTTAACCGTATCGCCCTCCTCAAACTTCATGCGGGCACGCGGCGATGCAGCTCCCTCTTCAACCTGCTCCATAATCCGTTGCACCTCCTCCTCGCTCAACGGTACAGGTGAGGAAGCATCTCCAACAAAGCCAGTAATTTTAGGAGTTTCCTTAACCAAATGCCAGGTATCTTCATTTAAAACCATTTCTACCAGCATATAACCGGGGAAGAACTTTCTGCTTGAGGTTTTTTTCTGTCCCCGTACCAGCTCAACAACTGTCTCCTGTGGAACATGCACCTCGCCAAAATATTCTTCCATACCAAAATTTCTAATTCGCTCTTCAAGCGCCTGCTTGGCCTTTAGCTCAAAACCGGAATAAGCATGAACTACATACCAGTGCATATTGTCTGGCTTGGGACGGGCCGCTTCTTCACTGACAGGCTCTACTTCCTGTGCATGACCTTCATCACTACGTTGATCACCACCACTATCTTGAACGGCAGAAACCAATTCATCTGACTCTTCCTGCTCTACAGCAGCTTCCTCATCCCGAGAATCTTCAGGCGCTGGCTGTTGACCATCTATCCCCTGCTCGTCGGCACCTTTAAAAATATTATCTATACCGGGCTCTGCTTCCTCCGATAAGCTGCCCGAGGCAGCCTGACTCTCCGGTATCTCCACCTGCTGTGAGACAGTCGTGCTGTCGTTAGCAGAAACTCCATCCTGTGCACCCTGTTCAGTGTTTTCAGAGCTTAATTCTGCCGACTCTCTTCCATCCGAGTTCATGTTTAAATTCCTACATCAAAAAGCCAGCTGGTAATGTTACTAAAAATCCAGTCCATAATAAGCAGACTCAGCGAAACGACTACCATTATCAATAGAGTAACCATGGTAGCCTGAATAGTTTCCTGACGGGTCGGAGTGCTGACTTTTTTCAGCTCATCAACGCTCTCAGAGAAGAACTCGCTAACCTGCCTTATAATATTTTTCTTGCTTTCTGCCATAACTTAGGCACATCCCCAACATAATTTTACAGAGATAATAGTCCTCGGAAAAATTAACAACATATTACACAATAAATTAATTATTAAATTTATTCCCTGACTCACAGGTTTATTACGTTTACGTCAACGTGGCCGTAAATGTGTACTTACACTTTTATTCTCTGCAACACTCGCGTTGATTCCACAGTCCCCTATGAGTTTTAACTACATACCACCCGTATGACTGTACGCAGCCGGGCAGAAGTAAACAGGAACACTAGCAAAATTGAAGAGGAAGAGCAAATCCCCGGCGCTAAAATATGATAAATCAAAACAAAAGAACTGGTGGGGACTGGATTCGAACCAGTGTAGGCTTGCGCCAGCGGATTTACAGTCCGCCCCCTTTAGCCACTCGGGCACCCCACCTAATCTCTTTCGAAGTGAACTGCCTATAAATACAGGTAAATATCATCCTATAAATACAGGTAAATATCATTACGTTACCTGCACAACCCACCTCTAAGATCTGGAGCGGGAGACGAGATTCGAACTCGCGACCCTCAGCTTGGAAGGCTGATGCTCTAGCCAACTGAGCTACTCCCGCATAATTTTTCCAATATATAAAACCT
>RFHI01000227.1 GCA_003696425.1 Candidatus Dadabacteria bacterium | reverse complement strand
ACCATATTAGCAGTAATCCAACATACGGCATAGAAGCCTTTAAATATTTTAATCTGAAGAGCACCGATCGGTAATACAGAAAAATTATACAGAACGGCAGCAGTGCACTTAGCCCACTTACTCCATACAGCAAAGCAATAAATCCTAACAGTCTCTCCGGCCAACGCCCCGGCTTATCGGCGGCAGTGTACTTGAAGAACCCGGCCAATATGGCTACAAAAGTCATAACGACAGATACCAGTGGACCGACACTCAATATAGAAGCTGTAAAAACAGGAAAAAATAAGAGTAACTCTAGCAGCACTGTTACCTTGCACCCCCAATAATACTGAAGCTGACTACCTGCCGGATCGAATTTCAATCACATGACCAAAGCTACCCTGATCAATTTTCCAGTCGGTAGTCCAAAAACTAACCTCTTGCGAATTAAAGACTGCTGTTATTCTCTCCTCCCCCAGGGATGAACTGAATATTTCATCCAATAACTTTGATAAACGCTGCTCAAGATTGTGCGGCCTGAAAACTCCGAATGGTCCAATTTTTCCTCGAAACCCCGAAGAAGCTATTAGTAAATTACTGTCAGCTGCAGGGAAAACCTCACTTTCAAATTCATGCCCCCCTAATAACTTAAAAGATTTATCACTGATACTTCTATAATGTAGTCCCAAATAACGTCCCTGATAAAAACTTAATGCAAGCATAAACCAATGGTGCGGCACCAAATCTACTGTTTCAAAAGGCTTCCACCCCCCTGAGCCAAAGTTATCTCTCCAGTATACCAAGGCTCTTACCCCCTGCCTCTCACCAATAAGCTTCAGGGCGTAACCGGGCTTTACCAGTTTGCCTTTATCAACCTTTGACAGTAAAGTAATCTGTTCGCCTTCTCTAGGCAGGGTTTTGAGATTAAACCATCCGGCGATCAAAAAATCGTTTTTCTCGTCCGGATTAATATAACTGCTGGCATTGATTACAAGATGATGCTGGTTCCTGGTAAAATTTACTGCACCATCAAAAAAATTTTCCTTGCTATCGCTGATTTCATTACTACTTCCAGTGACCGAATTAAATACAAATAATTTCAGCATATAAAGCGGCAGGCAAAACGAAACAACAAAGATGACAATCAGATACAGTGATTTCAGCAGATTGGTAACTCTTTCGGGAATAACGGCCACACGCTACCTGCCACAAACAGAGTAATGCTTCTAACGACAAATCGTGCCGATCTACAACATGGAGCTAAGCTATGCTAGCATCTCCTGCCTGACTTGGGCAGGCTTATTTTTAACTTTCCACCTCGTTTGACTGCTCTTCAACTACCGCCCCCTCAGCTGCGGTTTGCTCAGCTGAGCTCCCGCCTCTCTCATTTTTTGCTTTCTTACCCTTTTGGCCCGAATCCGCTTTTTTGGAAGTAATATCATCAACAGCCACCTTAATTGTAAGCGGAACCTGCACCTCTGAATGTAAATGCACTGTAGCCTCAAACTCTCCCCCGCTTTTAATAGGTTCGGGCAGCTTAATCTGATGACGATCGAGTTCAAACCCCTGATCTAAAAGCCCCTGGTGAATATCGCGTGCGGAAATAGAGCCAAAGCTTTTCCCCTTTTCACCAATTTTTAGGGTAAAATTCAGCTCAGCCTGCGAAAGCTTAGCTGCCAGCTCTTCAGCCGCAGCTTTAAGGCGAGCTTTTTTAGCGTTAATCTCTCTTAGCCTGTGCTCCAGCATGCGCGCATTTTTGGATGAAGCCTCCAGAGCGATTCCTCGCGGGAATAAAAAATTACGAGCATAACCGCGCTTAACCTTAACTCTGTCTCCGACAAAACCAAGGCCGGGCAAATCTTCTTTAAGAATTACTTCCATGACACACTTCCCTTAAAAAATCACTCCTAGTTATTCATCTGAACTGAAAGTTCATTCTCTTCTGCACTATGAAGAGCCTTTCGATACCCTTTATATTTACGAACTTTAGCACCGAGACGATGTGACTGAAAGGTTATTAAACTCTCCGTAATTCGCAATATCGCTGTCAGTTCAGCAATGATATCATGATTGGCGGTCTCAAAGCTTACTCGGATATAAGTGCCATGCCGCTGAGAATTGATTTCATGCGCAAGCTCACGCTTACCCCAACTCTCAGCAGAAATATTAACAGCACCGTGTTTCGCAAGGAAAGCTTCTATCCTGTCCAGCTCTGCTTTTATTTGCTCCTGACTAAGTTCATTCTTAAAAATCAGAATGGTTTCATACTGTCTCATCATACAAACTCCCCAAAGACATTCTTTTAAACCAGTAACGGCGCAATCAAAAGGGCCACAATAGACATTAGCTTAATCAAAATATTAAGCGACGGCCCTGAGGTATCTTTAAAAGGATCGCCAACGGTATCACCTACCACTGCTGCCTTATGAGCATCTGTACCCTTTTTCTCCCCCTCTATCAGCCCCTGTTCAATATACTTTTTAGCATTATCCCAGGCTCCTCCGGAATTTGCCATAAACAGAGCCAGCACAACACCTACTACCGTAGCTCCGAGCAGCATACCTCCAAGCGCATCTGGCCCAAATACAAATCCCACAAATACCGGGGCAACAACTGCAATAATTCCCGGTAATTTCATTTCAGCCAGCGCTGCGGTAGTTGATATTTCAACACAACGGCTGACATCAGGCTTGGCACCCTCCTTACCCTCCAGAAGCCCTGGAATCTCCTTAAACTGACGCCTGATTTCACTAACCATACGACCGGCAGCTTTGCCCACCGACGTCATCGTAAGAGCTGTAATAAGACACGGAAGAGACGCACCTATCAATACTCCAATAACAAGGCTTGGATTTACTATAGAAAGATCTACCGCACCTTTACCAGTAGCTGAAAGTTTTTGAGCATAGGCACTAAATAAAGCTAAGGCTGTTAATGCTGCTGAGCCTATCGCAAACCCTTTACCGATAGCGGCCGTGGTGTTACCGATACTGTCAAGCTTGTCTGTTATGGCACGGGTCTCCTCGCCCAACTCGGACATTTCTGATATTCCACCAGCATTATCAGCAATCGGTCCATAGGCGTCAACGCTCATAGTAATTCCCACGGTAGCAAGCATCGCTACTGCTGCGAGCCCTATTGCATAAATCCCGCCACACCAGTTGGCAATTCCAACTGTTAAGGCAATAACAAAAAGCGGCCCTACTACACTCATAAAACCAACTGCAAGACCGCTAATAATATTAGTTGCAGGTCCTGTTTTAGATGCTTCTGAGATTCCATACACAGGCTTCATTGCGGTATAATATTCAGCCAGGAGGCCAATCGAAACACCACTGGCAGTCCCAAGAACCATTGCTATCCAGTTAAAAAACCCGGCCTTAAAGCCAAACATAGCAAAAGAACCGAAAAACATAACAACTAAAAATAACGCAGCTGCAATAAGTGTTGAGTTTCTAAGCGCTGCAGCCGGGTCAGAGTCCTTTAAAAACTGCATCATCTTAATAGCAATAACCGAACAAACCAGCCCGACAATACCCATCACAAAAGGTGCAGCCATGTACCAGGTTCTAAGGTTCGAGTCGGCCAGGCTCATACCGGCACCAATGGCCAGGCAGGCAATCATTGAGCCAACATACGACTCGAAAATATCAGCACCCATACCAGCTACATCACCAACATTATCACCGACATTATCTGCTATTACACCCGGATTACGCGGATCGTCTTCAGGGATGCCAGCCTCTACTTTACCGACCAGATCAGCACCAACATCAGCGGCTTTTGTATAAATTCCGCCCCCAACTCTCGCAAACAGGGCAACAGAAGATGCCCCCATTCCAAAGCCAACCAACGCCTGGGAAGTATCAGGTTCATTAAACCACCAGAACAGAATACCGAGACCAAGAATACCAAGGCTGGCGACACAGAGCCCCATAACTGCGCCACCATTAAAGGCAACCATAAGAGCTCCTCCCTGGTTCTTTTCAGAGGCAGCCTGCGAGGTCCTAACATTTGCGGCAGTAGCGGCCGTCATACCTGAATAACCCGCCAGGAATGAGCAGGTAGAACCAAGCACATAAGAGATTGCAGTATTAAAATCGATTCCTGCCCACACCAACAGAAAAACTATAGTTACAAAGGCACTGAGATAAAACAGCTCCCGCCTGAGAAAGGTAGTAGCCCCCTCTCTTATTGAGGCGGCAATAGCCTGCATTTTCTCACTTCCAGCAGGTTGAACTACGACTTCTCTATAAGTTAAAAAGGCAAATGTTAGCCCGATAATTCCACATACAGACATTAATATTGCAATCATAGTTGCCATACTCCAATTCTCTTAATGGCCGACAGCTCTAAGCATCTCTGTCACTGTCAGCATTATTACTAAATTAAAAATTTTAACTGGCGTTAAAACGATTTTGCACCGCTTCAACACTCTCACAGCCAAGATAAACTGCAGCCTTTACTGCACGTTCAAGCATGCCGTTAAACACCTCAAGCTGATCCCTCGAAAACCTGCTAAGCACCCAACTTGATATAACATCATCCCTGGTAGCTTCCTCGGTTGCCTGCGGCGGGCGTCCGACGCCCAATCGCAGCCGTATATAGCCATCATCTGCCAGAGCGGAGGTTATCGACTTTAAACCGTTATGGCCTCCGTCGCCTCCTCCCTTTTTTATCCTGAGCCTGCCAAGTGGCAAATCTATATCATCGTGCGCCACTGTAACAGCATCTAGCGGAATTTTATAAAACCTTACACATTCTGAAACTGCCCTTCCGCTACAGTTCATATACGTTTGAGGTTTAAGCAAAATACACTTTTGCCCCTCAATAACAGCCTGTATGCAGAGAGAACCGAATTTTTCAGTCCACCTCTCACCAGGGATATAAGCAGCTACCAGCCTATCCAGTAGCATAAACCCGGCATTATGCCGAGTCCCTTCATATTTCTTACCCGGATTACCGAGCCCAACTATAAGTCGCAAACCTGACACGACCAATTAAACACCACAGACGGTTAATCCCCTGCAGCCTTATCCTCTGACTTTTTATCATCTCCAGCAGCTTTATCTTCCTGATCCTCACCTGCTGCAGCTTCCTCCTCAGCACCTTCACCTTCGGCTGTCTTAGAGGCTCTACTTGTCAGAACACTGACAATTGTCTCTTCCGGGTTTCCGTACAATTCGACCCCCTCGGGTAACTGTAAATCTCCAGTTTTAATGCGCTGTCCCAGACGTAAATTAGTAACGTCAATGGTAACGATCTCGGGAATATCCTTTGGAAAGCACTGAACAGTAACTTCACGGGTGCTGACGGTCATAACCCCGCCTTCGTTCTTAACACCAAAGGCTTCACCCTGAATCTCCAGCGGAACATCAATTCTAACTTTTTCCTGATCAGAAAGCAGTTGAAAATCAACGTGAACGGGCCGTCCCTTGACGTAGTTAAGCTGGACATCCTTAACAATTACAGATTTGCCGTTTAACTCCGGTGCTGAACTCTTGACAGAAAAAACCTGCGAAGGCCGACTGGTTTCAGCACAACGAACAAAATCCTTATATGACACCGATATAGGAATAGAATCAATGTTTCTACTGTAAACAATCCCCGGCAGCAAACCGCTGTGCCGCACCCTGTTCGCAGCACCTTTACCAGTACCCTCTCTTAGCTCAATCTCTAAAACATGTGTGCCCACTTTGTATATACCTCAGCTAAAAGTTAAAACATTATTCACTTGCCGAACTTACAGGCATCAGCCGACAAAGGTTCAAAGCCGGCCCTCTCACCGCCCGGTTTTTACTCAGAGTACTGTAATTAATCATAATTTTAGCAGCAGGTAAACAGCCGCAACTGGATAAAATTCCATTATGGGTTGAAATAAACAAAACTTAGCTGCGGCAGGCCGAATAAACTCCTTTTATCTAATAATATCAGTTAATAAGAGCATCGACTCAATACCAGCTGGCAACCTCCGTTTTAACCAGAAAAATAAGATTCTTGGGTTAACCTTTAGCTCCAGCTCTAAGTAAAGGTTGAAGTGCGGGTGTTCCTGATTTCCAAACTCCTTAACTCAGACCTGCTCCTGTTCTAAACAGGACTTTCCGTTCTAGAGGAAATAACCGGCACATCTATTTAATTAATTAACGCGGATAAATACGCAACTGCTGCTTATTACTTAAAGAGCGAACTTATCGAGTCCTCGGAGTGAATTCTTCTTATAGCCTCAGCAAAAAGAGGCGCAACTGAAAGGACTGTCAATTTATCATACCTGAACGAACGTGGTATTACGATGGTGTCACACACTACTACTTCCTCAAGTGCTGAGTTTTGAAGCCTTTCATCAATATTCCCTGAAAAAACCGGGTGCACACAACAGGCAATAACTTTAGCTGCACCATTTTCTAGCAGACTTTCAGTTGCTTTCACCAGAGTGCCTCCAGTGTCAATCATATCATCTACAATAATGCAGGTTCTGCCACTTACCTGACCAACCACATTCATCTCAGCCACCTGGTTAGGACCTGAGCGCCGTTTGTCAATAATTGCTATTGATGCATTATCAAGCCTGGTAGCAAAATGGCGCGCACGTTCAACACCTCCCACATCGGGAGCAACAATCGTTAAATCCTGGTCCCCATATTTCTCACGTATGTATGGGATTGTAATTGGATAGGCATTCAAGTTATCGACCGGTATATTAAAGAACCCCATTATCTGCCCGGCATGCAGATCCATGGTCAAGACCCGATTTGCCCCGGCAGTAGTAAGAAGATCAGCAACAAGTTTTGCTGTCACCGGCACCCGTGGTTTCAGCTTCCTGTCCTGTCTGGCATAACCAAAGTAAGGCAACACAGCCGTAATTCTCCAGGCTGACGCTCTTTTTAAGGCATCAATTGCTATTAGAAGCTCCATTAAGTGGTCATTACCAGGATTCGAGGTGCTCTGGACAACAAAGACATCCCGCCCGCGAACATTATCCTCTATTTCCACGGAAAGCTCGTTGTCACTAAAACGCAGAACTTCCATCCTGCCAATTTCAACGTTTAAAACTTCACAGATCTGCTGAGTAAGGCGGGGATTGGACCTTCCTGATATAACTACAAGCTGACGCTCCAAGATTACTCTCCGGTGTTAAACTGCCATTATCAGATAACGTAATTAGTCACATAATCTAATGAAACAATCAACGATAAGCTGAACAAAGCTGGCCGGGCAGGATTCGAACCTGCGAATGCCGGGATCAAAACCCGGTGCCTTACCGCTTGGCTACCGGCCACTATTCTGCGAACCGTTAATGCTTAAAATTTACAGAGATTCTACCAGTTAGCAAGAAGCCTGGTCTCGATCACTTCAGCCGAATGCCGGCCGGCAACAGCATACAGCTCTGGTTTTAACTGCTTGGGTAGTGTTTTTAATGACTTATGCAATATATAAATGCTGCTTCCTGTGCCTGAAATCTGCACAATCAGCTCCTCAAATTGCCGCAATTTTTCAAGCAGCACTCTAAGCTCCGGCCTCAACGAACAGGCCACCAGTTCTAGAGCATTTTGGCCAGCCGGAAAGTCATCTGCAGCAACAGCTTCAAAACGGCCCCCATCAGTTAGAGCCAACTCAGGCCTCTCCCGTAAAAGCGTGAAGGCTGCTGCAGTATTTATCCGGTACTCAGGTAAAATTAACAGGCACTCTCTTCCCTCAACCCACTCAACATAACTTAACGCGCTAATATTTTCACCAATACCGGTAACCCTTGCAGCCCGTCCATTATAAATAAAAGGCACATCAGCACCGAGGGCAAGTGACTCTTTTAAAATTCTTTGGTGTAAAGCCGCGGCTTCTTTACTATCTAAACGGTTAACCTTTAAATACCATCCATAAAGGGACCGCAGGACTGCCGCAGCATTACTACTTCCTCCCCCAAGGCCGCCACCGGCTGGAATATTTTTTTCTGTTTTTACATTTACCGATAACGATCTGCCGGTAACCCGACAAAAAAGTTCAATGGCTTTAGAGATTAAATTATCTTTTGAACTGATCGATGCGGGAATGGCGCTGTAAGGCCCTGTAAATTCAAGCTCAATAAGACTGCCCGTATCTATCATAAGTTCGAGCCTGTCACCCCAGACGGTACAGACATTTAGCATATCAAGCAGATGGTATCCGTCGGCGCGCCGTCCGGTTACCAGCAGATTGAGGTTTACTTTTGCATGAGCCGTTACAGTAGTACTAAACCCTGTCACCGGAATACTCACCAAACACTTCGCGAAGCGTATCTGATATCTCGCCAACTGTTGCGCCGCTTTTGACACAATTAATAATCGTAGGCATCAAATTGTCATTTCCGGACGCAATTTTCTTTAAATCAGCCAATACCTTTTTAATTTTATTGCTGTCTCGTGCAGCTTTAAACTGCTTCAGTCTGCTGATTTGCTTCTTCTCACTTTTTGGGTCCACACCGGCCGGCGCTGGAATATCCTCGGCTGCTTCGACAAACCTGTTCACTCCCACCAGAATGCGCTCTCCAGTTTCGATTTGGCGCTGAAATTTATAGGCAGAGTTTTCAATTTCCCTTTGCGGATAACCTGATTCAATTGCGGCTACCATCCCGCCAATTGATTCAATATGCTCTATAACTGCTTGTGCTTTTTGCTCAATCCGATCTGTCCAGTTCTCAATCAGATATGAGCCCGCCAGAGGATCAATTGTGTCGGCAACACCGGATTCATATGCAATAATCTGCTGGGTTCGAAGAGCAAGCAGTGCACTCTCCTCAGTTGGCAGCGAAAGCGCTTCATCATACGCATTGGTATGCAAAGACTGGGTACCACCAAAAACTGCTGCAAGTGCCTGCAAAGTTGTTCTGACTACATTATTATAGGGCTGTTGAGCTGTCAGGGAACTGCCGGCTGTCTGGGTATGGAATCGAAGCATCATCGATTTGGGATCTGCGGGACTATAACGTTCCTTAATCAGCTTAGCCCATAATCTTCTGGCAGCTCGAAATTTAGCGATCTCTTCGAGAAAATCGCTGTGGCAGTTAAAAAAGAAAGCCAAACGGGGAGCAAATGAATCAATATCGAGGCCGGCATCAACAGCAGCCTGCACATAGGCCAGTCCATTAGCCAGAGTAAAAGCCAGCTCCTGAACAGCATTACTTCCGGCCTCGCGAATATGGTAGCCGGAGATACTGATGGTATTAAACTTAGGCAATTCTTTACTGCAAAAAGAAAATATATCGGTAACTATCCTTAGTGCTGCCCGTGGAGGATAAATATATGTGCCCCTGGCTATATACTCTTTAAGCACATCGTTTTGTATGGTCCCGCGTAACTTATCAGTGGCAACCCCCTGTTCCTCTGCTACCACTATAAGTAGTGCCAGAAGAATGGCCGCTGTTGAATTTATAGTCATAGATATGGAAATACTATCAAGAGGGATATCTTTTAAGAGAACCCGCATATCCTCAACACTGCTGATTGCAACCCCCACCCGCCCAACTTCACCCTTGGCCATAGGATGATCAGAATCACGCCCCATCTGGGTAGGAAGATCAAAGGCTACACTTAGTCCGCTTACGCCCTGCTTCAAGAGATAATGATAACGCTGGTTAGTTTCTTCAGCAGTTCCAAAACCTGCGTACTGTCTCATTGTCCACAAACGCCCGCGATACATTGATTGATATACGCCACGGGTATAGGGGGGCTGACCAGGAATCTCGCTTTTAAGAACCTCAACCGGCGGCAAATCGTCAGGTGTATAATACGGAGCAATATCGAGACCTGATACGGTCTTAAAGGTTTCTTTTCTCTCCTGACTCACCTTTTTCTTGGCCATCTCGAATTAATTGTACAACCGCACGATAAGATCAATCCTGCCTATCTGCGCTAACAAATTACAAAAACAACTGATATACTGTAAAATACCCTGATATATTTTACAATTGCCACAGCCTGAATTAATTAATAAACATAGAATTTATATGCCCAAATTTATGATGGTTTGATTCATGTCAAATGTAGAGGAATTAAAACGCCGAAGTGAGCTGGCAGAACTTGGGGGTGGTAGAGAAAGAATTGAAAAACAGCATGCTGCCGGCAAACTTACAGCCAGAGAGAGAATAGAGCTTCTAGCCGATCCGGGTACATTTAATGAAATAGATAAATTTGTAACACATCGCTCAAGCAATTTTGGCCTTGATAAGAAGAAATTTTATGGTGACGGTGTTGTTACAGGCTGGGCTAAGGTTACGGGACGCAAAGTGTTCCTTTTTGCTCAGGACTTCACCGTTTTTGGTGGATCGCTTGCAGCAGCGCATGCAGCCAAAATAGTCAAAATAATGGATCTTGCTGAACGCCAGGGCTGTCCATTGGTTGGGCTTAATGATTCCGGTGGCGCACGTATTCAGGAGGGCGTTGAAAGCCTCGGAGGGTATGCTGACATATTTTTGCGTAATACACTTCTTTCAGGGGTTGTGCCACAGATATCTCTGGTGATGGGGCCCTGTGCTGGCGGCGCTGTTTATTCACCGGCAATAACTGACTTTATTCTGATGGTTCAGGAAAAGAGTCATATGTTTATTACTGGTCCTGATGTAATCAAGGCTGTTACCAGAGAGAATGTTGAAAAAGAAAAGCTCGGTGGAGCGCTGACACATAATTCAGTCAGCGGCGTTGCACATTTTGTAAGCAAAGATGACAACGAATGCATAGAAACCTGCCGCAAACTACTCTCTTATATTCCTCAAAATAATCTTGAAACTGCTCCGCGAATTGAAACCGATGATCTGCCTGCACGTATTGAGAAAGAGCTTAATCAGATAGTTCCGGACAACCCGAACAAACCATATGATATAAGGCGAATAATCAAATTGGTTGCGGATGACTACAGCTTTTTTGAGGTTCAACCTCTTTTCGCAAGAAATATTGTAATTGGCTTTATCAGACTTGATGGCGAAAGTATTGGTGTGGTTGCTAATCAGCCGGATGTTCTGGCAGGCTGTCTTGATATAGATGCCAGCACCAAGGCCGCCCGCTTTGTAAGGTTTTGTGATGCCTTTAATATACCACTCTTAACATTTGTTGATGTGCCCGGCTTCCTCCCGGGGGTAAATCAGGAGCACGGTGGTATTATAAGGCACGGTGCAAAACTGTTGTATGCTTTTGCCGAAGCGACGGTTCCTAAGGTTACAGTCATTACCCGTAAGGCCTATGGGGGGGCTTATGACGTAATGAGCTCAAAACACATACGCGCAGATTTAAATTACGCTTATCCTGGAGCTGAAGTTGCTGTTATGGGCCCTGAAGGCGCGGTGAATATAATCTTTAGAAAAGATCTTGAAGCTGCTGCATCGGAGGCTGAAAAAGAAGAGCTAAGAAAAAAACTTATAAGTGATTACCGCGTAAAATTTTCCAACCCATGGCAGGTTGCGGAGCTTGGGTTTATTG
This sequence comes from Candidatus Dadabacteria bacterium, assembly GCA_003696425.1. Lineage (GTDB taxonomy): Bacteria > Bdellovibrionota_C > UBA2361 > UBA2361 > J046 > J046. Next base: position 4,211 of record RFHI01000227.1, on the reverse strand, counting down.
ATGGAGTAATTATGCCTGAGCAGACCAGACCGGTACTAATTGAAAGTTTTCGACTTTTAAGAGGCAAAAAACAGGTCTTGCCGCAAAAGAAACACGGTAATATACCCCTATAGCAACGGAGCAGCTAATGGCGCTTATTAAAACTATTAAACAGGTCTCTTCAGGCGCAAAAGGGCAAGGTTCTATTATAAAGGCCAGCCGGGAGCGTAACTCGAAAGACAGCGATCCTGTTCCGTTTGTGCCTGCTTTTGACCTACTGGAAAAAGAGGAGCAAAAAATCAAAGAACAGGAACTGGCTGCGCTGGCAGCGGCTTTTTATGAAATATTTTGTGATACTAATCAAGCTACTGAAATTAATTGGTCTATTGCCTCAAGACTTGTATCAGTCAGCCAGAGGAAGTTTAAATGAAAAAATATACGGTTAAAATAAATGACAGGGAGTATCCGGTAACACTTATAAAACGCTCTGGAGCTGATTTTACGCTTTCGGTCAATGACTCCGTCTTTACACTCAGCATTGCTCCGGACTATAGTTTGAGCGAACACACCCAGCCTGATCCTGCTGTTACTTCTCCTGCTTCAGCCACCCCTGTTCATACTCCTTCGGATCTAAATAGTGTTACATCCCCAATGCCGGGAATAGTTGTTTCTGTTCCCGTAAGACCTGGTGACTCTGTTAACCAGGGCGATACTGTAATTGTTGTAGAAGCCATGAAAATGGAAAACAACATTACCGCGCCAAAAAACGGTAAAATTGAAGAAGTACGCGTTAAAGAGGGTGATGAAGTAAATAGTGGAGACATTCTCGTCAAAATCAGTTAGCTTTCACTCAGCCCTAAATTGAGCTTAGCACCCTGATCAGGGTGCAAACTGCAATCGCCATCTTGAGCTAAAGATCAACTTCAAAGCCCAAAAAACCTGTAATGTCAGCACTATTGCTGCTACTACCGGGATTTTCGCGTACACCAACGGAAAAAGCTGCAAGGTCTGTAACATTTCCTCGCAGCAACAGATCTAGATAGAATTGCCGGGATCCGTATCCTGGAATTCCTGTCACACTTTCATCAGCGGCTGAAAGGGCTCCCTCAAAAGCGATCGACTGAGACAGTTTGATTCCACTTAAAAAATAGGCTTCAAAGTGTGAGTTTTTATAATTAACTCCAGCAATGTTATCATCACTGAAATAAATATGACTTAAGCCAAGCGACCAGTAAAGTCCTGCGAGCCTGTTTGAGGTAACTATACCACTTAAAAAATCAACCTGCTGATGCCCAAAGCCTTTCCTTGCACTAGGAAGACTCAATTCAAACTCAAGCGTTGCGTCACCAAAAAAAGGGAGATTATTTATCAGATGGTGATCATAGCCAAGTATTATGTTGCCGGACCCGAAGCCGGAGTGATTTAAATTGAAACGCGAACCATCACTATTTATGCCTGATACATTATAACGATCACTTTCAGCGCTGTCCCTGCCACCCTGCGGAAGTCCGAATATATCGTGCCAGCCCTCTATAAACGAATCAAAGACTCCCCCACCTCGCCAGATAAATGGAAACTCAACACTAAAAACTCCTCTATCGGAAAATTTCCCTGAGTAAGCAAGGCGTAACTCACGACTTTCCAGATCAATTGTGTAGAATGTTTTTTTTAAATACGTGTTACTTACAGCAAAGGATGACGAGAGTTGCCAGCCAGTATCAGAAACTTCCGGGGGAGTATGGGGATACCAGCTTAAATGCAGCATAGACAAAACCTGCTGATTACGCACCGGCGCACTGTAGCGGCTCTGAGCAAAAGAATCTGCTGCTACCAATGAGTAATATACTGCTATAATAAGACATAAAAAATTCTGGCGTGCAGGCCTTTTAACAGAAACAGCAGCGTTGCTCATAGAACTACGGCATCCTGGCGGCCGGAACAGAGCCGTTCTCCACTACCAGTCTGGCTCCTTCTTTAATGTCAAACTTTCTGGCAGTTCCAGCTAACAGCTCCACTACATATTGGCTGGGCTTATTAACGCTTCTTTTTTGGGTGTTATTTATAGGAACGTCATGCAAAACACCAACAACCTTTAAATCTCGGTTCAAAAAAATCATATCCAGCGGAATGTAAGTGTTTTTCATATAAAAATACTGGATACGCTCATCCGGGAACACAAACAACATGCCGCCATCTTCCGGTACTTCACCGGGTTTTCTGAACATAAGGCCTTTGCGCACAGAGGCCCTGTCATTTGCCACCTCCAGCCTGAATTTTCCGAGCACTCTACCATCAGGGCTCTCGAATCGGACATTTATTAAATTGGTAGCGGCCTGCCAGCGACTATAATTTGCCGCTACATACAGCACTGCAGCTGCTACGATAGCTACTATTATGGCCTGACGACGCAGCATCCTGCGCCGCTTTTCATTGCTACCCATTTCAGGCAGATTTAACCTTTTTTATCTCTTCAGTCAGTTCTGGTAGCACATCAAACAGATCAGCTACCAGTCCGTAATCAGCAATCTCAAAAATTGGGGCATCCGGATCGCGATTTATTGCAACTATAACTTTACTATCCTTCATTCCGGCAAGATGCTGAATAGCGCCGGAAATACCAACAGCTATATAGAGATTAGGAGCTACTATCTTACCGGTTTGACCTACCTGCCAATCGTTGGGTGCATATCCGGCATCCACTGCAGCCCTGGAAGCACCTACAGCTGCTCCGAGTGCATCAGCAAGCGGAAATATATACTTTTCAAAATTCTCTTCACTACCAAGCGCACGCCCACCACTGACTACCACCTCAGCGTCAGTTAACTCGGGGCGTTCGCCACCGGAGAGTTCATATCCAAGCACCTCCCCGGCACTACTCAAATCAAACTGACAGTTAAGCTCTTTTACTTCTCCTGAAGCTCCACTACTTTCTAGCGGGTCAAAAGCTGTTGCACGAACTGTCACAACCCGCGCATCGGTCTTTAATTTAACTGTGGCAAATACATCACCGGCATACATAGGGCGTTCCAGTGAGCCATCTTCCTTTACGGCAGTAATGTCCGATGCCTGACCAGCCTCCAGTGCCACAGCGATACGTGGCGCCATGTCTTTTCCGGACGATGTTGCCGCTATAACCACGGTATCGGCGCCACTCTCTTTTGCTGCTGCTACAACAGCCTGGCTATACGGAACAGCCCTAAACTTTTCAAGCTCTTTGGCTTCTGAGTAATACACACTTTTTATATCATATGAAGCAGCAGATTCAGCTGCTGTCTTTGCTCCTTCACCAAGTGTTACTGCTATAATCGCATCTTTGTTCCAGCTCTTTTTTAAATTAGTCGCAGCACTTAGCGCTGAAAGAGATGCCTTCGCAAGTTTACCTGTCTGATCATGCTGAAGAAAAACTATTATGTTACTCATCGCAGTACCGTCCTGATATTAATTGTTATAATACTTTTGCTTCTTCGCTTAAGGCCTTTACAAGCTCTTGTACACTCTCCACTTTACGCCCGGCTTTTCGCTGCTCTGGCGGCCTCATTGATACAACTGATATAACTGTCTTGAGTTCTACACCAAGCTCTGAAGCATCAATTATTTCCATCGGTTTCTTTTTGGCCTTCATAATTCCGGGTAGCGGCGCATAACGCGGCTCATTAAGACGCAAATCTGCTGTTATCACTGCAGGCAGCGGTATTTTTATCTTCTCAAGTCCTCCGTCTATCTCCCGTGTAACAGTAGCGGCATCATCATCAAGCTCAATCTCTGATGCGAAGCAAGCCTGCGGCAAATTAAGCCTGGCAGCCAGAAGTTGCCCGGTTTGACCGGCATCGCTGTCAATCGCCTGTTTTCCCATAATGATTAATCCATAGTCGGCGCGCTTATATGCGGCAGCCAGAAGACGCGAGGCCAAATCAGAGTCAACATCTCCTTCATATTTAATAAGCACCGCCCGATCTGCTCCCATTGCCATTGCATATCTTAACTGTGGTGCAATATCCTCTGGTCCAATACCTACTACAACTACCTCTTCAGCTTTTCCAGCCTCTTTAATACGAAGTGCTTCTTCGACTGCAATCTCATCGAAGGGATTTACGATCCACTTAATACCCTCAGTAACAACTCCGCTACCATCAGGTTTTATTTTTATCTTGGCTTCATAATCCGGCACCCTTTTAACCGGCACAAAAATCTTCATATGAAATCCTCACTTAAGCTCAGTTAAACTTAAATTT
>RFHI01000226.1 GCA_003696425.1 Candidatus Dadabacteria bacterium | reverse complement strand
TCACTACCCTGGGGAAACTCACCTACAAAGACCTGCGCGAAGTAATCGAGGGCATCGAGCCGGCTCATCCTGCTGTAATCAACATGCGAAATGGCCTGCTTAAACGTATAGCTTATGAAGAAAGCATGACAGAAAAAGCCAGTGAGTAATTTATTGCCGCACAGATCTGTCAGATCCTGAAGGTGCCCGTTATGGATATGCATGACCGAAGAGGTAAAAAAGAACAGCCAGAGGCTGCTCCTGACGACAAAGGTCTAAATGACCCTGAACTCTTTGAAGCCAAAGTCGGGCCGGAAGCAGAGACTATTGCCGGCTATATTGCTGAGTTCGGAATAGACATCTCAGAACTGAACCCCCGCCAGCTTGCCATGTTTATAGCGGCAAGAAATCTGGAAGACAAAATTAAGGATTTAAAAATCCCTGCTGCCAAAGTGCGTACCGCCTCAGGTGAAATGATTCTGGTAGAGCACGAGGTTGAGCGTGTTATTGAAAAGACAACATACCGGGATGGAGAAGAAAGCACTCCTACTCCTGATAACAGCATGGATATTACTCCAATTGAAACAACTGAAGAACTCCCCCGCGTTCTTCCCACAGAATGGATGCTGGAAGAAGAAATGCCTGATGAGTTCTATAGAAGGCTGGCAGATAAAACTCTTCTTCGCCCTGACTGGCGAAGACCGGTAAGAACTCCGGTAAAGTCCTACGAGACCATAAAAGAGATAGAAGTACACGAAGAACCTGCTCCGCCACAGTACGAAAAACAGCACGCTTATGTACTACTCGATACTTCCGGGTCAATGAACAATGATGATGGACGCGCGATTATCGCTTGCGGACTTACGCTGGCATTTTTAAGGCAGGGCCATAAACAAAACGCAAGGCTTGCCATTAGAACTTTTACAGACTCGCCGCACGACTTATCAGCAGGCCGTGGAGAGGAAGCCTTGGAAGAAATTGCTAGAAGAATTATTTCAAGCCGTCCTTGGGGAGGCACAGATATTCGGATGGCTATTGTAGACGCCGTACGTGATATCCAAGGGGGCGGCGAATATTCACGCGCTGATATTCTCCTTATTACTGATGGTCTTTCATACCTTGACGGTAACCCGCTGGGTGATATTAAGCTTCATACTTTTATTATTGGAGATGTTTTTGACGGCCTTTCAATAGAATCTCGTAAAAGTGTAGAATCTGCCCTACGCACGCTAAAGCGCTGGAGTAAGACCTTTAAACATATAAAAGCTTCAGAAAACAGTGAACTTTTAAAGTTAAACAAAGAGGATCTTGATCCACTATACGAAAATAGTAGGGCGATACCGGATTATCTAAAAGGAATCACCTCTATAGAAGAATTTTATAAAGTTATTAATTCGCTTAAGCTCTTAAGCCAGATGGCAGAATCTTTAGATTCTGACTCGGTTCAATCAGAAAAAAAACTGGCTCAATTAAAAGCATTACTCAAGCAGCTTTCTTCTGATCTTGAAGATATCGATCCTGTAGAACTGATTCAAAGCAATAACGAAAGAATCGAAGCAGAGATAGCCCGGCGCAGAGCTGAAAAGGCTGAGAAAGCAGCCAGCGCTTTAGAAGAGCTTGCAGAGAAATTTGGGGGCCCTTCCAGTAGCAATAATTCCGCGTCAAATTCTAACCATCCGCAAAACGAGCAGTCTGAAAAGAAAGAGCTTAGCATCTGGCAGGTCATAAAGAGAGCTGCCTCGCGTCTGATAGGGCGTACAAAACCGGCATATTAAATGACTTTAGGCCTGGGCTTTAGCCGGAGAAACTTTTTCATCTCTCCTGCGATATATCTCTATGAAACAGATAAAACGGCAGAAAGGCCTTTACAGTCCAGTCCTCTAATACCGGCTGATGCAGCGTGTTTGGAAGACTGCCTGGCTTATATCTGCCATTAACTTAAAAGGCCTGTTTCACTCTAACAACTAATATTAGCGAGGAAAATATGATACAGAATATTCAACCTTACAGCTCAGTACCGGCAAGTCAAAGCCAGGTAAACCCCTTTAACGGCACACCGGTTCAGGGCCAGCAAAATGGGCCCATGGCATATACAAGGCCCTTAATTGACCGCAATCCTTACCTGCCAAATATGTGGACAGCTCCAGCCTACAACCCGATGGTTGCAATCGTTAAAACTGCGGTTAACGCAATTGTACGGGTTGTTACCAGGGTTGTCTCACTCTTTATTGGCGGAAACAGCGCAGCCGCTGGAGCCAGCGCTACCAACACTGGTGCAGTTAATGTTGTACCCGGCCAAAAACCGGTAGCCAGCTCCCCGCTCTCACTTTTAGGGCAGATTCCCGAACAGATCGGGAGACTCGCTCAGAACGGACAGGACCTCTGGTCTACACTGAAAGAGACCGGCTCAAAGCTCTGGGATATCGGAAAGGAGCTAATCGGGCCGGTTCTGAGCATCTTTGGCGGCCCAATCGGTGGTGTTATCGGAAAGGGCCTCGGTCTTCTAAAGGGTGGATTCGGTAAAGTTGGTGGACTGATCAGTAAGGGATTTAACCTGATAAAGTCTATTTTTTAACTTTCTGAAGGGCATTCACAAACTCCTTGATAAAACTCCCATAGCGGCGAAGAACTGAAAGGTTCTTCGCCTTTTTATGAGTGCAGCCAGCGAAGCTGGCCGCACTCATAATTGAGCCGAGCAGATGATGAAGCTCCGCTTCATCTGATTCGCCGTCTTGTCCCTGCGGGGCGTTCGAATCCTGCTCGGCTTGTAATTTTTTCACTTCGTTCAAAAATTGAGCCGAGCAGGATTCGAACCTGCGACCCACTGGTTAAAAGCCAGTTGCTCTACCGACTGAGCTATCGGCCCATAATTTAAGAAAAAAGCAGAGCGATTCTCTACATTATAACCGCCCCTGTCAACACCACAGATTTTCTGCAGCCAGCTCCGACAAACACTAAAGAATCTTAGCCGCTGCGCTTGCCTGCATCTCCGCCTTATCGTACTCTATACTCTCTTATGAAAGTTAAACGCTTGATAAAGTTAATAATTAGCCTGATTCTGCTCGCTCTCGTGCTGCGCCTCGCAGATCTTCGCGCACTTAAAGAAACTCTTCTAGCCATACCAGTGAGTACAGCTATTACAGTTGTTCTCGGTTACCTGGCCGGACAGGTACTTAGCTCATACAAATGGTGGCGCATCGCAAAAGCAGGCGGAATAGATGTACCCTACTCAGTTGCCCTTAAATCATACTTTATCGGCATGTTCGTTAACAGTTTCGGTATGGGCCTGGTAGGAGGCGATGTGGCCCGCGGAGTGCTGCTGGCACACGGAAAACAGGTAAAAACTGCTGCACTCGCTTCAGTAGTAGCAGACAGAGCCCAGGGGCTGGCCGTACTGGCACTACTCGGAACTCTCTCAGCTGCTCTGCTTGAACCACACGGCATGCACCCCGATCTGGTATTTATTCTGCTTGCTATCGGAGTGGTGATTCTCTGCGGCTGGTTTGCCGGACCAAAGCTGCTTCTTAAATTTGTAAAGCCCGGCAACAAACTAAGAGATAAAGCAGAACAGGTATCCAAAATGTTTCCTCATAAACGCAGCGAGTTTATAATTATCACAACTCTTTCAATAACTTTTCATTTGCTTCAAATCGCACTTCACTGGGTAATGGCACACGGTATCGGAATTGAGATTAGCTTTGGCACACTGCTTGTCGCTATCCCATTTGTAAATATGTTCAGTAGCCTGCCTATCAGCTGGAACGGTCTCGGAGTTCGTGAATATTCGTACGCCACTTTTCTCTCAGGCATCATAACAAACGAACAGGCCGTAGCCCTCGGCGCCATCTGGCTTGTGGCGATTACAATTACCAGCGCTATAGGCGGAATCGTAGCCTTTATTACCAAAGATTTTAGCGTCTATCTTAAAAAAGAATCTCTTGCATCCTCAGCTTGATACTTTTGTACTGAACTATGGGTTTTACCTGCGGCATAATCGGTCTCCCAAACGTCGGCAAATCAACAATTTTTAATGCCTTAACTTCTGCTGGTGCTGAAGCAGCCAATTTCCCATTCTGCACAAAAGATCCTAACACCGGTATGGTGCCAGTACCCGATAAGAGACTTAATGTCCTGGCAGAACTTGCAAAATCAAAAGAAATTATCCCAACTCAGATAACCTTCGTAGATATTGCCGGACTTATAAGGGGCGCCTCTAAAGGCGAAGGCCTCGGAAACCAGTTTCTCGGGCATATTCGTACAGTAGATGCCGTTGCACACGTGGTAAGAATTTTCGAAAACGATAATATCGTCCACGTTGACGGATCAATCGATCCTGTTCGCGATATTGAAACAATTGATACCGAGCTCTTATTGGCCGACCTTGAGTCCGTTCAAAAACAGGTAGCAAAGTTTGAAAAAACAGCTAAATCAGGAGAAAAATCCGCAAAGCAGAATCTTGATCTGGTAAAACAACTCGAAAATCATCTGGCAGACGGAAAGCCCGCCAGACTTTTTGAAATCGAACAGGAGCATGCGGTTATGTACGCAATCAAAAATACTCTGCTCACTGCCAAACCCGTACTCTTTGTAGCTAACGTTGATGAAAAAGATGCTGCCTGTAAACCAGACCCGACAGTCCAGCGCCAGATTGATAAAGTCGCAGCTTTTGCTGCCAGTCAGTCCGCCGAACTTGTAGTTATCTCCGGTCAGGTAGAGGCAGAGCTGGCAGAACTCGCAGCTGATGAAAGACTGGCATACCTTAATGAGCTGGGACTCAGTGAAAGTGGCATAGACCGGCTGGCCCATGCGGGTTATAAGCTACTGGATTTAATAACATTTTTTACAGCTGGGCCTAAAGAAACCCGCGCCTGGACAGCCCGCCGCGGGTCAACAGCTCCGCGCTGCGCAGGCAAGATTCACAGCGATTTTGAACGCGGCTTTATCAGAGCAGAGGTAATAAGCTACCAGGACTATGTTAGCTGTGGTGGTGAAAGTGGCGCTCGCGAAGCCGGAAAGCTTCGCATCGAAGGAAAAGATTATGTGGTCCGCGACGGCGATGTCGTACACTTCAGATTTAATGTCTAGCTGCCTCTTCATAAGTTACACCTAGCCGGATATTTTACCCTGCAACAACTTTCCTGTTAGCCTGATCAAGACGACTGCATAGCTCACGCGATAAGGCCGCTAAAAGCTTAACACCCAGTCGGGGGTTGCCACTGACAATCTCCTGGAAATCATTCTTCTTAAGCTTAAGCAATATTGAAGGCTCAATCGCCCTAACAGTCGCTGAACGCGGCGACTCCCTTAAAAGCGACATCTCTCCAAAATGATTGCCGCTTTCCAGTGTATTAAGCTGACGCCCCTGATGATACACCGCCACCCTGCCACTTAAAATAACCAGCATCGAATCTCCCTGCTCCCCTTCTCTTACCAAATCAGCTCCCTCTGCGGCCGGCAGTACCGTTACCCTCTCAACAATCTGCAACAACTCTGCTAGCTCAAGCTCTTTAAAAAAGGAGAGCCCTTTTAGCGTATCAATCTTTAATACAACTTCCTGCTCCCTGGCCGCATCGCGGGTACTATCAAAGGCTCTAAGCACAATTACACTGACATTATCAGAACCGTCCAACTCATTCGCCAATTTAATCAGCTTCTCCGGCAAGCCAGATATTGATTCCTGACCAATCAAATCAAAGAGCTGTTCCTGATCATAACACAGTTCAATTAAGCCGTCCGTACAGAGTAAAAGCGTATCACCATCAATCAGATCAAATACAAGAGTATCAACAACTACAGATGGCTGTATTCCTACTGCCCTGGTCAGTGCATGAGCAAACGGCATTTTCTTAACTTCAGCTGAATTACTCTTACCACTCGCTACAAGCTCAGCTGCAAGAGTGTGATCATTAGATAGCTGATGAAGCTTTTCACGACGGCGTAAATAACAACGGCTGTCACCTACATGTCCCAGTACGGCATGATTATTAAAAAAAATCAGCACTGTGGCAGTAGTACCCATCCCTCTATATTCAGGTTCAAGCTGCGCACGGTTGTATATTTCCCGACTGGCAGACTGGATTGCATCACTTACAATAGCTGATGCATTCGACTCAGTTAATTCGCCATCAAGGAGCGCATTACTTACACACTCTTCAATCACCTCAACTGCTATTTTTGAAGCAAGTTCACCACCGGCATGTCCGCCCATACCATCACAAACAATGTACAGCCCAAGATCCGATCGCGTCAGAATACTATCTTCGTTATTCTCCCGCTTTATTCCACAATCGCTCTTAGCAGCAGATTTTATCTCCATTAATCTCGATATCCCTTTAAGCCTGAAACCATACGTCTTTATAAAGCTCAGTATTGTCAAGGACCTTACCGGCCCCTTCTACTACTGCACAGAGAGGATCCTCAGCAACCTTAACCTCAATGCCAAGCTCTTCATGCACCCGCCGATCAAGCCCCTTAAGCAGCGCACCTCCGCCCGCCAGCATAATGCCGCTTTCAATAATATCCCCTGAAAGTTCAGGCGGCGTATTTTCAAGCGCCTGACGAATAGAAGCACAAATTGTATTGACAACTTCAGCCGTGGCTTCCCTTATCTCCTCGCCAGTTACTACCAGTGCCGCCGGAGATCCGCTTGTAAGACTGCGGCCACGCACCTCCATCTCCTGATTGTCGTAATCAGAATGAGCACTGCCAATAGTTTTCTTTATCAACTCAGCAGTGGCTTCCCCAATAAGCAGATGATGACGACGACGCATGTGATTTATAATAGCTTCGTCCATAGCATCACCACCGCGCCTCACAGAAACGGAATGAACTATATCTTTAAGACTGATTACTGCAATATCCGTTGTGCCCCCGCCTATATCTACTATCAAACTGGCAGTCGCTTCTGTAACCGGAAGGCCACACCCTATTGCGGCAGCCATGGCCTCATCTATTAGTTTTACTTCGCGTGCCTCCCCTTCAATAGAATCACGGATGGCTCTTTTTTCTACTTCAGTTATACCGCTCGGCACACCAACAATTACTCGCGGTTTAAATAAGGCTCTGGCTTTCTTACGGGCCCTGCCTATAAACTCACGCAGCATAAGACCGGCAACCTCAAAATCAGCAATTACCCCGGTCCTGATCGGCCGAATGACTTTTACTCCCTCCGGTGTACGGCCAAGCATTTCCTTGGCTTCAGCACCAATTGCAACTATATCCCGACGGGGACCATCCTGCTTTAAAGCAACAATCGAAGGCTCATCCAAAACTACCCCTGTTCCCTTTTCGTAAATAAGCGTATTAGCTGTCCCGAGGTCTACTGCCAGGTCACGTGCTAAAACTCGAAACATATATAAAAATCCTTCCAGAAGCTAAGAGTGCTATCGTAACTATTCAATTTATCTAATCAAAAAGCAATAACTCAAAATTCAACACAAACGCTGTTTATATTTGCTGGCTATCTGCAGTAACACTTGCCCGCAGTCGCCATACTTTGTAATAGAGTAAGCAAACCATTATGGGAGAATAGTTAGATGAGCGATGCAATTAAAAGAATCGGTGTAATTGGAGCCGGGCAAATGGGAGCCGGTATCGCCCAGGTCAGCGCCATGACCGGCTTTGAAACAAAGTTATTTGATACCAGTGAAGACGCCCTGAGACGCGGCTATAAAGGTATTGAAAGCCAACTCAACAGACTGGTTGAAAAAGAAAAAATCAGCGCTGAAAAGGCTAATGACAGCTTGGCCCGTCTGTCGCAGGTAAATGGCCTCAAAGATTTTCAGGACTGCGATCTTATTATTGAGGCAATTATTGAAAACGTTGAAATAAAATGCGATCTCTTTAAAGAGCTGGATACACTTATCCCGGAAAATACTATCTTTGCAAGTAACACATCCTCAATATCGATAACACGGCTTGCCGCTTCAACTACCCGCCCGGAAAAAATGATTGGTATGCATTTTATGAATCCTGTTCCGGTAATGAAGCTGGTTGAACTTATTCGCGGACTTCAAACAAGTGATGAGACATATAATACTATATGCTCTGTTGTTGAACAGATGGGAAAAACCTCTGTGCTTGCAGTTGATATGCCCGGTTTTATCGTAAACCGCATTCTCTGCCCGATGATAAATGAAGCTATTTATCTCCTACAGGAGGGTGTAAAAGCTGAAGATATAGATAATGCCATGAAACTCGGAACTAATCAGCCCATGGGCCCACTTACCCTGGCTGATTTTGTAGGCCTTGATACGCTTCTTTATATATTGCGGATACTTCACCGCGAGCTGGGTGAAGACAAATACCGCCCCTGCCCACTACTGGTAAAATACGTAGAAGCTGGCTGGTACGGAAGAAAAAGCGGCCGCGGATTTTACAGCTACAGTTAAAGGGCTGCAGAAGCTTTAACAGCCTGCCAGATCCGGTTAAGCAGTGCATAGTTATCTGAATGACCGGTCAGATGCGCCGTTACACGTCCACTTATTGGCCGTCCGAGTAAATACAGATCTCCTATTGCATCAAGAATTTTGTGTCTGACCGGTTCGTTTTCAAAACGCAGATTATCATTGATTGCGCCATCCTCTCCAATCAACACGAAATTGTCAAAACGCCCCCCCTGCGCCAGGCCCTGTTGCTGCAGCCTGCCAATGTCACGTACAAAGCCAAAGGTCCTGGCAGGAGCAATCTCGCGTTTGTAACTTTCAGGATCATCAACACAGAAAACAAACCGTTGCTGACCTACCGGTTCCGGATAATTAAGAGTATAGTCAATTACAAAACGCTCATCCGGCTCAATTGAGATCTTCTCATTACCCGCACCAACCTCAATCTTTTCAGGCAGCGCTATCTCATACCACTCGCCATCCTGCTCATCAAGCCCGGCATCTTCAATAATGCGGCAAAATTCAACTGCCGACCCATCCATTACAGGTATTTCCCCGTTACACTTCACCAGTAAATTGGAGATGCGATATACATGCAGGGCAGACATCAGGTGCTCAATGGTACTGACCTGCGTCTCACCTAATTTCACCGTTGTGGCAAATCCTGTAGATTCTACAAAATCAACGTGGGCAGGAACCACCGTCCCACCCGAGATGCCAACAAAATGAATACCTGAATTAGGCGGAAGTGGTTCCAGTATCAAGCCACTCTTTTGTCCGGTATGAAGCCCCTGCCCGTAAAGAAGGGCACTGCTTGCAAGCGTACGCTGCTTTACAGCCTTGCCGCGCAGGGTGTTATGTCTGAAAGCTATCGGATTAAGATCCAATTCTTCTCCGGCAATTCCGATCCTGAGCCGCGTCGCCGTGCTCTCCCTCTCTTGTCTTTCAGGCTCCTCTAACTTAGACGAGCCTCCTGCCAACCCCAATGCCTTACGTACCGACGCTAAAATCACGTCCAGGTCCAACGGCTTTTCAATAAAATCAACAGCACCAAGCTTAGTTGCCGTAACTGCAGTTCCAATGGTTGCATGACCACTAATCATTATGACCGGCAGAGCAGGATACTCCGATTTAATACGTCGCAGCGTTTCCATCCCGTCAGCTCCCGGAAGCCAAATATCCAGCAGTACCAGCGCTGGAGAATAATCATGAATTTTTCTGAGCGCATCTTCCCCGTTATGAGCCACCAAAGGCTTAAAACCCTCATCGGCCAGTACCCGCTCAAGTGAACGGCAAATGCTTTCTTCATCGTCAACTACCAAAACAGTACGAACACTACTGGCATCACTCTCAGATATATTCGTTCCTACACCCATTATACTTCCTAATCATTTTACAAAATTCTTAACGTAACTGGCCCCACTAGAAAAAATAGTAGATTCGCGCTCAGCTCCAAAACTAACTATAGTCACGGGGCAGCCAATTATCTCCGAAATAGTGCTAAGATAAAATCGGGCATTTACCGGCAAATGATGCCACTTTGTAACACCTTCCAGAGTATCCTGCCAGCCATCAAACTCAATATACTCAGGCTCTACCTTTTCAAGCTCTGACGCCAGCGCCGGTACATCTTCAAGCTCCTGACCATTTAATTTGTACTTAATACATATTTTGATTTTCTCAAGACCACAAAGAACATCAAGCTTTGTTATAGCCAGTGCATTTACTCCACTCAACCTTACCGCACGCCTCATCGCTACCGCATCAAACCAGCCGCAGCGCCTTTGCCTTCCAGTTACAGTTCCAAACTCGGCCCCTTTTTCAGCAAGATACTGCCCAACCTGATCCCGCAGTTCAGTGGGAAAAGGACCCTGACCTACCCTGGTTGTGTAGGCCTTTGCTACCCCCAATACATGATCTATGCTGCCCGGTCCAATGCCACAGCCAGTACTAACTGCTCCGGCAATTGTGTTACTGGAAGTTACATATGGAAAAGTACCAAAAGTCTGATCAAGTAAGGTGCCCTGAGCCCCTTCAAAAACAACCTTTTCTTCATGTTCCAGAGCGTTATAAAGCAGCAAACTGGCATTGCCGATGTACGGCAAAATAACAGACCTAACCCTCTCCAGCTTGGCCCACTGCTCCTCAAAATTTGCCTGCAGCTCACTTTCAAGAACTCTTGCCAAATATAAATTACGCTGCTTCATATTTTCAGCTAATTTTTCACGCAACTCTTCCATGCTGTTAAGCTCAGCTAACCTGATACCAGTTCGACTTGCGCGATCTTCATAAGCAGGGCCGATGCCACTTCGAGTTGTGCCAATCTTTCTATCACCTCTGGCATCCTCACGAGCCTGATCGATTAAACGATGATAGTCCAAAATCAGGTGAGCATTGCGATCAAGAACCAGTCGAGACGGGTTTACATCCACTCCAGCTTCCTGAAGCATACGTATCTCATTAAGCAGCACTTCTGGATCTACAACCACGCCTGCTCCTATCACACAGCGCGTGTTAGGTCGCAATATACCGGAGGGAACCAGACTAAGCTTTGTCTTGACACCATCAACCACAAGTGTATGACCAGCATTGTTACCACCCTGAAAACGGGCAACCACATCTGCATTAGAAGTAAGGTAGTCAACCAGCTTGCCCTTACCTTCATCTCCCCACTGTGCGCCTATAACAACTAATGACGGCATATTTTAAGCCCCTATTATATCTGCCTTAACACTATCAAAGGCCATATTAAAATCATATGCCCACTTACTCTTCTCCCGACTTATTATCCCCAATGGGCCCGAACCGGGAGCTTTATAAATAAAACGATCTGAGGCAGTAAACTCCTTTAAACTCTGTAAAACACGAATGTCTCCATTTAAGAGCCTTAAGGCAACTTTTTCAGAAACCTCAATTTTATCAATATCGGGGAATAAATCCTCCCAGCTTCTAAGATGCTCTTTTGAGAGCTCCTCCAGTGAAACAGCTTCATCAACACTGAATGGCTCACACTCTTCTCTTCTAAGAGACTCAAGGCAGCCACCACACCCAAGCAGTTCACCGAGATCCCTTGCAATAGACCTTATGTAAGTGCCGGCGCTACAAGAAATTCTAAAGAAAACCGTAGCCTCACTGACTGGACTTAAATCAAATGAGTAAACAGATACCTTCCTGGACTTAAGCTCAAAATTTTGCCCCCTGCGAGCCAGTTTGTAAGCACGCTGACCTGCTACTTTAACAGCGCTTATTTTCGGTGGGACCTGCTGAAAGCTGCCGCTAAAGGCTTTTGCAGCACGAGCAATATCAGCAAAATTAGGAAGCTTGCCTGTGGTCTTTAACACCTTACCGGTTATATCATCACTGTCAGTTACCACTCCGAACTTAATCGTCCCGCTATAGGCTTTTTTCCCTGAGGAAGCAAATTTTGCCAGCCTGGTTGCTTCTCCGGTAAGACAGACAAGCAGACCGGTTGCAAAAGGATCCAGAGTACCGGCATGGCCAATCTTACCTGGCGCGAGCTTTTTTTTAACGACAGTTAATGCTGCTGCCGAGGACATCCCGGCCGGTTTGTCAACTAAGAGCAAGCCTGCTTTCATAATCAGCCCTCAAACAGATCCATAAGTTCCCTAATCACCTGATCGTGAAATGATTCAAGCTCCATTTTTGATCTGAATGCTGCTGCAGCCTTATGACCACCACCACCAAATTTAGCAGCTACAGCGGAGACATCCAGCGCAGTACTTTTTGAGCGCAGGTTAACCCGCCATATATCATCCTCCTTTCTGAAAAGCACCGCAACTTCAACCCCCTTAATATCTCTTAAGCGACCAACTATAAAATCGGCTTCACTCGAATCAACCCCATGCTTATTGTACATCTCTTCTGTTATCAGCCCCTCAACAAGACGACCTCCACAGTGAGACTTAAGGTTACTGATTACATCAGCCTCAAGCTTTAACGCTGCCAGCGAGCGACTAGCCCACAGATTACATGCTACAAAATAGGCATCAGCCCCGAATGCCACTAATTCTGTTGCTACCCTAAACGCAGCTTCCGTCGTGCTGGAATACTGGAAAGAACCTGTATCACCTGAAATGCCTGAAAACAACGCTGTTGCTACCTCCTTTCCTATATCTATCTTGGCATCTCGCAACAAATTATAAACAATCTCACAGGTCGATGAAGCATGTTCGTCTACAAGATTAACACTGCCAAAAAGGTCGTTGGTTGCATGATGATCAATATTTATGGTTGAACACTTGATTGTCTTTATCTCCTGCTCGAACCTCTCCCCAACTCTTCTTAGCTCCCCGCAATCACAAAATACAATCAACTCCGGGTTATTGACGGCGATCTTATCAACGACTTCTGCAAATCCAGGAATGAACGAAAAACGACCAACCTTACCGCTCTGATTTGCTACAACAACCTCTTTGCCAACCCCCCTTAACGCCAGAGCAAGTCCCAAAGAGGAGCCATACGCATCAGCATCGGGATTATGATGACTTAATATTAAAACTGTATTACAGGAGTTAAGAAGTTTTATAGCCGGAGTAAAATCCATTAAACTTTCCAGTGCTCACCTAGACAAATCATCTACTTGCTTTCGCTGCCCTCAGCCAAACTGACGCGTTCCAACAAAGCGTTAATCTCCTCGCGGGTATCCAGAGTATCATCATAATAAAAACGCAACTCAGGTATAGCCTTAATTCTCAAATCCTTTGCCAGCTGGCGCTTAAAAAACCCGCTGGCACCATCAAACGCTCTCTGCATATCTTCAATTTTACTTCGGTCGTGCCCCATCCAATAGACTTTTGCATGCCTTAGATCGGCACTGACAGATACAGATGTTATTGTTGCGAGTTCAAGCCGCGGATCGGCTACTTTTCTTAAGCTAGATGCAACCGACATGCGAATTTGCTCCGCCACCTTGTATGTTCTACGACGTACTGCCATGCGAGCTTAACCCAGCTTATTGATCTAGCTTTTGAGCTATCTCTTCAATCTCAAACACTTCCATAACATCCCCAACTTTTATATCATTATAGCCATCTATTGCGATACCACACTCATAGCCGGACTGAACCTCCTTAACATCATCCTTAAAGCGCTTAAGGCTCATCATCTTGCCCTCATACACTACTACGTTATCTCTCAAAAGTCGTAACATTGCGCCACGTTTCACAACTCCGTCTGAGACATAACAGCCTGCAACTTTACCGATCTTGGGAACAGAAAACGTATCGCGAACTTCAACACGCCCGAGCGGCTTCTCCTGCCTGATAGGCGGCAGAAGACCTTCCATGGCCTTTTTAATATCATCAACAAGCTCGTAAATGACCTTATAAAACCGAAGCTCAACACCACTGGCTTCAGCATCAGCAGCAGCACGCACCTCAGCCCTTACATTAAATCCTACCACAATTGCATTTGAAGCAGCAGCAAGCTTAATATCACTTTCGTTTATACCACCAACCGCTGAGTGAATAATTTTAACCCGTACTTTTTCTGTGCTCAGCTTCTCAACTGCCTCCTTTACAGCCTCAATTGACCCCTGCACGTCCGCCTTTATTACCAAATGCAGCTCCTGGGCTGCCTCTTCACTGGCCCGTCTGGCAAACTCTTCCAGAGTTATCGGCTGTGATGCTTTAAGCGCCTCTTTTTGAGCAATCTTCTCAGCACGCTTTGATGCCACCTGACGGGCTACAGCTTCACTCTCAACTACTACAAAATCATCCCCGGCAGTTGGCACTCCCGTAAGACCCGAGATCTCTACCGGAATTGATGGCGTAGCTTCTTCCAGCGGTGTGCCGGTATGATCAAACATTGAGCGGACACGACCGTGTTGGCAGCCTGTCACAAATATATCACCTACCTTAAGTGTGCCACGTTGAACTAATACTGTAGCTACCGTTCCACGACCTCGTTCCTGGCGTGCTTCAATCACAACCCCCCTGGCTTTACCCTCAACTACGGCCTTTAGCTCCTTAATCTCAGCAACAAGTGCGATACCTTCTAAAAGATCCTGAATGCCCTCGCCAGTCAACGCAGAAACATGGAAGAAGAGTGTATCCCCACCCCATTCTTCCGGCTGCAAACCGTGCTCTGATAGCTGCTGCTTTATCTTATCCGGCTTAGCTTCCGGCTTATCGATTTTGTTTATGGCAACAATAATTGGAACATCTGCCGCCTTGGCATGATTAATTGCTTCAACAGTCTGCGGCATCACACCGTCATCTGCAGCCACCACCAGTACCACAATATCGGTCACCTGAGCTCCACGAGCACGCATTGCCGTAAATGCAGCGTGCCCGGGTGTATCGACAAAAGTCACCCGTCTGTTTTCACCAACCTTAACACTATAAGCACCGATATGCTGAGTAATTCCCCCTGCTTCCTTAGCAGCTACACTGGAATTACGTATATAGTCTAAAAGTGAAGTTTTACCGTGATCCACATGCCCCATTACGGTGACAACCGGTGGGCGTGGTAACGCTTCCCCCTGGTCTTCATCAACAGCGAGTACTTCACTCTCATCAAAGCTTGTCGACTCCACCTGAAAACCAAACTCTTCTGCCACAATAGACGCTGTGTCAAAATCAATCACCTGATTAATTGTGGCCATCACACCCAGCTCAATCAGCTTTTGAATAACCTCACTGGCTTTAAGACTCATCTGTCGGGCAAGATCCCCAACCGTTATGGCTTCATCCATTCTGACAATTCGCTTAGAAGCCTTGGGGGTTGTTATCTCAGTATGTGCCTGTTCTTCCTCTTGCTGCTGCTGATCTTTACCTCTCGTCTTACCACGTGCTGCACGCCGGGCTGAACGTCCATCATAGTCAACCAGATCAACCCCACTGATAGCTCGTTTGCGCCTCTTCTTCCGATCTTTGCGCTTCTTACGTTTTCCGTCCCCCTCCTCTTCATCGTCCTCTTCAAACAACTCTTCTTCAATCTGTGCCGCATCGTACTCGTCTTTGGGTTTTCTTGAAGGCTTGGCTTTTTTGCGAACTGGCAGTTCAATTCTGCCCAAAACCTTTGGACCTTTCTTTTCTTGTTCTTCTTTGGGTTCTTCCTCAATAGCCTCCTGCGTCTCAGCTTCCTGCTCTGGTGACTCACTGACTTCCTGCTCCTTCTTAAGAGCAGAAACCTGGTCCCCTTCTTGCCCCTCCTCAACACTCTCACCGGCTGCTACTTCAGCTTCAACCTCAGGCTGTTCCTCTTTTACTTCAAGCGGTTTTTCCACTTCCGGCTCAGGAGCAGGTTCTTTTCTCTTTCGCCTGCGTATAATATTCCCTTTGCGGCGCTCAACGACAGTATCAGTCTCCCCGGTAGAACGCTCGACACGAGTTCTAATCCGCTCAGAATCGGGTGATGAGCCAATTGCATTACGAATAATTTCGCGGCGGATACGATCGGCCTCCTCCTGTTCTAAAGAATTTGAGTGTGAAGTCTTGCCGGGGATCCCGAGCTGTGCTGCCTGCTCAAGCACAACTTTATTTTCCACACCCAGTTCTTTAGCCAGTTCGTATATTCTAATCTTAGCCATTTACTATCTTTCCTTAAAATCTGCCTTCTGCCGCTCTACTTCTCTCACACAGATAGCTGCCAGCAACTCATTTTCAATGTCAGTCAGCGCCTTTTGAGAAGGCAAATCTGACATTCTCAGGGCTGCCTTAAAAAGACGCGGCTTCAACCTGCCCAGCACACACTCCCTACGAGCATGAAAATAGACGCCCCGTCCCGGCATCTGCTGCCTTACGTCAACGCAGAGCTCACGCTCCCGACTTACTACCCGCAGCAGCACATCTTTTGTAGCGCGCTTACGGCAAACAGCACACATTCTGAGCGGTCTGCCCATAAGCTGAAAACCTCTAACCTACCTTATCGCCCCTGGACGTCCCCCGGGAGCTGAGCTCTTAAAAAACGTATCCAACGCCTGGCGAACAAGCTCAAGCTCTTCTTCACTTAAATCTTCAATGCCCTGCAGCTCTTCTTCTTCAGCAGAAACCAGGCTCTGAATGGTCTCATACCCGGCATTTATAAGCTTATCCCGAATTTCAGGACTAAGGTGAAGGTTATCAAGATCCTTTACAGCTCCCGTTTCACTTTCCTCTTCCTGCTTAAGCTGTTCCTCTATTTTATCCAGGTTTTCTTTAGCACTTTTTATAATTTCAGAAGCAACTTCCTGTGGTATCCCTTGAACTTCTGCCAGGTCCTCAAGATTTGCCTCGGCGACCTCACGGGCGCTCCTAAAGCCTTCCTGAAACAGTAATTCGGCATGCGTAAACTCAATACCGGGTATTGCCTCAAGTGAACGCCTGGCCCTGCGAGCCTCCTCTTCGGCAACCGAAGCACTGCGCACATCCAGTTTCCAGCCAGTAAGCTTACTGGCTAACTTCACATTCTGTCCGCGCTTTCCAATAGCAAGCGATAGTTGATCATCTGGAACTATTACTTCCATTGAGTGCTCGTCCTCATCAACTACCACACTTTTAACTTCAGCAGGTGATAGTGCTCTTGCGACAAAGGAAGGTTCATCAGGTGTCCAGGTAATAATATCTATCCTCTCGCCACGCAGCTCCTGTACTACTGCTTGAACACGTGACCCCTTAATACCAACACAAGCACCAACCGGATCAATACTACTGTCACTTGAGTGCACTGCAATTTTTGCCCGCTCTCCAGGTTCTCTTGCAACGCCCTTAATCTCTATTATCCCCTCGGCGATCTCAGGAACTTCCAGCTCAAAAAGCTTCCTTAAAAAGTCCGGATGGCTGCGTGTGAGAATAATCTGCGGGCCGCGCGCTGAACGATCTATGTCAAGAATCATACTTCTGATTCTGTCCCCCTGACGGTATCTTTCGCGTTGAATCTGTTCACGCCTGGGCAAAATTGCTTCAGTGCGACCAAGATTTACGATAACGTTACCCCGATCATAACGTTGGACTATTCCATTAATCAGCTCTCCTTTACTGTCTTTGTATTCTTCATAAATAACCCCCCTCTCAGCATCACGAACTTTTTGAATAATTACCTGCTTGGCAGTCTGAGCAGCAATTCGTCCCAGCACTTTCGTATCAAGCTTCTTCCCGATCTCATCACCAATCATTGCATCAGCATCGTACTCAGCACGTGCTTCTTCAAGCGAAATCTGTGTATCAGGATCCTCAACCTTATCAACAACAACTTTAAACTGCAGCACTTCAATCTCATTTGTATCCTCATCATATTGGGTTTCCAAATTAAGATTATGTCCGTAATGCTTCCTGGCTGCCGACAACATTGCTGACTCGAGAGCCTCAATCAGAATTGAACGATCAATTCCCTTATCTTTTCCTATCTGTCCAATTAAAGCGTTTAAATCTACTGCCATCTCAGTCCTCTACAATATTAAAACAAAAAATCTATCCTAGCCTCTTTAATATCAGCCAATTTAACCGTAACTGTCTCCTTTAACCTCTCATCCTCTATGACCAAACCCTGTTCAGTAACATCTCGCAAGATGCCGAGCGCATCCAGATTATTCCCCTCAACAGCCCTGGTCTTAACCCGCACCCGCTCTCCAATCGCCCCCAGATAGTGTTCCCTGCGCCTTAAGCGCCTGTTAATCCCGGGACTTGACACTTCCAGAGTACAGTCAGGCGCTACAAAGCTTTCAAATTCTGCATCTGAGCTAAGCGCCTTACTGACGGCAACGCAATCATCAATACTGATCGCCCCTGAATGACCCTCCTGTCGGGCAATATATACCCTTAAAGTTCCGGTACTCTTATGCGGCAAATCAATATCAAACAGCTGATAGCCAGCATTTTGCACCTGTGTTTCAAGATACTTCCAAAGCTCGTTACTCGACTTCACTCTGACCTCAACAAACCAAAACTTCTAAATTGGTGCATTCCTTCCGTCCCCATTGCGTCAATCAACGGATTCACTACAATTACAGGCAATAAGACTTAACGGCTAAGCACCCTACAAGGTGCGCGCCAACCTTGCCTGACCTGACGCAACAGGCTAAATCCGCACGAAGCACAGGAAGTACTCCGGCAGGGTGAGGAATGCCACCCTCAGAACGGTTTAAAAGATAACATCTTGAAAACTTTAGTGCAAGCTCAAGTAAATCACACTAATATCGACAAAACGGCAACAATAACAGCACATTACGACCACAAACAGCTGTTCTCAACATCTCTCATATCGATATGGTTTTTTACAGCAAAATTATGATAATCCGATCAATTTCATTCCCACTCAGTATGAAAAACGCCCTGCTTATCAACTCTCTCGTAAGTATGTGCCCCAAAAAAATCACGCTGAGCCTGAGTAAGATTCTGCGGAAGCCTTTCAAGCCGATAGCTGTCGTAATATCCAACTGCAGATGAAAATGCCAGAGCAGGAATACCTGCCAGTGTTGCCTTCACCGATACTTTTCTTAATGCAGGTATTTTACTTTGAAGTGTTTCACATAAATTACCTGCCAACATCATATTTGCAGGAAGCTCTTCTCCGGCAAAAGCTTCTCTAATCTGATCCAGAAATGCTGCACGTATAATACAGCCAGCCCTCCAAAGAGATGCTATTGAGCTCAAATTAAGATTCCAATTCCACTCATTCGACGCCCGTCTAAGTAAATCCATCCCCTGGGCATAACAAATAATCTTAGCGGCATAGAGAGCATCTCGCACATCTTTAACGCTGCACTCGATATTATTCAATTCTGACAAAACTTGCCCTTTAAGTACTTTAGAAGCAGCCACTCTTTCATCTTTTAAACTGCTTAAAACGCGAGCATCCACGGCAGCAGCCAGAGTTGGAATAGGTACACCTAAAGAAATGGCGCTCTCCGCCGTCCAGCGCCCGGTTCCCTTCTGGCCAGCACGATCCAGTATCTTATCAACCAGATAGTCCCCGCTTGACTGATCTTTAACCGTAAAGATCTTTGCTGTTATCTCTATTAAATAAGACTTAAGCTCTCCCTGATTCCATTCGCTAAAAACCTCCGAAAGCTGTTCATTGGAAAGGCCCTTCCCCTCACGAAGGATCTGATAGGCTTCAGCTATAAGCTGCATATCGCCATACTCAATGCCGTTATGAACCATTTTTACAAAATGCCCTGAACCGCCCGGGCCGATATAATCAACACACGGCTCGCCTTCGTACTTAGCTGCTATCTTTTGTAAAACTTCTTTAACTATCTCCCAGGCTTCTTTCGACCCACCAGGCATAATACTGGGTCCGTGCAGTGCCCCCTCCTCTCCACCTGACACGCCGGTTCCAAGAAAATATATGCCTTTAGACTTTGCCAGGGCTTCCCTACGTTCAGTATCACTGTAGTGGCTATTACCCGCATCAATAATGACATCACCCTGGTCTACAATTTCAAGCAGGTGTTCCAACACAGAATCAACTGGCTTCCCGGCTTTTACCATGATAAAAATCTGCCGCGGTCGCTCCATCAAACTGACGAATTCTTCCATTGACGAAGCAGGATGAAAGTTTTTGCCCTGATTTTCCGCCATAAACCTTTCTGTTACAGAATAGGTGCGATTATAAACAGCACAGGCGTAGCCCTTATTTTCTATGTTTCGTGCCAGATTGGCTCCCATTACGCCCAGACCAATCATTCCAATATGGGGTTTTTGCATTAGTTCCTCTTCTGATAAATTAAAAATGCTTATGAAGATTAATACGTACCTGCTGGTTATATCAATTATTTTCACATGGCCGCAAATAGCAGCTGCCGAGCTTCCCGTATCTGAAGAACTATTAAACTCAGTATTTATGCTTAGTTCGGTTGATTCTAACACTTGCGCCACAGCTTTTACTATCGAAGATGGGACATTAGTTACTAACTCCCATGTACTGGATGCACTCTGTAAGGCTCCACCATGTCGTAGTCTGGTGTTGCGTCGTGGAGTGGCCCTTGGAGGTATGGCAGGACCCGAAATAGCTCACAACGGAATTAAAATTATTGCTGATATCCGCTCGCTTGATTTTGCACTGGTAAAAATTGATACCGATGAAGATATTAACGGTGTTTTCCGACTGACAGAACCTAAACGTTCCGATCAAATTGCCTCGCTTGGATTTGAAAAATGTAAAAAGCTGACCTTATCGCGCGGCAAAGTTCTTTCTAGCGATTCACTTTACCTGTATACAAGTACTCGCGGCAAACACGGCGTAAGCGGCAGCCCAGTCTTTAGATCTGATTACTCTCTGGCTGGAGTGGTTGATGAGGCGTCCAGTATAAATGGCGCACTGCTATCTACCTTTTTCGGCAAACGATTCTATAACAGAGCAGTTCGGGCTGAACAGATACTGAACATAACGAAAACCCCACTAGCTGAGAGGCTGTTATACCAGGCTGAAACGCTCTGGGATTATTACCAGAGTGGGGTAAGCAGTACAACCGGCAGTGCTCGATTCTTTAAAAGCATGGGTTTTATGGATTCATATCGCGCGCTTCGAGAGGAACTACTCACAACAAAGCTGACCTCTGATGCTTTAGCACTCCTAAATGTCTCATCTACAGCTCCTGACTTTTTACCGCGCATACACATTAGTGCTCAACCGAACAGACTTACGTCTGCTGTTGAAAGAATTTCCCTTGCTGCCAGCCTTGAATATAACGGCCCCTACAAACATCTCTACCGTAAAATAGACCTAAATAAGTTTAAGGCAGAGCTCTTAAAAACTCCAAGATCAGAGCAGCAGGTTGAACTCCTGGCTGAAACTGTCAGAGCTGTCCTCAAGTCAGGCTATATGGGGATTGAACGTACACTCATATCCTGGCTGTTAAAATGGTTGCCTGCAGTTGCCTTTTTTTTAGTTATCTGGGGGGCATCACTCGGCTATGTTTTTGCAGTGATAAAAGGCAGTATTTTAAAGCGATTGATTGCATCGGCTGTGATCGGATTACTGCTCTGGCCGCTATCGTTTTTCCTCTTTCTTATCTGGACAAGCAGACGCAAGCCTTCATAATTTACTCTGTTTTCAGTGGTGATTCCAGCTTGAACTTACGGGTCTTAACTTTACTGCTTCCAGCTTCCACCTGAATTAATCGCTGCTCATTAAGCTCAATACAGGTCAACTTGTTACCATAAACAAGCCCTGTATCTATCCCTATTTTATACGGGATATGAAACATAACCTCTTCATAAGGGGTATGACCGAACAGTACTATTCTGTCAAAATAATGCACGTTTGATATAAATTCATCACGAATCCAAAAAATGTCTTTGTCAAGCTGCGCCCTTAAATCCCGAAGCGGATTTAATCCCGCATGAACGAATACATACTGTGGGTGGATGATATAACGGTCCAGGTTCAGCAGGAAGCTTAAATGCGACTTGGGCATTTCATTTGCCACATTCTCCGGTTTCTTTCGTGAAGTATAACCGTAGCTTTTAAGCGTAGCGGCCCCTCCGTTTGCAAGATAGTCTGCTCCTACTCCACTAACCTCCTCACAACCAAGATAGTGTAATAGCATATCTTCATGATTGCCCCTCAGAAAATAAGCTTCACGATTGTTTTTTCTGAACTCTATCAGCAGGTCAATAACCTCTTTTGAATTTTCACCGCGATCAATATAATCTCCGATAAAGACTATCAGATCCGTCCTGGAAACCTTTTCTTTCTTTTCAAGATGGCTAAGTAAAGTCTCTGTCTCCGGCAGGCAACCGTGTATATCACCTATTACGTAGATCCGATCGTAATTACCGTCTACTTCAATAAATTTCTCAAGTTCGCTTCCTGCCTGCATGACTATAACCTATCGGGAGAGCGCTTGACTGGCAATCCGTTTACTCACCGAGCTTAAGCACCGCTAAAAAAGCCTCCTGTGAAATAGCAACTTTACCGACCTGTTTCATCCTTTTTTTACCGGCTTTCTGCTTCTCCAGCAGCTTGCGCTTACGGGTTATATCGCCACCATAGCACTTTGAAGTAACGTTTTTTCTCAAAGCTTTTACTGTACTACGGGCGATAATTCTGGAGCCAATAGCTGCCTGAATAGCCACCTCAAACATCTGCCGGTCTATTAATTCTTTCAACTTCTCAGTAAGTTCTCGACCACGGCTGTAGGCCTTATCGCGATGAATAATAACGCTGAGCGCATCTACATTTTCGCCGTTTAATTTAATATCTAACTTTACAAGGTTTGATGCTCTATATTCCAGCATTTCGTAATCAAAAGAACCGTATCCACGCGTAGCGCTTTTGAGCTTATCCTGAAAGTCCAATACTATTTCATTAAGCGGCATCTCATAGACCACTACAGCTCTGTAAGGCCCGTGAAAAGAAAGGCTCTTTTGTACTCCCCGGCGATCTTCACAGAGCTTTAATACATTTCCTACATAGTCTCGCGGAGTATGTATTGTAGCCTGTACCACTGGCTCTTCAATATGCTGATAAAGGTTTTCAGCCGGAAGACGCGTCGGATTATCAACCTCCATATAGCTGCCATCGTTCATCAGCACCCGGTACACTACAGTCGGCGCGGTAGTAATAAGATCAAGCTCAAATTCACGCTCAAGCCGTGCCTGAATTATTTCCATATGCAGCAGGCCCAGATATCCACAACGAAAACCGAAGCCCAGTGCAGCGGATGTTTCGGGTTCAAACGTGAAAGAAGAGTCATTTAAACTCAGTTTCTCAAGGGCGTTTCTCAGGTCACCATAATCGTCTGAATCAACCGGAAATAGACCACCAAATACCATCGGTTTTACCTCTTTAAAACCGGGCAGCGGCTCTGGCAAATTTTTGCCGCTCAGTACAACAGTATCACCGATCTTAATATCGCGTAGGTTTTTAATCGAAGCAGAAAAATAACCAACCTCTCCAGACGATAGCGAAGAGATTTCTTTCGCAGCGGGAGTAAATACCCCCATCTTATATACTTCGTAATCAGCACCGGTGCTCAAAAAACGCACTTTATCACCCGGTTTTAACTCACCATCTATAACACGTATCTGAACCACTACACCTAAATATGAGTCAAACCAGGAATCATAAACAAGCGCTCTGAAGGGGGCATCAACAGAACCGCGAGTGGGAGGAGGTATTCTTTTAACGACTGCCTCCAGCAGATCAGCAACACCTTCTCCTGTTTTAGCGCTAATCTTATATGCATCTTCAGTTGATATCCCGATAATTTCCTCAATCTCCCTGGCAACCCGTTCTGGGTCAGCGCTATTTAAATCAATTTTATTAAGCACCGGTATAATCTCGAGATCATTTTCAATAGCTACCCACACATTAGCCAGGGTCTGCGCCTCTACCCCCTGCGAGGCATCTACTACCAGCAGGGCCCCTTCACACGCAGCTAAACTGCGCGAAACTTCATAGTGAAAGTCAACGTGCCCAGGCGTATCAATCAGGTTGAACTGATAGGTTTTTCCATCCATAGCAGTATAGTTCAGCCTGACCGTCTGAGCCTTAATGGTAATGCCTCGCTCACGTTCCAGATCAAGTTTATCGAGTAGCTGAGACTGCATTTCCCGCTCGGTAACAGCGCGGGTAAGCTCAAGTATTCTATCGGCAAGCGTGGATTTACCGTGATCAATATGAGCTATGATACTGAAGTTGCGGATATGTGATCTGTTGTCGGTCACGCCAAATAGAATAAAACGTTAAAATATAAAGTATAGTTACAATTACTACAGCACCTAAGAGAGTATAGCAATCAGCTACTTATTATACGAATTTTAGAGCAGAAAATGCTCAGATGAATAAGATGCACCAACAATAATATAATCCGTTTTTAACTGATATTAGCTCTGTTGCCTGAACCAATCAGTAGTAAGCTTAATGCCATCATCAATCGAAACAGTTGGCTGCCAGCCAAAAGTTCTCAGAGCCAGCGATGGATCAATACAGCTGCGCATCTGTTCGCCGGGAGCCGGAGGCCCATATTCAGGTTCAACCTCCATATCAAGTGACCTGGTAATAATCTGATATAGCTGATTTACGGAAGTTTCTCTCCCGGTACCAATGTTAAATATACCCGCAGGTTTTTCAGCCACCACCTTTCTTACTGCTTCGGCGACATCTCCTACGTAAACAAAATCGCGCGTTTGTTCACCGGAACCGTTTATACGCGGTCTTTCTCCGGCTATCAGCTTCTTTGAAAAAATAGCTACTACCCCTGCCTCACCATGCGGATTCTGCCGGGGACCATAAACATTAGAGAGCCTCAAAGCTGTAAAAGGGAGCTTGAACTGACGCCGCCACAGGTCCAGATAAAGCTCGCTTACTCTCTTTGCAAGCCCATAAACACTCGTAGGTAAAATCGGATGGTTTTCATCAGCAGGGAACTGTTCCTGCTCTCCATAAATAGCACCACCTGTTGAAATCATAATAAAGTGAGGCTGCCGTTTATTGCGTAAGGCTTCCAGCATATTCATCAGGCCAACTACGTTAACTTCTGTATCAAAGCGCGGTTTTTCCATGCTTATGCGCACAGATATTTGTGCAGCGGCATGGATAATGAAGTCGAATTCTTCACTGGCTATATATTCACGTGTCTGGTCTGACCTTACATCCCACTCAAGCAGCTCAACGCCAGCACGCAGGTTATCTCTGCTGCCCGATGAGAGATCATCAATCACCACTACCGAATTCCCCTCCTCGACCATCGCATCGACAATATGTGAACCAATAAAGCCGGCTCCTCCGGTAACAAGAACTTTATTCAATTATCCCTCCTGCTTAAGTCGTTCTTCAAAATCGTTAATGGTTTTCATTAGCCCGTCCTTTAACTCGACACCCGGTTGCCAGCCCAGTTCCTTTTTTGCAAGGTTAATGTCAGGCCTTCTGCGAGCCGGATCATCCTCCGGTAACTTGCGATAGACAAGCTTTGACCTGCTGCCGGTAAGTTCTATAACAAGCTCGGCCAGAGATTTGATTGTCATCTCAGTAGGATTTCCCAGATTAACAGGTCCGTGAAAACCCTCTTTATCCATCGCAGATATCAGGCCATCCACCAGATCGTCTATGTAACAAAAAGAACGGGTCTGGGAGCCATCACCATAGATTGTTATATCCTGGCCTTTTAAAGCCTGAATTATAAAATTAGAGACCACACGACCATCATCAAAAAGCATTCTGGGGCCGTACGTATTAAATATACGCACAATAGTAGTATCAACCCCGTTTTCGTTGCGATAACTTTCAACCAGAGTTTCCGCAACTCTCTTACCTTCATCGTAACAGCTTCTGGGACCGATCGGATTCACATTTCCCCAGTAGGACTCCGATTGTGGATGTTCGAGCGGATCTCCGTAAACCTCCGAGGTCGATGCCAGCAGAAATTTGGCTTTAATTCGTTTACAGAGCCCCAGCATGTTAATAGTGCCCATTACGTTAGTCTTAATGGTTTTTACAGGATTAAACTGATAATGGACTGGAGAGGCCGGACAGGCTAAGTGATAAACCAGATCTCCTTCAAGCAGTATCGGCTCGATCACATCATGCCTCACCAGTTCAAAAGCCGAGTTTCCAAGGTGGTGGGCTATGTTAACTTTGCGACCAGTATAAAAATTATCAAGACACAAAACGTCATGCCCGTCAGCAATTAAACGATCGCAGAGATGCGAGCCGATAAAACCAGCACCACCTGTAACAATCACTCTGGCCATAAAGAAATATCCTCTACGGGCAAAACAGCAATGCCCATTACACTTTAAACACCAACAGACGGCCTGCCAATTGAATGGTACACAAAGCCTTTTTCTCTCATCTCCGAAAGCCCGTATAAGTTACGGCCGTCAAAGATTACCGGAGCTTCCATTAAGCCTTTTATCCTGTTAAAATCAGGCCTTCTAAACTCATTCCACTCAGTACAGATAACAAGCGCATCAGCACCACCCAAAGCATCATAATTTGTCGCTACGTAAGTCACCTTTGCGTTTTCTCCGAGGCGATTACGGAAGGTTTCCATAGCCTCAGGGTCATAGGCTTTAACAGTTGCTCCACGATTTAAAAGCTCACCTATAACTACCAGTGCCGGAGCCTCGCGCACATCATCAGTCTTTGGTTTAAAAGCCAGACCCCAGACAGCAAACGTTCTGCCACTGAGATCCTCAGTACCGTAGTATGCGCAGATTTTTTTTACAATCAGTCTCTTTTGCTCAAAATTAACGGCCTCTACAGCTGTCGGTATCTTAAGCTCCAGGCCGTAATCCTTGCCGGTACGAATTAATGCCTGAACATCCTTAGGAAAACACGATCCACCATAACCTATGCCGGGAAATAAAAACGGCATGCCTATTCTGGTGTCGGTCCCAATTCCTACCCGCACCTGGTCTATGTCAGCACCGGTCTTTTCACACAGTACTGCGATTTCGTTCATAAAAGAGACCCGCGCTGCCAGCATGGCATTAGCTGCATACTTGGTCATTTCAGCTGAAACAACATCCATTACCAGGATCGGTTTATTGGTTCTTACAAAGGGAGCGTAAAGTTCGCGCATGATATTAGCCGAATGCTCCGAGGGCGCCCCGATAACCACCCGATCGGGTTTCATAAAATCATCGATTGCCGCACCTTCTTTAAGAAACTCGGGGTTACTTACAACTTCAAACTCATAATCAGTCAGTTTTTCAATCTCTTCTCTAACCCGCTCTGCAGTGCCAACAGGCACTGTAGATTTATCGACTATTATTTTGGGCCCGTTCATGGCCTTTCCGATCCCTCTGGCAACGTCGAGAACATGCGTTAGATCTGCTGAACCGTCTTCGTCCTGCGGAGTGCCCACGGCAATAAATATAATCTCTGATTTTTGCACCCCTTCACTTAAATCGGTGGTAAAATGCAAGCGGCCTGCGTTGGAATTGCGAGTGACCAGACCCTCAAGGCCAGGCTCATAAATCGGAATGACTCCCTTTTTTAAGGCCTCAATTTTTTCCTGATCCACATCTACGCAGATGACATCATTTCCCGACTCGGCAAAACATGCTCCTGCAACCAGACCAACATAACCTGAACCAACCACACAGATTTTCATTAGTTGTCTCCCTGATTAATAAAAATTAAGCGCAGCACTCCTCAGTAGGCATTTCTGTCTCTGAAGCCCTTAAGAAGGGTAAGGCACAGTATTTTAAAGTCAAGTAGCAGCGACCAGTTTTCTATGTAATAAAGGTCATATTCTATCCGCTTATCTATGGATGTATCTCCACGCCAGCCATTAACCTGGGCCCAACCGGTCATACCGGCCGGAACTTTGTGACGCAACATGTAGCGCGGAATTTTTTTGCGGAAATCCTGAATAAATACCGGCCTCTCGGGACGCGGACCCACAATCGACATATCTCCCCGTAGAACGTTGTATAGTTGAGGGAGCTCATCGAGATTGTAATGACGTAAGAACCTTCCAAATGGAGTTACCCGACTATCATTAGCCCTGGTCCAACCAGGCCCTGATTTTTCCGCATCCACATACATTGTACGAAACTTGTAAATATTAAACCGGCTGCCGTCGTAACTAACACGCTCCTGCCGGTAAAAAACCGGTCCCCGCGAAGTTAACTTAACTAATACCGCTATAATGACCATTAATGGAGAGAGCAGTACCAACAGCACTGACGCCAGCACCAGATCACAGATTCTTTTAATAATAAGCCCGGGTCCTTCAAGCGGAGAGGAACGGACAGCAATTACCGGCAGCCCCTCAAACTCTTCAATGTGGCCACCAAGTGTTACAAACTGATAGATATCAGGCACGATCCTGACATCAACAAGAGAATCGCCAATCATAGACATAATATCCGGCAATCTGTTATTGTCTTCCAACGGGAGCGCTACTACCACCTGATCGATATCCATCTTATCCAAAATCTCCGGCAGATCATCATATGATCCTATGACTGGAATCCCCCTGGGACCCTTTTTCTCCTTACCTGTTCTGGAAAGACACCCCAGAAGCTGGATGCCAAGTTCACGGTGAAGCCTTACCCGCGTGGCAATGTCAGCAGCAACCTTGCCGGCACCAACAATTAGAAGATACCTGAGGTTATACCCCTTTCGCCGCAACTCTCTTAAAACAAATCGCAGAAAAGATCTCTGGATTACTGTAAAGGCTGTTGCCAAAAGTCCAAAATACACAAACACCAGTCGTGAATATGGGATACTCTTCTCACGGAACAGATAGGTAACAGAGATAAATAACAAAAGCGCAAGCACATTGGCATTTACCAGCATCCAGATTTCACGTACCCGCCGTACCCCCCGCATCGGGCGGTAAAGTCCCATGCGCCTAAAGACAAACGCCCAGATTAACCAGATAAAGAGCACCATCGAAAGATAGTGCGAAAAGGGCGGCACACCTTTGTCTATTGGAACAACACCAGAGAGAAACCTGAACCAGTAAGCCAGAAACCAGGCAACTGTTACAACCAGCAAGTCGCTGGCCATAAACATAAATTCAAAAAGCTGGCGTTTCTGTTTAAGCATTGCCTGCCTGCCTTATATCACTCCCTGAGCCTATCCCAACAGAATGTTCCACAAACTTACCCCATTCTACCAGAAATCTCTCAGGGCTAAATTTTTTAGCCTGTCTGATACATACCTCCGGGCTAAAAAGTTCCTGATTATTTTCAAAAAACCCGATGGCGTTCTTAAGCTCTTTTGCCTGCTCACGGCTCTTACGAAAAAATACCCCGCTTGCTGCCTCTTTTGCAATATCTGAACTATCCCAATATCTTACACCATCAACAGTCTCACGCAGGCCGCCGCTAAAAAGGCCGATAACAGCTCTTCCGGCTGCCATGCATTCAACCGGAATCATTCCAAAATCTTCTTTCCCCGGAAAAATAAGCGCCCGACAGGCGGCATAAATCTCAGCCAGGCGTATGTCTGACACCCTTCCAAGAAATTTAATGTTAGGACCGGCCATTCGGCGAAGCTTTTTCTCCATTGGCCCGCTTCCGGCTATCCATAGCTCTTTTTTCAGGTCATTAAAAACCTCTACTACCAGGTCCGGACGCTTATAGGGCACAAGCGCACCAGCATAAAGATAAGCCTCCCCCTTTTCTGAGTGAGCAGGGCTAATCCAGGATGTATCAACCGGAGGATATATTATCTCAGCCCGACGGCCATAAAACTTTCTAATCCTTGCCTTAACCAGTTTACTTATTGCTGCAAAGCGGGTCACTCCTTCTGCCCCTCGCTTATCCCAATTTCTTAGTCCTTTAATTACAGGCCAGAGCGGCAGAGTTAATGCTCCAAAGTAGCTGTTAGCCTGATCCCAGATATAGCGCATAGGTGTAAAGCAGTAACACAGATGCGGCACGCTTTCTGGAACATGAATATTTTTTGCAGCTGCATGGCTTAACGATATAACCAGATCGTAGTCACTGAAATCAAAAGTAGATATCGCTGACGGGTAAAGCGGCAAAAACAGCCTGTAGTAACGTCCTATTCCTGGTAGCTTATTCAGCGCTGAGGTCCCGCAAACACGTCTGTCAATCAGCCGATCAGTAGAACCCGCTACATGAACCAGGGTATAAATATCTGCTTCAGGATAGACCTTTAAAAAAAACTTAAGGCAGCGCTCACCACCACGCATACCGGTAAGCCAATCATGTACCAGTGCGACTCTCACTTCTGTTCTCCCCTGGCTTCACGGTAAACATCACAAACTACACGAGCCAGAGCATCACGATCAAAACAGCGCAAATGCTCACGGTTAACTTTATGAATATCAGTATCAGGGCTCTCAATTACACGTTTTACAAACATTATCATTGCTTCGCACAGTTTCGTAATACTGAAATCTTCACAACCTATATCGTGAGCTGTCAAAAGCTCACAAACAGCCGGAACGGGCCTGGCTATAACAGGCGTACCCTGAGACTGCGCCTCAAGTACCGGCAGGCAAAACCCTTCAGCCAGAGAGGGAACTACCAGAGCCATAGCCCCCTTATAAAGCGCCTTGAGTTCGCTGCGTCTTACCTGTCCAAGTACGCAGACACGTTTAATTGAGCCGACCTTATTAAGGAGTTTTTCCAGTTCCACAAGCTCACGTGCACCTGCTCCGGCTAATACGAGCTTAAGGTCGAGAAATGATTTATATCGATTATCCTGGGCAGCTAACAGCGACAATTTATCTAAAAAGA
This sequence comes from Candidatus Dadabacteria bacterium, assembly GCA_003696425.1. Classification (GTDB taxonomy): domain Bacteria; phylum Bdellovibrionota_C; class UBA2361; order UBA2361; family J046; genus J046. The sequence continues at coordinate 4,641 of RFHI01000226.1, read as the reverse complement.
GATCGAATGCATCCAACAAATCGTTTATGCCTTTATGCGGCTTTGTATTTGAAACTATACTCAGCAAATACTTACCCTTAACCGCTTGTCGTTGTGTGCCGGCATTCTGCTCAGACAAAAAGTAAGGATCAATTACATTCGGTACAAGTCTTACCTTATTCATGATTCTCTGGTTACTGCCGGTAAATCTTGCAATCTGGTCCACTGTTGACTGGCTAACGCTTATAATCCGGCTAGCCCTTTTAAGAGCAGATCTGAGGATTGCTTTAGATAGCAGCGGGTAATAGCGCCTTTCCGGATGGGTTATATGGATAAGATCATGAACAGTTATTACTGCCGGTATCCTGATATTAAATGGCAGGGTATAGTGCGGGTAGTGATAAAGATCGAACTGGGACTGATCTATTCTAAGTCCCAGCTTAAAGAGCTCATCATATGAGTACAGCCTGGCACTATCACGTAAAAACTGTACACTGCCCGCCCAGTCATATTCATTAAAATCGTCAGAACGTAAAAGGACTGTTATATTTACCTCAGCACTTGAGAGCAGACCCCGAATAAGATTTTCGGTGTAAATGCCGAGGCCGCTTGTCCCAAGCATCCGACCGTCAATCAATACCCTCAAAGGAGGTGCCACAGCTTTATCAAAGCTCTGGTCTGCTTTGTTAAGAAGAATAGACATGGAACTACTTTAGTTTACTACGCGCCGCCGCTGAGACTCACGTCCCGGCACTGCTACCGGCCGCAGCTTACGTTCTTGACCGTGAAAGATATTTCTAATTACATAAGTACGTTTGTCCTGAGATTCATAATAGGTGCGGGCAAGAATCTCAGCCAAAAGACCAAATACCAGAAACTGCAGCCCGATAATGACCAGCATCACGCCGAGCGCCATCAGCGGCCGGTTTCCCATTGGAATATCCAGAAAGAACTTCTGGTAGCTCATATACAGCAGGATGGCAAAACCTGTCCCGCCGGTTAGAAAACCGAGACTTCCAAAGAGATGAATTGGCCGCTTGGAATAGCCCAACAGAAATTTGACAGTGATAAGATCAAGAATTACCCGAATAGTACGCGATATACCGTATTTGGACTGACCGAATTTTCTTGCACGGTGATTAACCGGCATTTCATAAATTTTTGCACCAAGTTCAGCAGCCAGTGCCGGAATGAAGCGATGCATCTCTCCGTAAAGCTTAATCCCCCTGGCAACATCTCCTGTCATAACTTTCAGGCTGCATCCGTAATCGTGCAACTTGACGCTGGTAGATTTTGAGATGATCCAGTTAGCAATCCTGCTTGGGATCTTGCGGCTTAACAGTTTATCCTGCCTGTTCTTGCGCCAGCCGGCTACGAGATCATAACCTTCTCTTAATTTTTTTATCATGGCAGGGATTTCAGCCGGATCGTTTTGCATATCACCGTCCATGGTGACAACCGTATCATAGCGGCTGTTTTCAAGCCCGGCAGCCATAGCGGCGGTCTGACCAAAATTACGGCGGAATTCAATTACAGTAAGATGCGGATCGCCACTTCCGGCGAGCATAAGGCGATCCATAGTTCTGTCGGTTGAGCCGTCATTAACAAAGATTATTTCATACTGCTCGCCGGTGGATTCGAGCACCTGCTTGATTTCGCGATAACAGGCTTCGACATTCTCAGCCTCGTTATATACCGGCACAACTACAGAAATTCCTTTCATTGCTCCTCACTAAGGTCACACACGATTTACAAAACCTCATTCTAACACAGCAGTAATTTTAAGCACATTTACATGATGGTTTAAAAACCCCGTATTTTCAGTATAATAGCGGCACGCCGGGGGTCACGGCTCTTTTAAATGGATGTATCATTCCAAATCCTGTCCCTGTATCCGCAAGAAGCGAGGGGCTGGCGTTAAGCAAATCAAGCCGGTTTCACTCTCAAAAGCAGCTGAAACAGGATTGTAACTAAAGGGGCCGCCAGATTCGGATTTGCCGACAAGACCGTTAACCTGAAATGCTCAGGCAGAAGTTATCAATTTAAGGCTCCTGCTCACTTGTTCAAAACACTTTTAAAAAGTCTTAAATACTCTTCAGTAACCTTATCCCAGTTATAAACACCTTCAGCCCGCTTACGTGCCTTTTCTGACAGTTCAGTACGCCGCCGACCGTCAGATAATAAGTTCTTAAGTTTTACTGCCAGTTCCTTAAAATTGTTTTTCTTATAGTATTCACCACAATCAGCCAGAACTTCCATATTTTCCGGAGTGCCATTGGCAATTATACAATTGCCGTGCGCCATTGCTTCAACAAGTGCAGGGTGTGTACCCCCTACTTCAGTAGCCTGGATATAAATCAGCGCATTAGACTGCAACTCGTGATAAGCCTCACCAAACTGAAAACCGGTAAACACCACTTTGTCAGAGGCTTTTTCTTTTAACAGTTTCTTATACTGATCAGCATAAGGTGCATCCCCCACAATTACAAGCGGAACATCAGTATCTATTGAGTTGTAAGCTTCAATTACCCCCAACGCGTTATTTTCAGGCTCTAGCCGACTGACATAAAGAATATAATTTCTGGCCTTTAAATTAAAGCGTGCCAGAGTTTCACCAGCCGGAATCCTTTTTGCCGTTGCGCCATATGCTATTACAACAGGACTGGCTTTATATCTGTTGCGGTAATACTCAGCAATAACCTCAGCATCCGCAATGATCTGCTTAGAGAACCAGACTGCACATCGCTCACCCAGCATATACCAGAGTCTGCCAAAGAGATTCCATTTAGCCCGCTTACGTTCAATCCCATCAACATTAATGACAACAGGCATGCCGGCAAAAGCTGTGATCCAGGCAAAGGGGGCATTGGCTGCATTGCAAAGCAGAATAACGTCGGCCGGTTTAAATAAAACATCTATCAATGACGTAACAGCATGCACAGGTGTTTCAAAGTACTTATGCATAATAGTGGCGGTATAACGGATATGAACTCCAGCGTACTCTCCAGGTGAATTCTTCTTTTCAAAAAACCTTTTCCTCGCATATACCGAGACCTGATGTCCTTTAAGAACAAGCCTTTGGGAAAGTTCTTCAGCAAAAGTTTCAAACCCACCGTAACGGGCCGGTATTCCACGAGTGCCGAGAATCGCTATTTTTAACTGCCTGATATTCACAGCCGAAACTTTAATAACAGAACAGTTCCCTTAACAAGCATAAGCACTAAACAGGCTAATTACCTGATATGATAATAAAATTTAAATCTACAACGATGTTAGGTTTTTAAGTATAATCACTTTGAACTTTATTCCGGGACTGAGTGGTGGTTAACTTTCGTCGCATAAGCGAGCCGGATCAGTCTGCGTTCAGCAGCGGCGCGCTTCTTCAAGCTCTTACTGATCACTCTGCTCTCTTTTTTTTCTCCTATTCACCGGATCTTCGAAGCCTGGTCTGCTGGAGTGATAACGCCAGGAATGTACTTGGTGTGGAAGATTCTGCAATAACCCGTGATGCAAATCTTTTTTTGCGACACGTTCACCCGGATGATCGTTTTTTGCTGCTGAACCAGCTTGAGGCAGCGCTTAAGGGAGAAAGTGATTACCGGGCAACCTACCGCTGGATTCGTCCAGATGATAATGAGCTCTGCTGGCTCCACTGCCGGGCAGCCATGGTTGAAAGGGATGGAGAGCGCCTTTTTGAGGGCGTAATCATTGACTTAAGCCAGGAGGTAACGGGGCCGTTAAGTCAAATCGCTGGTCCGGATTCAATTGAAACTGTCCTGTCGGCTTTTCCGTTGATGGTGTTAACCCTTGATCGTGATATGCGTCTTCTCAGGATAAACCGACCCGCAGGCAGCAGCACCTTTAATTTTGGCGACAAAAATTTTAACCCTGCTGAGCTTAAGATTGGCCGGCCCTTTCTTGAATGCTTTCAGTCTGCAGAGATTCGCACTAAATACGATGGCGGATTAAAAGCCCTGATTTCCGGAACAAAAAACCGCTTCCACGTCCGGGTAGATTCCGGCAAACGAAGTTACCGGGTTGAGTTTGGTCCCATAAGAGAACAGGAGGTTGTGCAGGGACTGCTGGGAATTGTCAGCGATATAACACAAACAGTCCAGCTTGAAAAAGAGAACGCTGAACTTCGTAAAGCACAGAGCAGGTGTATAATCTCGGAGGGTATTATTCACAACCTGCGTAATACCCTGCAGTCAGTACTGGGAGAGGCAACAGCAGTTAAAAACCACCCTAAAAATCCTGAAATAACAGAACGTGCGGCTCAAAAAATCATTGAGCTTGTTAACAGAGAAGCACAGTTAGTTGATCAGGTTGCTTCAGATGACAGCAGCTCCAGTATTTTATCCCTTGTGGATCTTAACATTGCTGCCATGTCAGCTGTAAATCGTATCAGCGATCTGTTTGCTGTTGGGCTTAAGCTGGCAGTTACCTTCGGAACTCCTCCTTCAATTGTAACACGTCATTCGGAGCTTGTAGAATTAATTGAAAATGTTTTGAGGCTTGCAGCAGAATTGTTTAAAAACAAAAATGCTCTACTGCTCAGAACCTCTGCAAAAGAGCTTTCAGGAAGCAGTGAAAAAAATTTACCAGCCGGTCGTTATGCCTTCCTGGTTGTAGGCCTTCCAGTGAATGAACAGAGCTCATCTA
>RFHI01000001.1 GCA_003696425.1 Candidatus Dadabacteria bacterium | reverse complement strand
CTATTTGCCGGCATTGAAGGCTTTATGGCTGGCTCCCAGGCAGTTTTGCAAAATGTAAGAGCTTCAAAGGGAGGAAATCAGGCAGGCCCCCTGAATCAGGAAGTACCCGGTGTTGTTCCCAGCGGACGTGACAACCCCGGCAATGAAAACCCGACAGACTTTGCTACCCATGGCTCTGAAACAATCTCAGGAGACGGCTCAGGGGCAATAGATACTACTGAGTCCACAGCGCGCCGCGGCGGCGGATCGTCAGGTGAGAATGGAGCGAGAAACAGGCGTACTGGTGCCACTGGTAAAAAAATGGCTGACTCCAGAGGTGCAAACCTGATTAACTTGGCCAGAAACACCCTTGGTCCACTAACGGATTTTGGGCCAAACGGTGCTGGTGTGTATGTAATTCGTGGTATGAGCACAGCGGGGGGCGCAGCACTAAGGGCCTCTGCCGGAGCTGAAATTGCAGCAGTAAATGCCCAGGCAGCCGAGTTAAACATCGCGGGCTTTGAACAGAGCGCGGCTGCACGTGGTTATGGTTTACACGCAGGCAGAATGAGTCAGTACGCCGATTTTGATGCTCAAGAGGCCTCCTGGCAAGCTCAAAACAGATTTGCAGGACAAATGGCCGGTATGACTGCTGCCATGGGAGTTTTGGCAGGATCACTCGACCCGGGCGCTAAACCAAAGAGCGCCATGGGTATGGCAATGGCCGGCATGCTTGATTCAGATGCTCAACAAAGCGCTAAAAAACGGGGGTGGTTTGCAGGCGAAGGTGGAGCTTTCTGGGGTATGTCAGACAGTCTTAAAACAACTCTTGATAACAATGTTGGGGGGCAGGCAATTGGCGACGCTTATGAAGTTTACTCTGCCCGCCAACTGCTTGAAGCGGGCGCAATAGGAAACATAAACCAAGCGGGTCAAGTCTTCGGGGTAAGCGATGGTAATAATACTGTCAATACCACTGGCACCAAAGCACTTGAACATATTAAATCCTCGCGTGAAAACCCCGGCATAACCGGCTCTAGGAACAGTAGAGTGCCAGACAGCCTGGTTAATTCCTCAACAGCTGCAGCTGCGAAATTTAATGATAATAATTTCAAGAAGTCATTTGATATTTAATGGCTTCCGCCAGCAGGAACAACCTCTGCGACCACCTCTAAACAGCCCGGATATATTCAGATCTCAAACAATAGCTGCCGCTACCAGGTTAAATAACGAAGCTTCGAGCAACCGATAATTTAGTTTGATCGCCGCTTTGCTCCATTCCCTACAATAACATACAGCGCCGGTACCAGCACAAGTGTAATCAGAGTCGCAAAAAGAATGCCAAATCCAAGTGAAATAGCCATTGGGATTAAAAAGCGGGCCTGAAGCGAGGTTTCAAAGATCATCGGTGCCAGCCCGAAAAAAGTTGTAAGCGAAGTTAAAATTATCGGACGAAAACGGCGCACACCTGCCTCTATTACAGCCCTTTCAGGCGAGAGTCCGTTATCTCTTAACCTGTTGGCCGTAACCACAAGGACCATAGAGTCATTTACCACCACACCGGAAAGTGCAATTAATCCAAACATACTTATAATACTCAGCCCATAACCGAGCAAAAAGTGCCCAATCACAGCACCTATAATTCCAAAGGGGATGCTAATCATTACCAGAGCTGGTTGAAGATAGCTCTTAAAAGGCATGGCCAGCAGTGCATAGAGGACAAAAAGAGTGATAAGAAAACCCGTCCCAAGCGCACCCATTGTATCGCGCTGGGCTTCCTGCTCGCCTCCCAGTGAGTAACTGAGTCCCGGATATTTCTTCTGTAACTTCGGAATCTCGGTTTCCATAATAGTGTTGTTTATCTGATTCGCATTGGCCAGGTTCTGATCAACATCTGCTGTAACAGTAACAATTCTTCTGCCATTACGGCGGTTAATTGCCGTATAGGAGTGTCCCCGTTTTGCAATCACAGCATCACTTAAGGCCATTTCCGAACCGTCTGGAAGAGTAACTACAAATTGATCAAGTGTTTGCTCTGTTTTGCGCTCTTCAAGCGGAAGCCTGACCATTACTTTTACTTCACTGCGGCCACGCTGCTGTCTTAAAGCTTCGGCTCCATAAAAAGCGTTTCTTACCTGGCGGGCCAGCTCGCCGGCACTCAGTCCGGCGGCCTGAGCCTGCGGGCTGATTTTAAAGCTAATCTGCTGCTTTCCGCCTGAAACACCATCATCAATATCAAACACCCCTTTATAGGTCTCAAGAATCTTTTTAAGCTCTGCTGCTGCCTTTTCTGCTGTATGCCGCAGCCTGTGACTTAAATTAAATTCTATCGCTGCCCCCTCGCTTGCACCCGTATTGGATTTAAAGTTTATACTGTCAATTCCCGGCACATTTCCAACTTCAGCCCGCCACTTACGGGCAAAGTCCCCACCGCTTATCTCCCGCAGCGAAGGTGATACCAGCGACACCTGGACGGCAACCAGTTCAGAGCCTGCAGCTGTAGCAGCCGGGTTGGGGCCAGGACCGAAGCCAACCAGGCTTCCGCCAATCTGGGAGTATATGCCCTTACTAATCCGCATCCCTCCATTAGCCTGAAGTACCCTTTCAGCTGCGCGGCTTAATACCCTGGCGACCCTGCGGGATTCCTCTATTGGAGCACCAACCGGCAGTTTCACCTGGGCCGTTATTAAATCAGCATCAATTTTAGGAAGAAAAGTAAAATGAACATGCCCTCCTGCCACACTGCCTACCGCCACCAGGAGCGCTGCTATGGCTATAGCTACCGTCAGGTACCTGTTCCGCACAGCTTTTTCAGCAAATGGACGGTAACTGTTTTTGATAAAGTCTGTCAGAAGAACTGCAAAGCGATCGCGCGGCCGATTAAGCTTATCCCAAAAGCGGCTACTGGCCTGTTTGTGAGAGAGATGCGACGGAAGTATAAAGAGAGCCTCTATTAAAGAGATAATAAAGACCAGCACAACTACAGAGGGAATCTGCATAAAAAACTTACCGGATATGCCCGGGACAAAAAAGAGCGGTAAAAAGGCCACTATATTAGTTGCTACTGCAAAAAACACCGGTACACTTATCTCGTGAGCACCCTCTATTGCAGCCTGTAGCGGCGGCATTCCGCGTTCACGCTTTTCGTAAATATTTTCACCCATAACTATGGCATCATCGACAACTATGCCAAGCGTTACAATAAAGGCAAAAAGTGAGATCATATTTATTGACGCGCCGGTAAGCGGGAAAAATACAAAGCTTCCCATAATGGAAACCGGAATTCCCAGCATCACCCAGAAAGCCAGCCTGGCCTCCAAAAAGAGAGAAAGCAGTAAAAGCACCAGCACAAGACCAAGCGCAGCGTTTTTTAAAAGCAGATGCATCCTGTCCTGATAGATCTCCGAGCGATCCTCCCAGACTTTGACACCTACATTATCGGGCAAACGCGACTTTAACTTTTCGATATATTTTTTAACAGCCGCTGCAACTGACTGTGGTGTTTCATCCCCCACTCTGTAAACTTCCAGCATTACAGCAGGAAGACCGTTAAAATACGCCTCGCGATCATTTTCCCGAAAGGTTTCTTTAATTTGTGCAACCTGATTAAGCCGTAAAATGGTTCCGTCTGAATTATAACGAACAGGAATATCTCCAAACTGTCTGGCAAAGTCCCTGCGCTCTTTTGTCCTTAAAAGAATCTGCCCACCCTCTGTTCTGACGGTCCCACCGGGAAGCTCCAGCGCTCTCCTTTTTATTTCAGAAGCAACCTGCTCAATGGTCAGGTTGTAAGCACGCAGAGTAGCCATGGGAATCTCCACAGCAATTTCAGGTTCCGGTGCAAGTCCCAGCTCTACAAGGGTAATGCCAGGGGTATGTGAGAGATCGTCGCGGATAGTTTCAGCCAGGTCGCGTAAATGCTGAATCGTCTGATTGCCATAAACGATTAGAGAGATGACTCTT
>RFHI01000026.1 GCA_003696425.1 Candidatus Dadabacteria bacterium | reverse complement strand
GCTCACCAGGGACGCGGCGCTGAGCATCTGCTTTCCCAGATAATGATAAAACCGGGACAGGTAGTACCCGGCAATATGTACTTTACTACCACCCGCTTTCACCAGGAGTATGCCGGCGGAAAGTTTGAAGACATTATTATAGATCAGGCACACGATCCTGACTCGGAGTATCCCTTTAAGGGTAATGTGGACCTGGATAAACTAAAGCTGCTTGTAGATAAGCATGGCGCGGAAAACATCTCGTACATCAGCTATGAAACCTGCGTAAACATGGCCGGTGGCCAGCCGGCATCGCTTGAGAATATGAGAGCAGTTTATGAGTTTTGCAGCAGTAAAAGTATCCCCGTTTTTCTGGATGCAACCCGTGCGGTTGAAAACGCCTATTTTATTAAAAAACGGGAAGCCGGTCAGCAGGATCGGAGTATTGCTGAAATATTAAAAGAGATCTGCTCTTACAGTGACGGCTGTACTATGAGCGGTAAAAAGGACTGTCTTGTTAATATTGGTGGCTTTCTGGCATTTAACGATGACGGGCTGGCCGAAAAGGCCCGTAACATGGTGGTCTGTTTTGAAGGGCTGCATACCTATGGTGGCATGGCCGGAAGAGACATGGCGGCTATGGCTGTTGGTATTAGGGAGTCGGTTGAATTTGATTATATCAGGGCGCGTGTTGAGCAGGTCGGCTATCTCGGTAAAAAACTTGAAGAGTTTGGAGTGCCCGTGCTTAAGCCCTTTGGAGGCCATGCTATATATTTAAATGCCCGTAAAATTCTCCCGCATGTGCCCCAGGATGAGTTTCCGGCCCAGCGGCTGGCCGGTGAGATTTACCTAGAAGGATGTGTGCGTTCTATGGAGCGCGGTACAGTCTCAGCCGGGCGTAGCCGTGATGGCGAGAACCGCAAACCCGAACTTGAACTTGTCAGGCTCACTATACCGCGCAGGGTTTACACCCAGAGCCACCTTGACGTGGTCTCGGAGACGGTTGCCAGGGTATGCGAGCGAAACGAATCTATTGGTGGGTTAAAGATGGTTTACGAGCCTGAGCATTTAAGGTTCTTTCAGGCCCGCTTTGAGCCGCTGTGATAAACAGGTGCCCGGTTTCTCTCTTTGCAGTATTTGTCGAGGTTAATTCTTGTTTTCTTGTGTGCCTATTAGGACCTCTTTAAAAAGGTTAAGCGGTATACTTGCGGTTGTTTCAGCTGCAAGCAGAGCAATCGGCCGTGGTGGAATGTTCTCTTTTATCTTTATAACTGCAAGGGTTTTCAGTTTGCGCTCCTGTTCAACAGTTAAAGCAGGTACTATTGCCATGCCGAGCCCGGCCTCTACAGCGTGTTTGATTGCATCAATATTGTTGTTCGTCATAACGTAATTTACTTTGATCGAATGCTGCTTTAGGATTTTATCTATAGCAGCTCCGGTGGGAATGTTCTCTTCAAAGGAAATAAAATCCTGTCCCTCAAGATCGTTAAGTGAAACAGTTTTTTTTGCCGACAGCGGATGCTGCCGGTTTACAGCAAGTACCAGCGGCTCTTCAGCAAAAACGTTTACGTCCAGGCCGGTACGCTTTTCAGGATAAGCCACGAGTCCCGCGTCAATTTTCTTTGCGGCAAGCAGATCGTAAATCACCCCTGAATTGCGGTACTGTAAATTGAAGTGAATGTTGGGATAAAGGTTTAAAAACCTTTTAAGGTACTCTCCCAGGTGGTACATTCCCACGCTGGGAATAGTGGCAATCCGTATATCTCCGCTGGGCGAGCCTTTTAGCATGCTGACATACTCGGCAAAATGATTACACTGCTCCATTATCTTTTCAGCCTCTGAAATCAGTGCATGCCCCTCGGGCGTAAGCTGCACCTGCCTGGCTGTGCGGTCAAAGAGTCGCACTCCCAGTTCATCCTCAAGCTGTTTGATTCTGAGACTTACTGACGGCTGGGTAATGTAGTTCGCCCTGGCTGCGCGGCTGAAGCTTTTTGAGCGGGCCACATCAACAAAGAGCTTGAGTTGAATAAGATCCATTATAAGTTCTGCCTATAATAACTATAGATATAATTCATTTTACCTATTCATTAATTCTGCCTATATATAAGACATGACTATACGTCATGGCAAGTAAATAGTTTATGTTGATATTAGGGAGAATACAATGTACGGCAAAAAGTTGGCTAATAAGTTTAAATTACTAAGCCTGATTGTAGTTTTTAGCGGTTATTGTTTTGCCGGGATTAAGCCGGCACAGGCTGACGATAAGGGGATTTTATCAGACCCGGGAAAAATTTCCGGCCTGGTAATGAGTGACTTTTACTGGGTGGCCCAGAACCATAGAAGTGAACTTGAAGATGAAAACGGTTTCTGGTTCAGGCGAATTTACCTTACCTACGATAAAAAACTGCAGGATAACCTGGATGCCCGCATCAGGTTTGAGCTGAACAGTCCGGGTGACTTTGAAACTGAAACAAAACTGGATCCCTTTGTAAAAGATGCCTACCTGAAATACACCAGCGGGCTGCATTCAGTTTACTTCGGTATTTCATCAACTCCCACCTGGGATCTGGTTGAGCATCACTGGGGTTACCGCTCAGTTGAAAAAACTCCGCTTGACCTTCAAAAGTTTGGTGCTTCGCGGGATTTCGGTCTTGCTCTTAAAGGGTACTTCGATGCTGATAAGATGTTTGGTTACCACTTTATGGTCGGTAACGGTGCCAGCAACAAATCTGAAACCAATGAAGATAAGAAAATCCATCTGGCCTTAAGCGCTGCGCCGGCGGAAGGTGTTATCTTGCAGGTACTGGGAGACTATGAATCTGCAGATAATAACAAAGATAAATACACTCTGCAGGGCTTTGCAGGTTATAAAGCTGACTGGGGCCGTCTTGGACTTTTGTATGCCCACCAGGTTCGCGAACAGGGTACAGGCGTTGATGATCTCGAGCTTGATCTGGCCTCAGCTTATATCGTCGGAAACTTCTCTGAGAATCTCGCCGGTTACCTCAGGGTAGATCGCATGTTCGATCCTAACCCCAAGGGTGAGGACATAAGCTACATACCGTTTGCCTCGGACGCCAAGTCAACATTTGTGCTAGCCGGCCTTGATTATGAAGCCTTTAAAAACGTTCACCTGATGCCGAACGTTGAGATGGTTTTTTATGACGCTGTTGGAGGAGCTGAAGATCCTGACAATGACGTCATTCCAAGGTTCACTCTCTTTTATAAATTCTAAAGAACTTTTACCGGGAGAATAGGGAAATGCCATTAGAAGGAAACGGGTCGAGTGGAAACGGGAGTTCGGAGCTTGTGCAGATAAAGAGCTGCTCCGATAAGCAGAAAGTAACCAGAAAGGGCTTTCTTAAGGGCACTCTGGCAGGACTGTTTGCCGGTCTGGCTGCTGCCACACTTAAACAAAATGGCAGCGAAGCCTATGCCTCTGATGACTCCCTGAGTAACACTCTGGAGGGGATAGATTTTCCTCCAGAGTCTCCCGGTGAAGATGTACTGGTGCGCATGGGCCGTGAGCTTAAGGCTGCTCTCAGTAAGCCCGTAGAAGAGCGCCACTGGATAATGGTTATTGATACCCGAAAGTGTGTGGGTTGCAGGGCCTGTACAATATCATGCATTGCTGAGAATAAACTCCCGCCCGGTGTGGTTTACAGGCCGGTTATGGAG
>RFHI01000225.1 GCA_003696425.1 Candidatus Dadabacteria bacterium | reverse complement strand
GAAGGTGAGTATAAAGTAATGGGTCTTTCACCTTATGGTAATCCTGAAAAGTATGATCTTAGTCCGTTTTTATCTGTGTCAGAAACTGGATACTATTGTGATGTATCATTTATTAGGAGTAACCCTCCGGCCCGTTCAGTATATGAGCCAAGTTACTCTGAAAAACTGGTTGAATTACTAGGGGAACCACGGAAACCAGGATCTGAAATTACCCGGAGACATATGGATATCGCAGCAGCTGTCCAGTTTGCCCTTGAACGCGCAGCTGTTTCTCTGATTCAGTATTTACATTCGCGTACCGGCCTGAGAAACCTTGCTTTGGCCGGTGGCGTAGCGCTTAATTGCGCCGCCAACCGAATAATTACGGAATTGCCCTTTATTGATCGGCTTTTTGTACAACCTGCTGCAAGTGACAGAGGATTGGCGCTCGGCTGTGCTTTGTATATGGCCAATCAAGAGGGCTGTCCTGCACAGCCATTGAAACACGCTTTTTATGGACCAACATATAGTCTGGATGACTTGCGCGAAACGTTAAGGCTCACTGGAGCTACTTTTTGCGAATGTAACAATCCAGCTGAAAAAGCTGCCAGACTTCTCTGCGAAGGTAAAATTGTCGGCTGGTACCAGGGACGTTCCGAATTTGGTCCACGGGCTTTGGGAAATCGTTCAATTTTAGCCGATCCGAGTAGTCTTGAAATGAAAGATTTAGTGAACGCTAAAATCAAATTCCGGGAGAGCTTCCGCCCATTTGCCCCCGCAGTATTGGAAGAGCATGCAGCTGAACTATTTGAAATCCCCTATGCCTCTCCCTTCATGACTATAACATTTAAAACCCGGGCTGAGTGGCGTAATAAATTACAGGCAGTCAATCACGTTAACAATACTGCCCGCGTTCAAACGGTTTCAAAGGATACTAATCCTCTGTTCCACGATCTTATCACTCACTTTCACGCTGCTGCTGGAATTCCCTGCGTTCTTAACACCAGTTATAACGTTCGCGGACAGCCAATTGTAGAAACTGTAAAGGACGCTCTTACCACCTTTGCCGCATCAGGGATGGATGCAGTTTTTATTGGTCCCTTTCTTCTAGAAAAACAGCCCTGCTGTTCGTAATATATTGACTACGCTTGTTTTTTACTTAAAACAGAACGCATCTGTATAAATCTTCTTAACATCTAAATCTTATCCAACTAGTTAATATATTTTACAAACGAACCGATGGACCAACAGACAATACTGATTGACCAGAACGATTGGCAAAGAACACCTGCTAAAGTACAGCAGCTTATTAACTTTCTTGTCTCCGAAGTTAACCGCGTCAACTCTTCCTTTTCATCCGAATTAAAACGCAGGCTTGCAACATACCAGCACGCACAACTTCCACGGCAGGAAAAGCAGGTAGTGATGATAAGCCCAAATCTAACTGCCCGACAGTACAAGTACGCCCGAGCCATTACAAAGCTGGGTTGGGAAGTGATACTTATTTCAGAAGTAGAACCTTCGGTTAATAACAGAAACAATTTTAGTCAAATAATCCAAAGTCAGGATCCTGTTCAAACTCTTGAACTGGCCCTTAAATTCCGACCATCCGCTTACCACCTTTTTACAAGCTGGAAATTCGAACTTCCAGCTTTTTTAATCGCATCGGGACTAAAACCGGTTGTATTCGATGATTATGATGTAATGAGTGGCTGTGTAATTGAAGATCGCCCTGACAACTATCCTAGTGATGAAATGCTGCTTATGGAGCGATTTTGTCTTGAAAATGCGACAGCTTTATCATTACGAGATGCTAGAATCGCTGTCGCTAAAAGACGGGCAAATCTTAAACCTAATAAGTTGGCACTATGTCTGGACGGAGCTTGTACCGAAGAGGAAGCCCGTAAACTCAGGCAACCAAAACTTACAGATGGAATACATGCGGTGTACGTTGGGAATCTGTGCGATCCAACATCTACCCGTCCAAGAAACTTTCATTTCGAGCTTGCACGGGTACTATCAAACAGTTCAATTCACTACCACATCTATCCCTCCTATATGGACGATTATCATAAGTACAAAGCCGTAATGAATCAGCTTGCTCCCAGGTATTCGAGACCAGATCTGATTCACATTCATGAAACCCTTCCTGCTGACCAATTAATTCCAGAAATTTCAAAATATCATTTTGGTATAGATGTTATCAGCACATCCGTTGATCGCACTCCCGATGATCACCCTTTTTACAACTTTGACAATACTGACTATGGCGTTGATAACAAGTTGTTTGATTATATAAGCGCCGGATTATTTACCTTCTCTCATAACTCTAAGACCTGTAAACGCATACTTGAGCGCTATAAGCTGGGGCTCCAGGTAAAATCATTTGATGAGATCGCACAGGAAGCACACCGCCGCTATCGCGAGCCATTTCCTGAAATTCCAGAGGTTCTGACCACCGATTACTGGGCCAGGCGGCTAGTTAAAATGTATGGTGAACTCCTGTCTGAATGATGTATCATAATACTTACCGAGCAGCACAAAATACAAGACACATATAAGGACTATCGGATGCTTATTAAAATGATTAAACATCACGGCCTGAAAAACGGTCTGAGAAGGTTTAAAGAGGAGATTTTTGAGAATCGTCTTTTTGATCTCCGTTACGGGGTAGAAACCGCTGGGATTCTCACCCATAATGAATATTACAATCACGTCGGTCAGGATAAATCTGCGGGCGCCATGTGGTATCAGCCCACTTATGCAAGCCCGCTTGTTAAAACTTTTACCTTTCTTAAAAAACGTGAACTTCCGGCAGATAAGACTATTCTTTTTATTGATTTGGGAGTAGGAAAAGGTAAGCCGTGTATAATTGCAGCCAAGCAGCTTAAAGATTGCCGAATTGTAGGTGTTGATCTCTCATCCGAGCTGCTTTCGATCTGTGAAAGTAATCTTAAAGCCTGCGGCGTAAGCAACTTTAAACTTATTCAGCAGAATGTGCTCGAAGTTGACTTTAACGAGCTATTTGACGGCTTTGATACAGTTATAGTTCACAACAAAAATTCCTTTGATAAAGCAATTACCGGAAAAACCCTTGCAAGCATAGAAGGCGCAAAAGCCGGAAAAACCGTTTACTACATCTATAACAATCCGGTTTACCGTGAGCTTTTTGAGGGAAAAGAGCTTCTCTTTCAGCTAAACGGCTGGCATAAAAACCACGTGCTGCACCTCTATAGACTCTAAATACCCCCTCCACAAATGAAAACTCCTGAAAAAGGGGTATCTAAATAAAACTTACTAAGCCGCAAGCTCCCGGCCAGCCATAGACCAGTGCGGGTAATCTTCATAAACAGATCGATCCATCCAGCACGATGTAAATGGAAGTAGCGGCTGGTGTTCAATATTTTCTCCAAAGCGGTAAAGTAAATGGAAGTAAGATTTTACAAACTTGGCCTCGCTCGTCTTTCTCAGCTTTCCAGAAGAGTATGGTAACCACTCAAGCATCTCCCGATCTGCGCCTGAAACAGAAAACTGTATTCTGCTGCTTACTGCCAGAATTATAGTTTCGTCCTTTTCTCCCAAAACCTCATATACCCCGGCCGGAATGCAGTTAATACGATTTTTCAGTCTTATAAAGGCATTTTTTCTGTGGATTCTACTCATCTTTTAGTCTCCTGTTCTGTAAGTTTTTTTGTACCAAGAGAATTTTATCCTCTCAGCTAAAATCATCGGCGACAGGAGAAAAAAGTTTCCTGAAAAATTATTTGCATTATCAGCTAATTAAAGGCTTTATTAAAAAACTTAGCCTTCTTTTCTTCCCAGCGATTCACCACACGAGCGGCATACATAATCATACACTTCGCGCCCATCCGGAAGCACCAACAAGAGGCGCTCACGCACCGGCATGGCTTGCCTGCATACCGGACAAAACAGCTCACTTGCGGAAAACTGGCGGTACTGCTCCACCTCCTTTTCCTGCTGTTTTTTAAGGTAGAGCTGTTTTAGAGTTTCTATATCAATCTGTCTGTTCATAGATATTTTTACCGGACAGCGGTTTTCTTCCAGTAAAGATAAAAAAAAGCCGGGGCTTTTTCAACAGCCCCGGCTTTTTAGCATTAGGTTAAAGATAACTATTCATAGCGGCTGCAGGCCCTCGGAACCTTCCAGCACTTTGTACCCTGCCCTGGAATCTTACAGGCCACAAAAATGTTATTAGGAAACGCTGTGCAGCGCCTGCTAAATACACGCCAGGTTGAATTTCTGCCATTAGAGGGACCGGTATTTCTAAGATTAACAATCTTCTGGCCAGAGTTTTTAATAACTGAGCAGGAAGAAGGTGTTCTGAACTGGTTCTCCAGAAAAACGGGGTTACCATTAGCATCTGAGACTGGTTTCCAAAGATCTTTATTCCGGTATTTTACTATCTGCTTGCACTGTGAGGGATTACTGCTCTTCTCTCCGCCAGCGCCACACTGATCCGATGCCAACAAAGCGTCAATCATGCTGTTTAGTGAAGCTACAAGCGTTGCATCCAGAACCCGCTCAAGCTTTTTTACTCCGCGCTTAAATTTCTTAAGCCCGGCTTTGCGTTTTGATTGAAGCTTTGCTGTACATACGCCGGCAAGAAGCGCTGTCTGAATCTCATTAACAGTATATGCTGTGTCATTACTGCACTGCGGAGTACCGGATGGAACACTACAGTTTCTGCGCCGCACCTGATTTAAAAGATTTTTGATCTGACGGGCATTAGATTTACCTATTCCGCCGGCGAGTTGCATCGCACCGCCTTTCAGTTTGGCAAAGGCATTTTTACGACGCCTGCCGCGGGTGGATTTACAGACATTTACCGCATTGGAAATCACTGTATTTGTACTGATCGCTGTTGTATCAACGCACTCGTCACTCTGGGCCAGGAGAGCTGACGGGGCTGTTACCAGTAGCAGTCCTGCCAATAAGGTTAGAGTTTTCCTGGTCATTGGTATTTCTCCCTGTTTTAAAAGGTTCTAAATTAAGTTAAATGTTAATCGGTAGGCGTCCCGCCTGCCAAGCAAACATCTCGTGATAATATAAATATTATCACTCGGTTACACAAAGGCTGCGGTTCGCTGCAGTTTCATACCACAGTTTCATATTTTTAAGAGGGGCACAAGATAGTTTAAGTCAATTAAAGTCTGGTGTAATCAGTAAATTAGCGGGCTTCGTGGTTACAGCAGCAAAGCCCCAAGCACATTACCGACAAAATAGGCTAAAAAAGCTGCAGCCCCGCCAACAAAAAGAGTTTCAGCAATGCTTACCAGCACAGAGCGGTGCAAAACTCTTCCCCGCCAGGCGCCGAGAACTATGAAAGCAACTGCGGTAAGCAGGCCACAGTAGCGAAACACCAGCTCATCTGTTAGCGGATAAAAAAGACGTGCAGCCAAAGGAATTACCGGAACCATACCGGCTGCAATAAAAGCAAAAAAGGTAACCAGCGCTGAGCGAAGCGGATGCGGCATAGAGAGCTTAAGCCCCCATTCATCCGTAAGCATAGTATCAACCCAGAGTTTTCTATCCGCCGTAATAACTTTTATAATGTCTTCAAGAATTTCATCGGAGAAGCCCTTTCTTAAGAAAATCTGCCTTAGTTCCTCCCGCTCCGACTCCGGGATGCGCTCAATATGCTCTTCCTCCATGCGCCTGAATTTTTCAAGCGTCTGCTGATCCGAACGGGCCTTTAAGTAATTACTTGCCCCCATACTAAAGCCATCTGCCAGCACATTGGCCAGACCCAATATTAAAGCCACCAGGGCACTCTCGCTCATTCCGGCCCCGGCAACTCCAGCTACAATGGCAAAGGTGGTAATAATTCCATCCAGAGCACCAAGCACCACATCCCCTGTGGTTTCATGCGCTTCCTGACTGTCGAGCCGGGTGGCTATTGCATCACTGGTATGCTCAGCCATTAGCTCTGCATCTGAAACTTTTTTAGTCCGTGCCGTTCCACTAAAAAGCATGATTTAACCTTAAAGATGTGACAAAAAAGCCGAAAGCCATTATATTACGCCAGAACTTTTCTACAACCTGTTTATGGAAAAAGCAGAGAGCCAGTTAAAATGACCATTAAAGCATGGTTTCCAACATTTATTTACCATGAAAAACTGCATAAAAAGCCGCTTGGAGCTTTTAACCGGAAGTTAACCGAAGACTGTTACCGCATTAAAACCGCCGACAAACGCGGCCAGGTATGGTCAAAAAACAATTACTATGGTGGCTACACTTCATATGCCAGCATGTCAGAACTAAACAAACTTTCAAGTCTTTTTATGGAGCTTGAAAAATTAATTGATCGACATGTTATAAAATTTAGCAAAAAATTGGAATTTGATCTCGGCTCTGGAAAGTTAAAGATGACTTCCTGCTGGGTAAACATTATGCCGGCCGGTACAACTCACAGCAATCACATCCACCCCCTCTCAGTTATTAGTGGCACTTACTATGTTAAGACTCCCAGAAACTGCGGCGCTATAAAGTTTGAAGATCCGCGCCTGGACCGTTTTATGGCAGCGCCCCCTCGTAAGAGTCCCTGCAGCGAAAAAAATCTTCAAACAGTTAGGTATAAACCGCGGGCCGGTGACTTAATACTTTTTGAGAGCTGGTTAAGACACGAAGTTGAACCCGGCAGCGCTCCACAGGATCGTATCAGTATAAGTTTTAATTATGACTGGTGCTAATAACAGTTCCGATTTATGTGAGCTTTAGACATGAATTCAGCTGACCAGTATCCTGAGTTTTACAGGCCGTTTCTATGGGGTTCGCTTACTCTCTCAATCTTAGCAGGCTTTGGCCTGGCTGCGCACCTATCTTCAGTAATGGCGCTTGGGCTGGTGCGCGGCGATGTAACAATCGGCCTGATTCGAGCTCACGGCCACGTACAGCTTCTCGGCTGGATTGGTATGCTGATAATCGGAATCAGTCTCTATGTATTTCCGCGCCTGCAAAGCAAAGCCTTTTCGAATAATAACCTTATCCCGGTAATTTTTAAGTTGCTGCTGGCAGGTGTTGTAATATTTGCTACAGCAAAAATACTGGTGCCTTATTTTACCGGCAGTACACGTTTCGTCATAACCCTGGTTGGTACAGCAGGCACATTCCTTGAAACACTTGCTATCCTGCTCTACCTCTATCTTGCGCTTGGAACCTTTACTGGCAAGCCCTTTGACCGCAGTGAAACCAAAAGGCTGCTACCCTACTTTGCCCCGGTCTTTTGCGGCTGGCTTGTGTTTGCAGTGGGCAACGCTGCTATAAGTTTTTCAGCCTTTAATCCGGTCTTTCCACACTCTGATCCTGAGTGGCACAATTTTCTGCTGGAAATATTTCAGCGTCTGATTATTACTCCGGCCATAATGGGCTTTGGGCTTAAAATGCTCCCTAATTTTTTAGGGCTTAGAGCCCCTCTCTGGCCGGTAAAAGCAGTTGGGCTGACATATGCGTCCGGAGCATTAATATATTTTGCAGCTTATGCTGCAAACATTATTAGCGCTGGAAACATTCACCTTATCATTCTTATTAATGCAGCCGGGCTGGCTTTTATGTCACTTGGCCTTATCTGGTATATCTGGGAGCTTGATGCCCTCTTTTTTAGAGTAAAGCCGGAGCGGGTTTCACTTAAAATTTATAGAAGTGATGCCAGTAGCCTGCGGGGTCGTTTCGGTGACCGCGGGGAATTCGGACGCTTTGAATTATTTATCATTGCAGGTTTTGGCTGGGCTTTAATCGGCGCTGCGCTTGAACTTTTAAACTCTGTACTGATGATTAGCGGTTACCCGAAATATATTGAGCCGGTTAACATTCGTCATATTTTTCTGGCTGGTTTTGCAGCCCACATTGTTTTTGGCGTAGGAACCAGGCTGCTACCGAATCTGATTAAACAATCGCTTTACTCTCCCAAACTTACGCTGATGTCATTTGTCCTGCTCTTTAGCGGCACGCTTTTTAGGATACTTCCGGGCCTGACCGCTAAATTCGGGATAGTCCTTCCATCATGGCTGTTTGGCATATCCGGGACTCTGGCACTTTCAGCTCTTATAATTTTTACAGTAAATATTGTGAGAACCCCCTATAACAACTGAGCTTTTTACCTTACTGCTATAGACTGAAGCATTTTATACTATTATACTGATAAGTAATAAGTATTCTATTTACGGATTCCGTGCGTTGAAGAGATTGTTATTTACATTGTATGCAGCTCTGCTGCTTTTTCCGGCTGTTGTCTTTTCGCAGGACATTACCAACCTCGGTGGCGATCTATCTACGGACCGGCCCGGGCGCTTTTCAGTGCAGCTCCCGGCACCAAATATTCGCTCAGACGAATTTTTTGATTATCATCTTACAGGCTTTGTGGAATTTCACCGCTCCTTTGCTCTTGTAAAATTAAACGGTAAAAAAGTCTTGGGCCCCCGCTTTAATCACAACTCCTGTGGCGGCTGCCACACTCAAAATGGAAAGGGTAAAATCGGGTTTTTCCCACGCGCGGAAACCAGCTCTATGATTGTACGTGTCAGCCTCCCCGGGACAGAGGCCGATGGAAGTCCAAAACAGGTGCCCGGAGCAGGCGGGCAGCTGCAGGATCACACAATTAAAGGTAAAAAGCGCTATAAAATCCGACTTAGCTGGAAAAAGCGAATCTTTAAATATCCCGATGGAAAACGAGTAAGGCTTAGAAAGCCGCGGCTTACCTTTAGAATACCCGGACTTACAAGAAGACAGCGCCGTAGAATAAGATATTCGCTTAGAATGGCACCACCTATGGTCGGGATGGGGCTTATTGAAGCAGTCAGTGAAGATACGCTTAAGTCACTTGCCGATCCGGAAGACCAGAACGGCGATGGAATATCTGGCCGCATTAATTATGTAATGAATAAGGAAACAGGCACACTTGCAGTCGGCCGCTTCGGCTTTAAGGCCGGGCAGCCTTCCGTTAAACAACAAACGGCAGCAGCTTTTTTTAATGATATGGGTATGACCTCATCTCTTTTTCAGGATCCCAGGCAGCAGCAGGAGGTCTCTGATGATACGCTTAATCGGATAACATTTTATCTTCAGGCCGCCGGGGTTCCGATAGCCAGAAACCAGGATGATCCTGAGGTAAAAGCAGGTAAAATCCTCTTTCAGCAGATTGGCTGTAATAAATGTCATATTATAACCCTAACAACTGGAAATAGCTCAGTTGTTGAAGTCGCTAATCAAACTTTTCATCCCTTTAGTGACCTGCTTTTACATGACATGGGACGCGGGCTGGCAGATAAACACCCTGAATTCAGTGCAAAGGGAAGCGAGTGGCGCACAACCCCTCTATGGGGTCTAGGTATGACCGGAGTATTTAACAAAAATAAACCTGGATACCTGCACGATGGCCGCGCCCGAACACTTGAAGAGGCTATTATCTGGCACTCAGGCGAAGCTAAAACATCAAGAGATAACTTTGCAAAGCTTACAAAAGACGAGCGCAGCCAGCTGATAAAATTCCTGCGCTCGCTTTAAAACCTGGCCGTATGGCAGTTTACTGCCTGGTAAAGCAGAGATCCTGTGCAGCATTATCGCCATAGACATTCATCATTTGGAGCGGAACTTTCAGCGTCTCACCCGAATTCCAGCTGATGCTTTTAGCGCTAAGACAGGCAGTAAGATCTATTGTGTATGTAAATGTATGCGAAGGATCGGCTGCCTGATCGCCTAAAGAATCCTGAAGCCCGTCAGACACAACTGTTAAGTTCGGATCTGATGTGCTGTAAACACTGCCGCTACATAAACCGGGCCCACTGCCAGGATCTGTAGTACACTGGCCATTTGCATCCGTAGTACACGGCGCATTCGGTATATTAGTTATAAGCTTAAGATTCCCCATATCCATTAGGGTAGCTTCGCCAGCTTCTGTAATACCGGCTCGTTGTGGCCGCTGCGCTGTTACAGTTACCGACACAGTGCCACTTGCCGGAACTTTAAAACAGTTTGTAGCTGTGCCGGGATCGCCTGCCGACACAGGATAAGTAATATTATAAGTTTTAACTCCAGTAACTACCTTTGTAGCAGCAGGCACCGTATGAAAGATAAAATTCAGCATCCCAGGAACCTGAACTGTTTTACCTTTTTTGGTCTTCACCCGCTGAATTAAAACATCACCGGCTTTAATCTCATCAGACGTTGCGCCGGTTTTCAGCTGGAAATCTCCTGTTGAGCCTGGTTCAATTTTACCATAGCCGTTCCCATCTGAATCAAGGTCTTCAGGAAATTTAAGCCCATCCGGATACGGCTCAAGAGTCCTGCCTGTGCCACCAGTTGAACAGTACGAAAGTGAACCGCAATCTAGTTCGACCTCCAGCGTTCCATCACCAATAACCTGAATAGCCAGCCCGGCATTATCCACAAGCGCACTGTCAATCATTGACTTTGTAACCGTCATTACATTGGCATTAAGCGACTCCTCCATATCCAGGTGAAAGTTGGAGAATATGAAAAACTGCCTTTTGTGGACTGGCAGCGTAGAACTATCTTTTGAATCTGAATCACTATCGTCGTTATCGAGAATCCCGTCACCATCATCGTCTATGTCAAAGGCATCCGGCATGCCGTCACCGTCATCATCAAGATCTTTGGAATCTTCTATACCATCACCATCAGTATCATTACTGGCAAAAGCTTCAAAACCTGATAAAGATACTGATGATTGTAATTTGTTAGTATTATAACCGAGATGAGATCCTACAGGCACACAATTTGAATCAACAAGTGCGAGATTTCTCGCGGCAGTATCAGGCTTTCCGCCATTAATACTCGTAGGATACGCTATAGAGTTTTCGCTATCATAAGTTAATCCCCTGAGCCGTATTTGCCTGGTTCGTCTGCGTCTACTTTTAAGTTTGCGTTTAACTGCCATTACAGCTCTAGCAGATGAAGCTGAGCAAATATTCTGTTCTTGGGCTTTTTTAAAAGTGTAAACTTTACCACCACTCTTAATACCAAAAACAATAGCACCTGCGGCCTTGCCATTGGATGATATAAGCGCTGCTCGATTGCCGCGATCCCGTGCACGTGCTTTAAAGCGGCTCTTTTTTATATTTGCAGAGCTGTTTCTTTTCTGGTTCTGAACAACCAGACGGCTAATTGAGTTTACTGTTATCTTACCGCTTAGAGTCGGCAGAGCCTGTACCGATGATACACACAGAAATACTGCACAGAATATATAAGCAACTGGTCTCATGGCTTCCCTCAAAAAATTTCCCTGAAATAGATTCGGCAGCTTAAGAGGACAGCTTAATAATTCGGCATTATAATTCTGGTATTATTCCCCATACGGTAAATTTGGGCTAATATATTGATGATAACAGCTTAAGCAGATTTTCAAAATGTCAAAATACCGCGTCCCCGTAGTTCGCTCCTCTTCGGAACTTACAGTTCCCTGGGAAAGCCTTATGACGATAATCGGGGGCAGGTCGGTTATTGATTCCGGCAGACTGCATGTTAACTCTAGGGAAGAGGCCAGGAAATATCTTCTGGCCTACGGATTCGATCTTAATGACTCGGGAGACTTTAATCTTATTAATGAGATAAAAGATCTTGCGCTGGTATATTTAACCGATACTCTTCTGCCGTACGGAAGTCTCAGGGAAATTCCTTCCCAGTACCTCTCCTACAGTATCGAAGATCTTATTATTGAAGCTTCGCACCCACAAAGGCATACCTGGCCATACTGGCCGTGTGTGCAACTTAAACTGCTTCACTGCGCAGCACACGCCCTGCTGACTCATGACAGACTGGTTCACGATAAGGCTCTTGAGCTTATAAGAGAACGCTTCACAAGACATCTTCAAAAAACTGGAAACGATCTCTGGTTTGGTGACCAAAACTGTTTAATTCCTCTGGTTGACTTTACCATTAAGGAGGATAAGTCCTTTGCGCGTTCAATGACTAAACTTCTCCATAAGCCCGGCAACCTTGCTCTGCACCTGCATGACCGGCTCGGGGTTAGGTTTGTCACTTACGATATTTTTTCAGCAATATTGTTAATTAAGTATCTTCGCTCAAGAAACATTATATCACCTGCCAATACCATGCCTGAGCATACCAGGAACTCGCTGGCCGAACTTAAAGAGATACGCGAACTCTATAAGGACGGTACATCACAGTTTATTGTTGATGATACTCCTGAAGAAGCCCTTCCCAAGTCGGATTTGAATATAAAACCCAATCCGCATTCCGATAAGAATTACAGAATGATAAAACTTACAGAGAGGCTTTTGGTAAGGATCGGTAAAAACCGCAGGGTTTTTACGCCCTATGAAATTCAAATACTTGATCAGAAAGCCTGGCTAGATGCTCAGCGCGGCCGCGCTGCTCACAGGGCTTATGAAAAGAGGCAGCTTACAGAGGTAAGGAAACGGCTTTTTGGAAATCCGGATTAGTGAGTTTAAAATGTCAGGCAATCTTCTTGAGCATCCCGTACAGCTCTTCAAGCTTACTGACCTTGTAGCTGCTGTCAATCTCTTCAAAGAGCTTACTGCAGTTTTCAGCTGGAATTGAAAATACCTGTCCCTCAGCAGTGACGGTGCCGCTATACTTATAATTGGGTTTATCTCCCGCCCGTGTAAGCTCAACCCTGAACTTATCTATCTCTGCCCTATAAATTTCCTGCTCTCCGGATTGCTCTTCAACAAATAGCTGTGGTGTTTCAGTGACAATTTCCGGCAAGCTCTTAAGGAATTTAGTTAAATCTTCTTTAAACTTACGCTGCTTTTCCTGAAGGTAAACCTTATAGCGCTTATTCAGTCTTAAAAAGACTTTCTCAGCAAGCTCCCCTTCGAGCAGCACCTCACAAATACTGTCTGTCCTGACACAGCCAATGGATGGATTTGAAAGCGTTTTAGGATTAAACCCGGCTTCGCGAAGCTCCACGCGGTAACGCTTTTCACCGTGAGGTGTAATCTGAAAACCCCCACTTACGTATTCACAATCTAGATCCTGTGTAGAGCGGAGCACCAGGGTTTTCTCTCCTACCTGCACTGCATAGGCATGTTCCCAGATCTCCTGTTGCCTGCGCCATTTTCTGGGCCCGTCAAGCTCTTCGCCGCCACATCTCCAGCGCGAAAGATCTGTGCTATCGAGAACAGCTTGAATATCTTCTAAAAGCCTTTCCTGTGCCTCAGAAAAAGCCCCTTTTGAAGAGGTTGTCATCTCTCCCCCTTAATGACAGTTGTACAATACCAGCTTTTAGTACCGGAAGCACTGCCCCGGGCAGCCGGAAACCGGACTAAAAGCATTCAAATTTGTGTTGGCTAAGCCAGCACCTGTGCCTGATGAATCTCCTTTAAACGGCCCGTAAGCAAATAATATAGCCTGCATTATCTTGCTGCTGCCGGCCGCTTAAATAGGGTTATGTGGAGCCGTGAAAGACAGGTATCCTGAAAGAGATAACGTACTGAATTTACTTATACTTCTCAAGCTCTTCAAGAATTCCGCTGGCAAGATAATTAATAAAATTTTTGACAGAAACTATCCCGACCAGATCTTCTTCTGTGTCCACCACAGGCACATGGCGGTATTTACCCTCTGACATAAGGTTAAAAGCATAAGCCACACTGGTAGTAAGCTGTGCTGTAGCCGGACTCTCTGTCATAACCTTTTTAACCGGAGTAGTTTCAATATCCGTATCAGTACAGGCTATTTTTTTAATATAATCACGCTCAGTAAATATACCGCGAATACGCTGGTCATGATCAATTACGATAACCGCACCGACACTGTTATCATTGATACGTCTCAGTGCTTCTCTAATAGGCTCAAGCTCCGGAACAACCACGGGAGCTGCCGGCTCCAAAACAGAGACAGTTTGAGCAAAGAATGCATCAACCTTACTGTATTCAACCACCTCAACGGGGAATTTCTCTGTAAGTTTTTTGGTAAGCTCCAGATAAATAAAGTCAACAAAATCTTTAACTGATATAACCTTTATACCGTCCTCACAAATTACAGGAGCGTGCCTGAAACCGTTAACTGCAAACATATGGAGCAGCCTGGCTATACTGGCATTACTCTTAATAGTCTTAACATCCCTGGTCATGATCTCTGCAGCCGCCAGTCTTACACACTGTGCCCCCAGAAGAGCCCCCTGCCGCAAGATATCACGCTCTGAAATTATCCCGTTAAGGTTGCCGTTTTCCATAATCAGGAGGCAACCTATGTTTTTTTCTCTGAGCTTTTTAACACACTCGGCGATTGATGCTTTTGGAGAAACATAAATCGGATCATGCAGGCTCAGCAGTGAAACCTTAGATGCAATAAATTTCCTGTGTAAGATACTGCGTAAATCGGGAAGATTCATAATTTAGCTATTTTATAAGCAAATCCGCTCAGCTGTCACCAGAAGAATAAATATCGGACAACCCATTTATATTTTACCAGATATTTCTTTTCCCGTAACCATTCAGGGGTAAGCCATAATGCTGGTTAACCAATTCAGTTGTCTACCAACCCCTAAGGGGTCGATTTGCGGAGCAAATCGGGGGTAACCCGGCGCAGATTAATTTTGAGCGCAGCGAAAAGTTTATCTGCTTGCCGGGCGAGCGAAATCTTGGACGTAGTCCAAGTTTTGCCGTAAAAAATAATTAAACCCTGCGCGACTGATGTGTGGAAGTTAAGGTAACAATTATAGGCACTTTGTATCTGAAATAACTACTTTTTCCAGTGCTGCGCCGGGTTTTTATCTTCTACGGGCCCACTTGGCTAAAGCCAAGATGGTCCTCGCCCTGCATGCTCCCCAGTTTTTCGCTTCGCTTAAAACTGGTTCGCGCAGGGTTTAAACATTAACCGTTCACAAAAACTGCAAAACCGACTAGGTTTTGGCAATGCGAACCACCAGATGATTTGTACTTAACCACTGAAGGTTGTACCCCTTTTAACCCCCGTGAACGGTTACCTTTTCCCGGCAGCCAAAATATTCTAAGCTTTGCTGCACTATGAGATTTAAGGGTGAAATCGTTTTTAGTGCGGGCAGGCCGGGGGCTTTAGATCTCTGGATCCTAAACCTTGATAGCTCTTTACTTCAAAGATTAACCACCGGCCCCTTTGATTGCTATTCGCCAAAGTGGTCGCCGGACGGTACGAAAATTGCCTACGTTTCAACAGAAAGTGGAAGCCCTGAGATCCAACTAATTAATGCTGATGGTTCTAATAGTGTTCAACTGACCGATAGCGGGAAGTTTCATGCCAGCCCGGACTGGTCGCCCGACGGGAGCTGGGTTTACTACACCTCAAATGATTCCGGCTCTATGGGACTCTGGCGCATTTCAGTCGCATCCGGGGATAAAGAACTGCTGTTTGACGGTGATTATGCCCCGGTTGAAATAACAGTACATCCTTCAGGGGATACAATCGTTTACTCAGCAGATAGAAACGGAAAACTTATAATCTCCTCATTCAATCTTACCAGCCGCGATCATTCTGTACTAATAGACAACAGTTTTGATAATTACGCCCCGGCATTCTCCCCCGACGGCGTTTTAATTGCTTTTCTTTCCACCAGAGAGCCTGAAGATCAAACTAAGGAGAGTGGCAGCTGTCATATCTGGATTATGAAAGACGACGGCACACAACAGTGTTGTCTCACGTCCGACTCCGGGCAGGATCGCTATGTGGCCTGGTCGCCTGACGGAACAGCCCTGGTTTACTGCACCTCATCTCCAGGGACAACCAGGGAGCGTTTGCGTGTTTTGGACTTACTTCAAAGCGATGCAACCACGCTTAAGTTTT
Organism: Candidatus Dadabacteria bacterium; assembly: GCA_003696425.1. GTDB lineage: Bacteria > Bdellovibrionota_C > UBA2361 > UBA2361 > J046 > J046. The sequence continues at coordinate 20,817 of RFHI01000225.1, read as the reverse complement.
CACGGACCGCCTTATTTCAGGATCTGGAGCAGGAGAGTGATATGAGAAGCGGGCTGCTTGATTCGCTCGGACTCGGGCGTGAAGGCTTAAAGCGCATGCTTTACGATGACTCCTATTTCGGGACTGAACGCGATCCACACTGGAAACTTTAACAAAAGAACTTAATCTTTTATATTCCCTGAAAAAATCTCTCCAAAAAATGCGCGTGCGCCTCTGCGAACAATGGATAGCAAAAATAATATGGAAACAGCCCACACGGCAACTGTGCGGTAAAATTCCACATGGCTATGAGCAGCTTCCGGCAAAACAGCAGCCTTTAAATCCGGGAAAAACAGGTCAACAATCAGACCAATTATCACCGCGGTGAGTGCGGCTGTAACTCCGAATATTACAGCAAAGCGTCTGCCATGAAGTTCGGATAATACTCCAAAGGTACTTACATTTGTTGCCGGCCCGGTAAGCAGAAAGGCTATTGCTGCACCGGGACTGAGGCCACCAAATAAAAGCACTGCCACTAGCGGCGTTGCCCCTGAGGCGCACACATACACGACAATCCCAAGAAGTCCGAATACCGGCACCTGAATAAACGGATTAATGTTAATGGGATATTCTTTAAGCAGCGGATGCAGCACTGCTGCAAGCGCAATACCTGCCAGAATCCACGGCCCGGTTGTATCAACCAGCTCACCGGTTCCAAATTTAAGTCCCTCCTTCAATCTCTCCATAAAGCTCTTACTGGCTGCGTGCTCATCTTTTAGCGGAAGCGGCTTTACCCCGGGAGCCAGAATACGCGCAACCACAAAAGCCAGAGCTATCGCACCCAGCAGCCTGAGAAGTGTAAGTTTTATACCGAGCAGTGGAAACGAAATTAAAATCGCATCTATACCAAGTTCAGGCGTGGCTATTAAAAACGCTATAGCGGCAGCGGGAGCTGCCCCTTTTTTAACAATAGTCCGGTAAAACGGCAGTATTCCGCAGCTGCATACCGGAAGCGGTAGCCCCAGTACCAGTCCCTTAAGCGCCTGCACTGATAGACTTCCCTTTGCCAGCCACTTCAGGGAGGCCGGCGACACAAGCGCCTGGATCAACCCCGACAAAAGATAAGCTATGATAAGTGCCGGAGCACTTATGTATGCCAAACTTATGAAAGCATCTGAAATATTCTTAATAATCTGTGAGCTGGCAGCCGGTATCTCGCCGTGATAACTCACAACCAGATACAACATAACGACTGCAATCAGATTTCCAAAAAATTCTGGCGCAGCATGATAATTTTTATCTTCCGGAGAAGACGACCCTGGGTGGCAACAACTCTTTTCAGGACTCTCAGACTCTTGATGGCTACAGCAGGACGCTCCTGTTACTTCTGTGCCATGCTCAAGATGAAACGGAAAAATAACAACGTGCAGTATCGCGCCACTTACGAAGGCCTGGACATAATGAAGCAGATACCCCTGTCCCAGAACAAGCACTTCTTCAGCAGCATAGACACCTGCAACAGTAGCTGCACACATCAGAACTATTCCCAGCCAGCCCCACCACTTCCCATAATGAGGCGAAATCAGCCACCAGAGCATAAGTCCGACTGGCAATCTATGAAAAATAATTGCAAGCGGTAGTGACAAATGCTCGTGATGATGATCGTGTATCTCCGGTATAAGCGCAGCGCCATCAATACCTGCGTGCAGCAAAAGACCTATAAATGCCAGCAGTATCGCACCACCGTGAATCCGCTGATGGGCTTTTTTAAAGCTTCTCTCAACCAGTGTGGGCCCAATAAAACCGGCAGCAAGTAAAACTGCTGTCATAACCAGATTATCCGGCCTTAGCTTTACCGCAAGATGAAGAATTAAAAGACCACCAATTGAAAGGAAGACAAAACCGTCAAGAATTTTTATGATAACCGGCTTTTTCTCAACCAGTTGATATATTAGCGGACCTAAAAGCAGCGCCAGCAGCGCACCCAAAATAATCATCAATTCCCTTGTTCATTAGCAATCAGACAAAACAGGGGTAAGCGGGTAACGGGTCTCGAACCCGTGACCTCTTGCTTGGGAAGCAAGCGCTCTACCAACTGAGCTACACCCGCTTAAGCAAACGTTTAAATACCTGGCTCTCGTCAATCAGCCAGGTAGGTTTCTTGAATATATAGCAACTGGAGAAGAATTTAAAATAGCGGCAGCTATCGCCCCGTAAAGCCTAACATATTGTAATATCAGCTTTTTTATGCAGTCACAGCCCCAGGAAACGGAAAAGCAGCCTGCATTCAACTGCAGCTATAAAGAATAAAATTCGTAGACGTAGCCGTCTACGTATACGGTTTTACGTCGACGGCAACGTCGCCGTGGACGCATACGCCCTAGGAGTTCAGCTTTTTTATGCAGTCACAGCCCCGGGAAACCTGAAAATCTCCCCGCAGCCGGCTACAGCTAACAAAACCCGCTTCTTCAACTACTTTTTAACGTAACTCAAATAATTACTCTCACTATCAAGCTTTCCTGTAACCAGTTTTTTATACTCTACCTGCAACATCCTTGTTATCTCTCCAGGCTTTCCGTCTCCTATGGTCTTATCATCAATAGATCTAATCGGAACAACCTCAGCAGCGGTGCCGGTAAAAAAGCACTCGTCAGCCGCCTGCGCGCGTTCTACAGGTATTTTTTCTTCCATAACTTTAAGGCCCTCACCCCGTGCCAGTTCCATTACAGTATCGCGGGTAATACCGGGTAAAATTGCTCCTTCAGGCGGCGTAACAACGGTTCTGTTTTCTACTATAAAAAAATTCTCGCCCGGCCCCTCCGCAATATTGCCGCTGGCGTCCAGAAACAAAGCTTCGTGGTAGCTTGTGCCGCGAACTTCAAGCACAGCCAGGATGCTGTTAACATAATTACCGCAGATTTTAGCATCTGCTACCGTAGTATCAGGCGAAATCCGCCGGTACTTACTTACCTTTACATCCACCATTTCATAAGGGAGGTAGCGTCCCCAGGCCCAGCAGGCAATTAAAGTTTCAACAGGAAGATCCTGGGGATTTAAACCGAGTCTTCCGTACCCGAAAAATACAAGCGGGCGAATATAACCTTCTGAAATTTGATTTACAGCAATAAGTTCGGTAGTCGCCCGACATAAATCATCTATACTATACGGAATCTCAACCTGAAGCGCCTCTGCCGAATAGGCCAGCCGCTTAATGTGATCGCGTAACCTGAAAACCGCCGGCCCCCTCTCGGTATTATAAAAACGAATACCCTCAAATACGCCGCCACCGTAATGAAGCGAATGGGTAAGTGAATGAACAGTTGCATCCTGCCAGTTAACAAATTTACCGTTAAACCAGATCTTTTCAGTCGGTTCCATCCCTATAATCCTTATCAGAAATAATGCCTATAATTCTGTCCGCAAACTCTTCTGTGGTAACTGCCTCCTGCTGATTCCCAGCCAGATCGGGCGTTAAAACACCTGTGTTAAGCGCATCTTCTACCGCCTGCTCAATAATGCAGGCCTCTTTTTCAAGTCCAAACGAGTAGCGCAGCATAAGAGCAATCGAGAGAATCTGACCAATCGGATTAGCGATGCCCTTTCCGGCAAGATCAGGCGCTGAACCACCGGCAGGCTCATACAATCCAAAGCCATTATAGTTCAAACTGGCTGATGGCATAAGTCCAAGAGAGCCGGCAATCCCGGCAGCCAGGTCAGATAAAATGTCACCAAACAAATTTGAAGTAAGCAGCACATCAAACTTAGCTGGATTTTTAACCAGCTGCATAGCACAATTATCTATAAACATATGCTCAAGTTTAATATTCGAATAGTCACTGATCAGCTCTTCTACACTTTCCCGCCAAAGTTTTGAAGTCTCAAGCACATTGGCTTTATCAACCGAGATGACCCTTTTGTTTCTTGTTTCAGCAGCTTTAAAGGCAAAGTCAGCTACTTTTTGAATCTGACTCTTATCGTAGCGGGCAAGATCGTAAGCAGCCGTTACACCATTTTCCTGCCGGCGGTATTTCTCCCCGAAGTAAATATCTCCGATAAGCTCCCTTACAATTAATATATCCACTCCAGAAACAAGATTCTCCATCTTTAAGGGAGACAGACGGGTAAGCCCCGGATAAATTCTTAGCGGCCGCAAATTTATAGCAAACTGAAACTCCTTCCTGAGTCTTAAAAGCGAATTAACTTCACAGTTTTTCCAGCGCGGAAGGTTTCGCTGTTCTACCGGCCCGCCCACGGCCCCAAGCAAAACAGCATCTGAAGTGCGGCAGAGCTTGAGTGTGTCAGCCGGAAGATGCTCACCGTACTGGTCAAAGGCTGCCCCACCAATTAAACCTCTGACTATTTCAAACGAATGCCCGCATAAATCAGCAACTGCTTTTAAGACCCTTAGAGCCTGCTCTGTAATCTCCGGCCCAATTCCATCACCACCTAACACCGCTATTTTAGCTTTCGCCATCTTCTCCACCTAAAAACAATTTTTCAGCTCGTTCTGTCCTGAATTTCATCAGTTCCGCTTTAAAAGAAAGCAGATAATCCAGATCGTCCAGTTCATTAAGCAGGCAGTAACGTCTGAAAGGATCGTATTCAAAAGTGCTGATTAAATTCCCCTGCCTGTCAGATACTGATAGTTTTTCCAGGTTAACCGTTAACACCAACTCCGAAGCGGCAGCCCGTTCCAGAAGCTCCCGGATAATCTCTCTTTGTAAACTTACCAGGATAAGGCCGTTCCTTTCTGAATTGCTTTTAAAAATATCAGCAAATGATTCTGCAATAATCACCCTGAACCCGGCCTGCATCAATGCCCAGACAGCGTGTTCCCTAGATGAGCCACAGCCAAAGTTTCTTCCGGAAATCAATATACTGGCCTCCCCCAGACGCTCCTGATTAAGAAAAAAATCAGGGTCTTTTTCCCGTAACTCCTTAAAGAGGTTCTTGCCGTAGCCCTCACGCGAAGTGCTGGTTAAATAACGTGCAGGAATGATCATATCGGTATCAACGTTATCACGCGCAAGACCAGCCGCCAGACCGGTATGTTCAATAAATTTTTTAATCATAAATACTCCCTGCAGTCTGTAATGCATCCCTTAACAGCACTGGCAGCAACTGTTGCCGGTGAGGCAAGGTGTGTAATGCTTCCGGGCCCCTGGCGTCCTACAAAATTCCTGTTAGAGCTGCTGATACAACGCTGACCGGCCGGTACTACATCATCGTTCATGGCAAGGCACATCGAACATCCCGGCATTCTAAAATCAGCTCCAGCCTCTTTAAAAATCTTATCAAGCCCCTCTTCTATAGCCTGCGACCGTACTCTTTCAGAGCCAGGCACAATATAAAATTTCACTCCCTCCTTTACCCTGCGCCCTCTTAAAATGTTAGCTACTATCCTCAAATCTTCTATCCTCCCGTTGGTGCAGGAACCTACAAAAGCTCTCTCGACAGGTACGCCCTCTAACGCATCTCCCGGCTTTAAGCCGGTGTAATTTAAGGCTGCCTGAAAATCAGCACTGCTGCCGCCGCCCACATATTCAGAGAAATCCGGCACTTTTTTACTTACCGGCGCTGCCTGTGCAGGATTAGTACCCCAGGTAACAAGCGGCTCAAGTGAGGTTAAGTCAATCGTTATTTCACGATCATAACAGGCGTCCGGATCGCTTGCGTAAGCCAGCCAATTTTCAACTGCACTTTCAAACTCTTTTCCGCGCGGGGAATAGCGCCGAGTTCGCAAATACTCTATGGTTATCTCATCAGGGGATATAAGACCAGCTCTGGCGCCGCACTCAATACTCATGTTGCATATTGTCATGCGCTCTTCCATGCTCATACGCCTCACAGCTTCGCCACAATATTCAATGACATGGCCATTTGCTCCGGCAGTTCCTATTTGCCGTATAAGCTCAAGCACCACGTCTTTAGAGAATACACCCTCTTTAAGTTCGCCTTTAAAATTCACCTTAATGGTACGCGGCATACGCTGCAGGAGCGCTCCACTTGCCAGGACATGCCCCACCTCTGTTGAGCCGATTCCAAACGCCAGCGCCCCAAAGGCCCCGTGGGTTGCCGTATGAGAATCACCGCAGACAATTGTCATTCCTGGCCTGGTCAGCCCTAACTCCGGCCCGATAACGTGCACAATTCCCTGGTAGCCGCTCTCAAAGTCATACAGCCTGATGTTATAACGGCTGCAGTTAGAGCGTAGAGTTTCTACCTGTATACGGGCCTCGGGATCAATAATGTTAAATCTGTCAGGTCGCGTAGGAATGCTGTGATCAAGTGTCGCAACACACATATCAGGTGCAAAGGGAGTCAGGTTCCGTTCTTCCAGCATTTGAAAGGCCTGGGCGGATGTAACTTCATGAAGCAGTAAAAGATCTATACCCAGCACCGCCGGATGTCCTTCCTGCTCTGCTATTACATGCCGCTCCCATATTTTCTCAATTATGTTTCTGGCCATCTGCTTAACCTTTGGTAAATCCCAAACCTTTAACGCATTCTGTAGTAGCGCTCAATACAGGCGAGGTTTACCGCATCAACCAAAGCTTTCATCGCAGAGATTTCAATATCCTGATCCTCTCCGAGACCCACACAGGTTGCATTGCTGTTTCTGTCCCGTATAACAATCCTGGAGAGGCTTTTAGCACTAACACTTTTCCCGACGGATTCGCTGCTGTGGCTTTCAATCGAAAGCCCACTAACCTTTTTATCGAGCAGGCTTTTAAGAGCAGCAAGAGCTGAATTACCCTCTTTAGTCTCAGCCCTGAACTCACCCTCTTCATTAAATATGCGGCCCTGACAGCGAACAGAGGCTGTTCCATTTTTCCTTGAGTAGCTAAACTTATCTATCTCTACCGAGCGCCGGTAAGCAAAATAGCCGCGAATAAGCTCCTCGTCAGTAATCCCCTTTCTGCGATCCGCATACATGTCTTTAATAAACTGTGCTATTTCAGCTTTTTCAGAATCGTCACAGCGATAACCGTAACTTTCGATAATAGCCTTGGCGTGATTGCCTCCACTTAAGGGCCCAAACAACATGGTTATTTGCTTGCCTGTTTCACGCGGATCAAAAGCTTGATAGGCAAGCGGATTGCGCAAAATGGCATTGGTGTGCCCCCCGGAAGAGTGCCGTGCAGCGTTATCACCTGTTATAGGCCAGTGCGGCTGGCGAGTAAGCATATGACGCGAAACGAAATCAGAAATTGCCTGAAGTTTTTCTGTATCAACACAGGTATAGTAAGGGTTTTCAGGGTCAACGCATGCAGCAAAGTGCTTAATTATCATTATGCACTGCTCAAGCGATGCGTTTCCGGCCCGCTCGCCAACACCATTAATACACCCCTCTATCTGGCGGGCCGGTCCTTTGAAAACAGCATTGATTGTATTTTGAACAGCCAGACCAAAGTCATTATGACAGTGTACAGACCAGGTTAGCTCTACTTCCGGAAATTCGTTCCTTATAATCTCTGCATGCCTGTTCATTTGATTTACAAAATAATCTTTTCCTTCTAGTTCACAGGCTCCACCAATAGTATCTGGACAGTTAATTACTGTTGCACCGGCCGATACAGCCGTTCTGATAAGATCCGTCACGAAGTCAAAATTTTCCCCCATACGTGAATATCCTTCTGGGCTGAACTGCACCTCTACACCGGAAGAAACCGCCATGCTTACGCAGCGCTCAAGCTCAGCTATAATATTGGCCTTATTTTCGGCGCGGGCACCGAGCGATGCCTGCATAAGCGCCGGATCAACCGGAACATAAGTATGCAGCCTTACCCGTCCGGACTTTATGCCGGGCTCAAGCGCCTCGATGGTCTTTATTATCTGCTCTTCCCGAAGCTGGCAGAGTGCAGCAACCGTTGGCGCTGAGCGGTACTCAGCTAGCCGCTCAACAATACTTTTAACGATTCTAAAATCAGTCTTGCTTGCTGACGGAAACCCTGCCTCTAGAACATCCACGCCAAGCTTACAGGCCAGCTCGGCATATTCGATATTTTTGTCAGCGCTCATTCCCGCGCCCGGGCACTGCTGCCCGTCTCTCAGCGTGGTATCGAAGATATAAATTCTCTCTCCCGTCTGCATCTTAAGCTCCCCTGAGTGCAAAATTGCCAATAAAAAAAGGGCCCTGGAACACCAGAGCCCTTTTTTACACGCACCACTGCGAAGCCCTGGTTCTAAGGACCAAAAGCTAGTAGTAGCAGTGCGAAAATATTAATCATAATCCGTTACTTCCCGACTAAGTGCCAGTATAGCTATCTGTCGGCATTAGTCAACAATATTAACTCATTCAAAGTATAATTATTTTTTATGGTGTTTCTCCGGTAAAACCACCCTGATATGAACCTCCTCAAGTTGCTTTTCACTCACCTCAGACGGCGCTCCCATCATAAGATCCTCGCCTGTCTGAGCCAGCGGAAACATAATAACTTCCCTGATAGCAGCTTCACCAACCAGCTGCATAATCATGCGCTCAATCCCAAAGGCTATTCCTCCATGCGGTGGTGTGCCAAAGCGAAACGCTCTAATCATTGCGCCGAATTTTTCGTCTACTGCTTCACGCGGATATCCGGCAATTTCAAAGGCCCGGTACATAACCTCCGGCAGGTGGTTTCTTATGGCTCCACTTCCAAGCTCAAGCCCGTTACAGACCAGGTCATACTGATATGCATAAATCTCAAGCGGATCGCTGGAGTTTAGAGCTTCTAGCCCTCCCTGCGGCATTGAAAAGGGATTGTGGCTGAACTCAATCTCCCCATTTTCACCGCGCTCATAGAGCGGATAATCCGTAATCCAGCAGAACCTAAACGCCCCCTCTTCAATCAAATTAAAATCCGCTCCAAGCTTATCCCTTAATTTACCGAGCCAGGGCAAAACCTGCTGCTTCTCACCACCAGCGATAAAGACAATCCCGGGGCCATCCAGTGAAAGCGCCGCTTTAAGGGAAGTAACTTCTCTTTCACTTATAAACTTGGCAATTGACCCTTTAAAGCCATCGTGTTCAATTACCAGGTAGGCAAGCCCCAGATTGCTCCAGGCTGTAAACTCCTTAATGGTATCGTCAAAGTACTTACGCGACGGAAGATCTGCGCCTTCAACCTTTATGGCAAATAAATCCTCCCCGCGTTCCAGCAGAGTACGAAAAACCCGAAACTCGGTATCCTTAAAGACATCGTTTACCTTGTCTATCCTGAGCGGATTACGGAGATCGGGCTTATCGGTTCCGTAAGTTAAAATGGCATCCTCGTAGCGAATTCTCTTAAAGGGCGGCTTATCAAGCTTCCACTCTGAAAAGCTGCCGTACAGCCTGCTCATCAGCTCTTCGTTTACAGCAAAAACGTCCTGCTGTTCCACAAAGGACATCTCAATATCAATCTGATAGAATTCTCCTGGAGATCTGTCAGCACGGGCATCTTCATCCCTGAAACACGGAGCCAGCTGAAAATAGCGATCGAAGCCTGCTACCATAATCAGCTGCTTAAACTGCTGCGGGGCCTGCGGTAGGGCAAAAAATTTTCCGGGATGAAGTCTTGATGGAACAATGAAGTCGCGCGCTCCCTCAGGGGAACTGCTTGTAAGAATCGGAGTCTGAAATTCATAAAACCCCAGCTCCTGCATAATTTCTCTTACACGCTTAAAAAACTCTGTGCGAAATAAAATGTTACTGTGAAGTTTATCCCTCCGTAATTCTAAAAATCTGTATTTAAGCCGTATTGCTTCAGGAGCATTATCATCTTCTGCAACTTGAAATGGTAAAACATCGGAACCGCCCAGCACTTCAAAGCTATCACAATGCACCTCTATTTCACCGGTTTTCAGCTTCGGATTTTCAAGCCCCTCACCGCGCGGTAATACTTTTCCAGTAACAGATATGACTGCCTCAAGTCGTAACTTCTGTATTTTTTCCCTTAGCTCATCATGGAATACTACCTGAGTGATGCCGTAATTATCGCGCAAATCAACAAAAACAACTCCTCCATGATCGCGCTTACGAGAAATCCAGCCAGAAAGCGTTACCTGTTTCCCCTGATCCGCAAGTCTAAGCTCTGAACAAAGATGTGTGCGATATTTACTTTTAAGGTATTTCACTAAACCTTTTAAACTATAAGCGAAGCCTGCCGGAGGCTTAAAACCTCCAGCAGCACTTAATTAACAATAAATACTCTCTCTAATGGTTCAAAATAATTAAGCAGCCCCTTTTAGATAATTATCCAAGTCGGTAAGCTTAATTCCTTTCGCTATTTCTTTCAGTTTTTCACCATTACTGGAGCCTTCCATTTCCAGTTTTAACATTGCGCCATTTCCGAGAAAAACTGTCAGTTCAGCTTCTTTATTATCCTGGTCACTTTTAAGTGCTGCGGTTTTACCATCAATTCTAAAGGCCTCCTGCCCCGGGGTCCCCTGCAACATAGCCATACTCTGACCAAGAGCCGCAATGCCTCCTAGAGCATTATTTGCCCCACCGATTATAGAGGCTTTAACATTTATTCCATTATCTCCTGTATAGTTACGCTCAACCGTTGTGATTCCGAGCGCTGAACTTACTTCTGCTTTTCCGGCCTGCATACCTCCCAAGGTATCCGGCAGAAACTGCTGAAGTTTCGCACTATGCTTCTTATTTAGCTCGTTTTGGGCCCATTTCAGCTCTTCCAGAGCTTTTACATAGTTCCCCGAAGAGGCATAATCATTGGCACGTTTAAAAATTTCTCCCAGATCCTCAGCCAAAACTGGAAATTGTAAAAACAAACTGATTACAGTTAACATTGCAGCTAGCTTTCTCATGGCATCCTCCGGTTAGTAAAAAACAGATCAATATAGCGGAGATAATATATTACAAACTGCCTTTACGCTGCAAACACAGAAAATATCCTTATATTAAGCTTTAACTACCGATATTAATTACAATGACTTTAGAGTGCCGCGGTCCCAGCAAGTGTTAAAATCTGTGTGGCAATCTCTTCGGAGGCATTAAGTGAACGGTTTAGCACTGGCTGTTTTTGCATTGATCTATAATTTTTAAGATTAAGAAGCTTTAAAACAGCAGATTTAACTTTTTGCTCAAGCCCCTGCTCCTCAATAATTAATAACGCCTTCCCCCGTTCTGCAAGCACCCGCGCATTGTCAACCTGATGATTATTAGCAGCAAAAGGAAAAGGAATTAAAATAGCAGGTTTATTAACAACTCCGATTTCCATTACCGCACCTGCACCAGCTCGGCTAATTATTAAATCGCTCCAGCTATAGGCCTCAGCCATGTCATGGATAAAACTCTCCACCCTGGCATTGCATCCCGCCTCAGCATAGGCCTTCTTAAGCATCTCCTGATTATCAGGCCTGCACTGGTGCCAAATAGAGAGATTCTTTTCCTTCCAGAATGGAATAAGAGCCACCCCAAGTTTATCGAAGGACTCTGCACCCTGAGAGCCTCCCAGTATTAAAATATTTTTGACCGGCGTTTCTTTAACAAGCATATTTTTAAATGTCTTTAACTCCTTCCTGAGGGGGTGACCACTGTAAAAAACCTTCTTGCTACACGGTATTTCTGTTTTCTCAAAGGCGACTGAAATTCTGGTTGCAAAATAGGCCAGCAATCTGTTTGCAGCACCAGCTTTCAGCTCGGCTTCATGAATCCATACAGGAACTCCTCTTAGACGCGCCACTATAACTGGCGCAATACTTACGTATCCTCCCATACCGACAACAACATCAGGCTTAAACTCACTGATAATATTCCAGCTTTGCGCTATGCTTTTAAAGAAGCTCAAAGAAAACCCTAAGAGCCTTACAATTGACCTGCCTGCAGGATTGACAACATCTATATGTCGAACTACAAAACCATATTTTTCAATAATTTCTTTCTCAAGCGGGCGGCCAGAACCTATAAACTCTATTACTGCTGCCGGACACTGCTGCTTAATCTCCTCAGCTACCAAGCGAGAAGGCAAAAGATGTCCGCCAGAGCCACTTGCTGCAATCAGAATCTTCACCGGCTGATGCTTGTGCTTTTGATTCATGATCTTTCCGGGATCAAGCCGGCCCGTTCTTCTCTCGCCACTGCCAGAAGCAGGCCTACGGCCATAAGTGAAGCTACAATACTTGATCCTCCATAACCAACCAGCGGCAAAACCAAACCTTTAGTCGGCAAAAGTCCTGTCACAACTCCTACATTCAACAGCGCCGGAACTACGATAATCAGTGTGAGCCCTGCTGAAAGAGAAAAAGCAAATACATTATTAACCAATCTTGACGAAAGCTTCAGACCACGCCACAAAAAAATTACAAAAACAAGCAAAAGTACACTACATCCTACGAAACCAAGTTCTTCTCCAACCACCGCAAAGATAAAGTCCGTGTGAGCTGCAGGTAAATAAAATAGTTTCTGCTGTCCGGCCCCAAGGCCGACACCTGTAGTCTGCCCACTTCCAATAGCAATTAACGACTGAATTAACTGATAGCCCTTACCTGCCGGATCAGAAAATGGTGATAAAAAAGCAAGTACCCGCTTCATTCTATAAGGCGAAACTGCTATCAGTGACCCCATCCCTACCGCCAAAGTCATCACCGAAAATACAATATGCCGCAACCTTACTCCGGCCAGCATAGCCATAATGACTGAAACTACTGAAAGAATGGCAAAACTTCCAAAATCAGGTTGAAAGAGAAGTGGACCAGCTACCAATAATGTAAGAAGACCCGGCTTAAAGATCCCATAACTAAAAGTGCAGAGTTGCGATTCATGCCTTGCAAAAAACCCGGCAAGAAATATTACAAAAAACAGCTTTGAGAATTCAGCAGGCTGAAATCTTATCGGCCCCAGCATTACCCAGCGGTATGCCCCTCCCCCGGCAAGCCCCAATCCAGGCAAAAGCGGCAAAAGAGTGCCGGCAGCAGCGCAGAAAAGGAGGAAGGGTGAGAGCACCTGCAAATGCCTTAGCGACACTCTCGAACAGGCAGCCATTAAGGTCAATCCTATCACAATCGCCAATAGCTGACGCTTCACAAAATAAAGGTGATCACCAAATTTTTCCTGTGACATTACTCCTGTGGTTGAATACACCATGACAACACTGAACCCAACCAATGCAATCGCCGTTAAAAGCAGAATTACGTCAAAATGCCTAGGTTTGCTAAGACTTTCAAGCTTGCTGTTATCAAAAGTAGCAACTCTCCCCATTAGAAACTCCAGATGCTGGTTAATGTTCAATCAATCTTATTACTAATGATTTAAACACATTTCCACGCTGCTCAAAATCGGTAAATTGATCAAAACTGGCACAAGCCGGGCTAAATAGTAACACCGATTTTTTATCAAGCAGATTTACGGCATGCCGAACGGCTGATTGCATCTCAGAAAAAACCTCCACCTCGATCATCTCCTCTAAAAAACTCTCATGAATCTCCGGAGCTGCACTCCCAAAAGCTACAACCTTAACCTGATCCTCTGGCACTAACTGGATTAAATTAATCAGCGGCTGCCAGCTACTTCCCTTGGACAGCCCTCCAAGTAACAAGAGCACATTGGCATCTGGATAAGCCTCAAGTATACTGCTAAGCGCAACGCGGGTTGCCTCAACAGTAGTTGCTTTTGAATCATTAATAATAAGTGGCCAACCCGTACTGACCAGCTCCATGCGATGAGAAAGCGGTTTAAAGGCTGTAACAGCCTTAATTGTAGTATCAACGGGAATATTTAAAATCTCTCCTACACAGACAGCTGCTGCTATATTATACCTATTGTGCCTTCCTTTAAGCTCTGCTCCGCTTATATTGGTCTCAAAACATCCAGCGTCTGACACCAATAGCAGACGGTCTATACCCTCCGACGGTCTGTAATCAAACCAGACTCCTGGATGTTTTTCTCGCGAGGCGAGAAGTTCTCCAAAATAAACGACCCTACCCCTAAGCGATGATTTTATTTGATCCAGGCACGGTTCATCAGCATTGATAACACTGTAAGCACAACTGCTTTGGAGTTCGAATAATTTAAGCTTGGCCTTCAGGTATTCTTCTTCTGTACCGTGGCGCGCCAGATGATTGTTTGACAGATTCATAAAAACTGCTATATCAGCCTCATAATCAGCAAAGCTCTCAAGCTGATAACTTGAGGCTTCAACCACCAGAAAATCCTTCAGCATGGACTCGCCATCAAGTTGTTGCGGCTGCAAAACCTCACTAATCGGAAGCCCGATATTACCACAAAGCCTGGCCGGCATCCCTGCCATAGACAGTAAATTAGCTATCAGTGACGTGGTTGTACTCTTACCGTTGGTACCGGTAACTACCACACTTTTTGCACCTGACAGCAAAAGCCCCAACTCCAGCTCTCCCCAGTACGGAATGTCTAGCTGTCTTAAAGCAGATAGCAGCGGTGATTTTAAATTTATGCCCGGGCTTAAAACTGCCAGAGCAACCTGATCCAAAATCGTGGGATAATCGTTAACCACTGGGGAAAAAACTAGCTTAAGCCCTTTCTTTTCCAGCTCATAAAAACTTTTTAAATCAACACATTTTTCGACAAACTCATCTCTTCTAAGATCTTCTAGTCCAATCACCCTAAAACCTGCGCTTATAAACAGCTGGCAGGCTGAAAGTCCCGACAGACCCAACCCGACAACCAGTACATAGCTGTCACGTTCTTTTGCTTGAAACAGAAGTGTACGGAGATCCGGTCTCTTCCTAACCATGATATTAGCGCAGCTTTAGAGTGGCCAGAGAAACCAGTGCCAGCACAATTGATATAATCCAGAAGCGTACAATAATTTTCGGTTCAGCCCAGCCTTTCAGTTCAAAGTGATGATGAATTGGAGCCATTTTAAAGACCCGTTTACCGGTAAGTTTAAAAGAATAGGTCTGGATAATAACCGACAGAGCTTCTACCACAAAAATGCCACCGGCTACTACCAGTAGTATTTCATGCTTTACCAGCACAGCAATAAAACCGAGCACCCCTCCCAAAGAGAGCGCCCCGGTATCGCCCATAAATATCTGAGCCGGAAAAGTATTATACCAGAGAAAGCCAAGCCCCGCCGCGGTAATGGCGGCAAGAATGATACTTATCTCACCCATGCCGCTTATGTGCGTTATGGCAAGATAATCGGCCAGCTGTTTATGCCCCGCCAAATAAGCCAGTAACGCATAAAGAGTAGCGACTGTCATAACCGGTCCAATTGCAAGACCGTCGAGTCCATCTGTTAAATTAACAGCATTGGAAGTACCCACCACAACTAACACAACAAAAGGCACAAACCAGTACCCCAGATCAAATGATAAATTTTTAAAAAATGGAAAAGTGAGCTCGGTGGAAAACCCCATCTTCAACAGCAGCCAGCCTGCCAATGCTGAAATACAGATCTGCCAGAAAAGTTTCACCTTCCCCGGCACTCCTCGGCTGTTTTGCTGATTGACTTTACGCCAGTCGTCAACAAAGCCCAGTGCAGCAAAAGACAGCATAACCCCCAAAGTTAACCAAACATATTTATTGGTAAGATCGGCGAGAAACAAAGTGGACAATGTAACTGCCAGAATCACAACCACGCCACCCATGGTTGGTGTGCCCTGCTTAGCAAGGTGATCTTTGGGGCCTTCTCCTCTAATTGGCTGTCCCTTGACGCCTTTACGCTGCAGTTTCCTTATAAATACCGGCTGAAGCACTAATACAATAATAAAAGAAAAGAGAAAAGCCAGCATGGCCCGAAATGTCTGGTAACGAAAGACATTAAGCCAGCTGTAAACTTCGTGCAGCGGATAAAGCAAATGATAAAACAAGCTATTCTCCTGTTAATACTGCTACTGTCCGGTCAAGGCCAACAGCGCGTGAAGCCTTAACCAGCAGAACATCAAATTTTAGCTTTTTTGCCGTATGCCCGGCAGCTTCAGGGGATTCCACTACAAATGCAGGCACTCCGTTTGTAGTAGCGCGCTCAAAAAATACACGCGCATATTCACCGCAGGCAATAATAAATTCAGGTCTTATACCTGCAGCTACAGAGGCAACCTGCTTATGGTAATCCTCCGCAAAACTTCCAAGCTCAAGCATATCTCCAAGAACAAACCCGATCTTTTTCCCGCCCGATTTAAGATCCTTCATGTATTCAAGCGCTGCCAGCATCGATGCCGGATTGGCATTATAGGCATCATCGACTATCACCTGCCCTGATTCCAGCTTGCGTATATTCATTCTCATGTAAGGAGCACGAAATAGCTCAAGCCCCTGTTTAATCTCTTCATTACTGATGTCCGGCATGATTGTTTTTACGCCCAAAACCGCCGCAGCTATATTAACAGCATTGTGTTTTCCGGGAAGAGAAACATCAGCCATAATTTCCTCTCCGTGAATTTCTAAAGACACACTCAGCTTTTCAAGCGAATTGTGACCGGCAGATATAATTCTGCAGTCGCACTCCCCGGAATAACCAAAATACTTTGCAGCCTCAAGATTCAGCTTGCCTGCCTCGACCATAAGAACCTTATCATCCCGGTTTAAGATTAAATCCCCCCCCTCTAAAAGTCCGTGACGGATATCAAGCTTTGCCCGGGCAATCTCTTCCAGGCTGCCAAAAGACTCAGTATGAGCGGGAGCTACGCAACTTATTACTGCTGCCGTAGGTGCGGCCAGCTTACTTAACTCCAACATCTCTTCCGGCCTGCTTATTCCAATTTCCAGTACGGCCCAGTTATGCTCACGGCCCATTCTGCAGATGCTGTAAGGAAGGCCGATAGAGCTGTTATGTGATTTAAGTGAATAGACCCCGCGGCTCTTCTGAACGGCAATCGAAGCGGCCAGCTCCTTTATGGTGGTTTTACCTGCTGAACCTGTAACTGCAAGAACCGGTATATTAATCTCCCGTCGCCACCAGGAAGCCAGTTTTTTAAAGGCTTCCAGCGTATCACTGACCACTACTACCCTGTGCTTTTCCGGAATATCCTTTAGTGCTTCTTTATTCTTAATCATTATAAGTGACGCCCCACGGTCGTACGCCTGGCGCACAAACTGGTGGCCATCAACTTTTGCTCCCGGCAGTGCAATAAACAGATCCCCGCCCTTTATTTCACGTGAATCGTATTCAACGCCGGCAAATGATACTTTCTCCTGCGTGTCGGCAAGCGACTGGCCGGATACAACCTCAAGTAACTGCTTCTTGGTAAGCGTAAGCATTAAGTTTACAGCCCGTAAAATTTCTTAACTTCTTCTAAATCAGAATACGGGTACTTTACACCTTTAATATCCTGGTAATCTTCATTGCCTTTTCCGGCTATCAATACAATATCATCATCGCATTTGGCTTCCAGTACCTTTTTAATTGCCCGGCCTCTGTCCAAATCAACAAACTCAGGCTTAAGGCCATCACTGGTGATGTCCTTAATAATCTGCTCCGGATCTTCCGACCTGGGGTTATCCAGGGTCAGCACAACGCGATCTGCAAGCTGCCCGGCAATATTACCCATTGGAGCCCGCTTGGAGCTATCGCGATCCCCTCCACAACCAAAAATTATCCAGAGCTCTCCTGCAGTAAGTTCTCTCAATGTTGAAAGCACTACCTGGAAGCCGTCAGGGGTATGGCAATAATCTATAAATACTCCGGGTGCACCCTCTATAGCCTGTAACCTGCCGGGTACCTGCGGCACATTTTCTGCTGCAGCTATCAGCTTATCCAGATTGCAGCCAATTCCGTGACAGGCTGCCACGGCAGCAACCAGATTTTCAGCGTTATAACGGCCGATCAGGTTGGTCTTAAGCGTAAACTCCCTGTTATTGAAGTTTAATGCGATCGCGCTGCCGTTCATATCCTGTTCAAAATTTACTATCTGCCAACTACACCCTTCCGTTCTTCCAAAAGAATAATCACATAGCTTAAGACTCCGTATTTCGTTTACAATCTTTTTACCATAACGACAATCAGCATTAACTACAGCAACACCACTAGAACCGCTTTTTTCAGCTAGTAAATGAAAAAAGCTGCGTTTGGCATCAAAGTAACGCTCCATGTTACCGTGATAATCAAGGTGTTCATGAGTGAGGTTGGTAAAAACTGCAACGTCAAACTGAATATCATTTACACGGGCCTGATCGAGAGCATGTGAGGATACCTCCATCACACAGGCATTGGCTCCACCGTTAACGGCTTCCCTGATTAATGCCTGCAGCTCCATTGGATCGGGTGTAGTAAGTCCACGCCCGCGGCTTATAATCCCTTGGGCCTCTGCTCCAAGTGTTCCGATTCTTAGCGGTAAATAAGAAAAGTTTTTTAAAAACTCATAAATTATAGAAGTTGTGGTGGTTTTGCCGTTTGTGCCTGTAACCCCTATTACCTTACACTCTTTAGAGGGATTACCATAGTAGAGCGCACTAAGGGCCGAATAAGCTTTGCGTGTGTCAGGCACAATAATTCCAGGCTTAGTTCCCAGCCGTTCAGGATTAGAGAGCAGCACGGCCCGCGCTCCGTTTTGAAAAGCCTTATCTATAAAATCGTGCCCGTCAAAGCGGCTGCCGGCAATTGCTACAAAGAGGCCGTCCTTGACATTTTCACTGTTACTGGACGCATACGGCAGTTCGATATCTCCTCCCTCAATGGAGAGATAAACGCCGTCGAGCTCAGCAGCCAGTTCCGCGATTGTAAAAGTATTACCGGGTGTTATCATTATCTTACAGGACAGTAAGAGTATACTTTAGTCGGGTAAAAATAAAGTATCCTAAAAAACAGGGCGCAGCACTGAAAAAATAGTTATGCCGGGTGCAAAACGCATGCAACCGTTACGCTAACGACCTGCACAATAGGGGGTTTATTATTGTGTCTTCAATTCGTTAGTAGCTTCAGTAGTCAGGCACCAGCGTGATAACTTGCAAGGACCAGGTTATCTTTATTACCGGGTGTCTTAAGCTCTTTTCGGGTTGCCAGAATATACAGGCTCTTCTTAATAATGCGTTTAAAGACCGGGGCTGCCAAGATCCCGCCGTATATGGAATCCGTATCGGGTTCATCTATGGATACCAGCAGTACCAGCCTCCTGTTTATGCCTGCATTGGCCCCATCGGCAAAACCGACAAACGAGGCTATATAAGCCCCGGGTTGGTAGCCACGCCCATTCTTGACTGGTTTTTGAGCGGTGCCTGTCTTACCGCCAATCAGTATTCCATCTATGGCAGCCCTTTTCCCTGTTCCGTGAGGATCTTCTACAACTGCCAGCATCGCCTGCCTTACTTTTTCGGCAGTACCTTCCGATATAACGGGTTTAAGCTCTATGTTATTTTCCCGCATTAAGAGATTAAGTCTCGGGAGCTTTCCCCCGTTAGCTATCGCCGCAACAGCTCTAACGATTTGAAGAGGTGTTACGGCAACTCCCTGGCCAAAAGAATGCGTGGCGACATCAATAGTTGCCCATTTCTCAGGGGGCCGTAAAATTCCTGCACTTTCCCCTGGAAGCCCGAGAGAACTTTTTTCACCCAGTCCGAAACGTCTTAAATAGCTATAGAGTAAATTCTTTCCTAGCATAGCTCCAATTTTGCTCATGCCAATATTAGAGGAGCGCACGATAACATCTCTAACACTCAGAATACCTTCTGGATGGACATCCCTGATAACATGACGACCAATTCGAAATGCGCCATTTTCACAATCAATTTTGCTGTTTAAGGAAACTAATCGCTCTTCCAGTGCGGCAGCGAGAACAATTGGTTTTAAAATAGAGCCTGGTTCAAATACGCTCTCTACAGCCAAATTTGTCAGAACCTGAGAGGAATGTTTTATAGAAGTATTAAGGTTTATTTGTGGAGCCTGGCTGATGGCAAGCACATCGCCGCTATCAGCATCAATCATAACTGCAAAAGCTGATTTTGCATTAGCATTCTTGCGACCCAGTTCAAGCTCGCTATCTACGACAGCCTGAATCTCCGCGTCGATTGTAAGCTGCAGAGCATTCCCCTTGGGTAACCTCAATACCCCAGCACTTGACACCGGAGTAATATCAATTAAGTTTCCAAGCGCATCACGGTAGACCTTTGCTCTATGGTACGGTTTATGTAAACGCGGTTCATAAAGCAGCTCAATACCTGAAAGTCCATTTCCATCAATACCAACTTTACCAATAAGCACTCCGGCCGCGCTGCTGTAGGGATAAAACCTTCGCGATTCTAGCATACTACCAACCCCCGCAAGCTTTAGCCCTTTTAAACGCTCAGCATAAATGCGGGGCAACTGACGTTTAATCCAGACAAACGGTGCTGAGCTTGAAAGTTTTTCCAAAATTATACTGCGTCTTATCCCAAGTAACTCTGAAAGCTCCGATGCAACTCTGTTTTTATCCTTTATCTGGCGCGGTCTGGCGTAAATTGAACTGGCCGGCACTGAAACCGCCAAGATCTGTCCGCTGCGGTCCAATATCGGTCCACGTTCAGACGCAAGTTTTACAACTGAAAAATGCTGTCTTAAAGCCCAGTTTTGCCAGGTCTCAAAATCAGCAATCTGAATACTGTATAGCCGCCATATAACAATACCCACCCATAACAGTGAGAGCGAAAAAACCACCCAGAGCCTGTGCCGCCGAACTGCCGGAATAACAGCTCCTTCTCCCAGCCTCTCTGGTAAACGTTTTTTTCTTTTTTTTATAACCGCCATACTGATTAATAAATAATCTTAATTGCCCGTTGTGGATCAAACTCCCCCAAATTTAAGCGCTCTCGGGCAGCTGCCTTAAGCACCATTGGCCTTAAGAGTACACTTTTTTGAAGAGCAAGCTCTCTACGTTGCATATCAAGCTCAACAGCCCGCTTTTTCTCACGTGCAATTTCATAGCCAATATTTACGGCTTCAATTTTAATCCAGACCTTTATGG
>RFHI01000224.1 GCA_003696425.1 Candidatus Dadabacteria bacterium | reverse complement strand
TCTACATAATCAAACAGCGCCCTGACTACTTCCTGCCAGTCTTTATCAGCTGGTGCTGAGGGGCTTGAACACAGGGCATAACCGCTGTTCTTTTTATGAATTAGTAGGCCATGGCGAATAAAAAGAGAGAGATAAGCAGAAAGATCTGGTGACAGTTTGTTGTAGTGTTCGTCTCCTATTGCTGCTTTAATCTGCGCGCGAATTCTTGTATCGCTGATTCGTTTCCTGCCGGTATAAAGCGCAGCACCGTCAGTAAAGCCGTGCAATAAAATTTGTGCTGCCGCCTCCGGATTAAACCTGCCTTCTGTAAATGTTTCGGGTGCTGCCCGGCGGATTCGTTCAGAGATTCTACTAATGGCTTTGTCAACCAGTTCGGGCTTGGAGTGGCTCTGATCGGTTCCACGGCCGCGCTGCTCTCTGACGTAGGTGCGCATTTCATCGAGTGACCTGAAATCTTCAGGAGAGTGCCCCAAGCCTTTCAGTGCTGATGTAATCTCCTTTAACTCGTTAATTGCCTTTTTAAGATCTTTCGGGGCTTTTCTGAAGGCGTTTGGATCTTCATTGAGTATATACCGGAAATAGCCGGGCGGCAGGCCGGTCCTTTCAAAATTACTCACCATTTTTTTCAGTGCTGTTATGCCGATACCGCGGGGCAGAGTGTCCCCGGCTTTCACGTCAATCCCAAGCTCCTTTGCCAGTTTTTGCCGCTCTGCTCTCTGCTGAATGCGGCGTTCTGAGCGGGCTGAAGGCTTTTGTACGGGAGCGGGCATTGATGGTCTGTCGGGTTCTGCGACTGCCGGGGTGGCGGGTGTTGCCGTACGTTTTTTGAAATCTTCTCTTAGCTGTGTCAGCTCGGCTTCTTTAAGGTCATCGACAGCTCTTAAGATTTGATTTTTGCTTCCTAAAAATTGTTCAGCTATTTTTTCTACTTCCGCAATTGTCCTGACAACTGTGAATATTTTTTCTAATTCTGCACCCGGATCGATTTTCCCATTCAGCATATTGGACGATCGATGAAGAGACAACTTTCTGTTGGCGGACTCAAACTGTTTTAAGGTGTCTTCAAGAGCACTATTTAGTTCAGGCGCAACCACATGATCGGGAGTCCGCTGACAAAACCTTTTTAATTCTCTCAGGCTACTGTCCACCTGCTGATAAAACCCTTTGTATTGGCCAAGATCTTCCTCTATGGTTTTAAGCAGCTCACGGTGCAGGGCATTTTTAGTAGCACTTTTTGATTTAAATCCACCGTGTTCCTTAACACGTTGATCCATTTTTTTAATTGCGGTGTTTAGATTTCTCCCAGCGGACTCTAGGGCCTGAGCCATAATCGGATCATCGGAGGCCATAGCGAGGCGGGCGCTATTAAGCCATACGCGTTCAAATAGCAGCGTAAAAGAAGCTCTGAGAAGTGGAAGCTCAAGGGCATCACGGGATATCCCTGTCAGAGTATCAGAGAGCCTTTCAAGTGCCGAACTGAAACTCTCCTTTTGCCGTTCAAAACTGGCAATAATCTTTTCTTCCCGGCGTTTAAGCTCAGGATTTGCTGTAACTGTTTCTTTAGCAGTTTTTGTGTCCACGGACTGCCCGAGTGGCGACATTTTCTTACCCCTTATTTACCAATTTATCACTTCCATTGTAGCGGATGGGGCAGGCTATTCAATCTTTATCGATCTTATTAGGGAAGTGGCCCGCATGGCTATAACCTGGCCCAGATGGCCCTGGTTATAGCAGTAATCTTATCAAGCGCCTTAGCAGCAGTTTCAGTTACTTCATCATGGCTTAGCGGAGTTGGGCTTATGCCTGCCGCGTAATTTGTAACGCACGATAGCCCTGCCACCTTTATTCCGGCTGAGTGGGCCAGAATAGCTTCGGGAATGGTCGACATGCCAACCACGTCACCACCAAGCTTTTTTATCATTTCTACTTCTGCCGGAGTTTCATAGACCGGTCCGCGGGTTGCTGCGTAGACGCCTTCGATAAGCTCGTGGCCGGCCTGCCGGGCAGCATCTTTAATGATATTACGCAGTCCGGGATTCCAGGTGTTGGTCATATCAGGGAAGCGCTCTCCCCAGAATTTATTATGCGGGCCAACCAGCGGATTATCGCCCTGAAGGTTTATATGATCGCGAATAATCATCAAATCCCCGGGGTTAAGCTCGGGATTAATTCCGCCGGCTGCATTTGTAATGAGTACTTTTTTAACCCCCAGTTTTTTCATAAGAAACACGGGGATAGCCACAGGTGTCCAGCCGCTGCCTTCATAGAGGTGCCTGCGGCCCTGAAAGATTACTGTCTGCACATCATTTAACGATCCGAAACCGAGCTTTCCGCTGTGCCCCTCCACGCCGGTCTCTCCAAGGCCGGGAATCTCCTTGTAATCAATCTCGTCGTTTATATCAAAGGCTGCGGCTACTTTTCCCCAGCCTGAGCCGAGGATAACGGCAGCTTCAGGCGAGTATTTTTCAACCTGTGGGGCAAGCTTTTCCCAGGCGCTGTTAAGTACTGACTGGTCAATGGACATCTTGAAACTCCTGAAATAATAGTAGCCATAATAGCTTTGAAATGGTCTCTTTGCCAGTGTTTTTGCTTAAATGGCTTCTGTCGGGTATTTTTATAACAACAAAATCAGTGTAGGGATGTTTGCTGTATGAACTTAAAGGAGGGAATAAGTGGTGCCCTGATTGCTAGTCTGCTGGGAGGTACACCTGTTACTGGCACTGCAGGGCAAACAGATAGTCTGGAAGCCTTAACCCCACCTGCAACTGAAAGGCGGGTAAATGGTGTTTTCCAGCAACTTATTTTTCCGGCACCGGGCGATGCCTTAAAAGTGGGTGATGCAGGCAGTACAGCTTTGGCAGTGGCTGTCGAACCTGATTCATCGGTTTCACGGTTAATTGTGCCCCATCCGGAGTTACTTGTCACGGCTGAACTCCGTCCGCGGGTTGATTTCTGGAAATCGGTTTTTCGCACTCCTGAAACAGTTGAGATATTTCATAACCGTGCTTATCCCTGGATTGAATATGATCGTATGGATTTTTCTGCAGCGCAGGATTCTCTGCCTCCTGAGCAGTATGAGGCCTTTCGTGAAAAGCTGGTTGAAGAAAAGAGTAAAGAAATATTCAGCGCACTGAAGAGGCTTTCACATGGGGAGACTCCGCAGAATGAGCTGGAATTGAAGCTCAGCCGGGTATTTGCAGGTTTGCCTGGAGGGACCGAACTTTTAAATGAAGCTGCCCGCTCTCAGCGGATGGTGCGCTCGCAGCGCGGTATGCGTGATGTGTTTGAGTTGGCACTTGAGCGTACAGCGCTGTACAGCGAAATAGTGGATGGGATTATATGTTCGTACAATCTGCCTGAAGAGATTTCGCTTCTTCCTGTAATTGAATCCGGGTATGACGTCAATGCAGGAAGTTACAAGGGAGCCCGCGGCATGTGGCAGTTTATGCGATCTACAGCAAGGCGTTACGGGCTTACTGTAAACAGAGTTCTCGATGAGAGGCTTGATCCTGTAAAGGCTACTGATGCTGCAGCAAGGTACCTGATTGATGCTTATCAGGCGCTTGGAAGCTGGCCGCTGGCAATTACATCTTACAATCACGGCCCTTATGGGATTAGAAGGGCTATTGAAAGGGTGGGGTCGGATAGAATTGAAGATATAATTGCCCAGGCTGATGAGCGTGGTCTCAGGAGATTCGGCTTTGCATCTGCTAATTTTTATGCTGAGCTTCTGGCGGTACGGGAGCTTGCAGCGGAGCGCAGCCTGCTGGTTATTCAAAATGGAGAGCCTGAGCCGCTCCGCTGGCAGGAGTTTAAGCTTGAGAGGAATCACACCATACAAAGAATCTGTGAGATTCTTGATGTAACACCGGATGAAATAAGGCCTTTAAATCCGGCTTTAAAAGAGAGGGTCTGGTCAGGCCGGTATGCTGTGCCGGCAGGGTATGTTCTGCGTCTTCCGGCGGATACTCCGCGCGAAAAACTCGCCGAGCTGGCGCGTGACACTGAGCCTTACATTGTGCGGCCCGGCGATACGCTTTCGCGTATTGCTGCTGTTCATCGGGTTTCCGTGAGAAAGCTTAAAACACTTAATAACCTGAATGATGACCTGATCTACCCCGGAGATAAGTTAATAGTGCGGGAGTGAGGAAGCGCCCGACGTCAGTCGGGCGCAAAAGCACAGTTTGCAGCTGATATATTCATAGTTACACCGCAGCTGTAACCACTGACAGCCACGCACCATACTAAAGATCCGGCTTTAAGTTTTTACGCCGTAATATCCTTAAGCGTCAGATTGTATTTTTTAAGGGTTGCCTCAAGGCCGAGCTTGTCGAGGGTTCTTAAAACCCTGGTGGAAACATTTACGCGTACGTACTTATTCTCGGAGGGAACAAAAATTCTGCGGCTCTGGATGTTGGCCTTAAATACATGCTTCCTGCGGTTTTTAGCGTGACTTACGCGGTGACCACACTGTCTTGATGAACCTGAAAGTTTACATTTTGCCATCGGACTGACCTAGTTATCTAATAATTATTTGAAAATACTATTAAAAACTCCTATTGCCGCTCAGAGTAAGCGATTATCGGTTATTTTTAACTAAATTGCAATATAAGCCCTTCACCCTGCCGGGCCTTGGAATAAAATAGTTAAAAAAGCTCAAGAGACGTGATTCTTGGGAGCTCACTACCGGACCTGGACAGGGTGGTGCGCATAAAATAAGTACTGGTACCGTACTCAACTTTAGTCAGAACCTGAAAATTCTTACTGTATCCAGTCAGTAAACTCTGAATACTGTCCACAACAGACTGATCCAGAAGAGTCGCAAGCTGTGTTGATACGTTTATATTAAACGGGCCATTATCGCTGTTTCTAAAATCTACTATTCCCTGTGCATCTTCAGCAGATATGTCATCGTGAAGAGCCTGCAGAACTATTTTTGGTGCCAGGTTAATATTGATCTGGTAGGAATTTGGATCGGTGGTAACAAGCGGCTGAAGTTTTCTGAGGCGGGCAGGAGTAAAGCCGGGAATTTTTTCAAGCTCCTTAAAGCGGGTGATCCTACTACCCGGAAAGTAATCCTCTGGCAGCTCGCTTTCAATGCCACTGGCAAAATCAGCAGCATTATAAGACTGTTTATCAGTATCCATGTAATCTATCAGATTTGCTACCATCTCTTCCGGGCTAAATACCCGCTTTGGGAAAAATCCGGTCTGATCTTCTTCCTGATCGTTATCGAATCCAAGTAATTTAAATAAGCGTACAAAAATTCTTCTGTGATCTACTTTGCCGGCCTGGCTTTTGGTCATTACCAGATTTATTGGCAGCTTGGCGTTCTGAGGTTGAATTTCGATAGCGAGATTTATATTAGGAGTTTTTATGTCAAGCAGTTCAGGTGGCACTGCACGTCCATCGGCAAATAGCCCCCAGGGAGTTTTCTTGCTAGCTGTCTGTGACTGATCCGCTTGAATTAAAAGCCTGGCGAAATTAGTAAGTGATTTTAGCAGGTACTCAGCCTGAAGAGAGTTGCTGGTATACTGGCTTGTTCTCATCCTGAGATGAGTGGAATAGGCCAGATTGGTAATAAGTATAGTCGCAAGTGAGACTATAAAGATCACCAGAATCATGGCAATGCCGCTCTCGGATGAATAAAAAAAACGGCGCAGGGCTCGAGGGACGCCGCGCCGTAAGGATGGATTAGAACTTCCTGGGCTTTTACTTCGTATGGCCACGGAATGGTCGCAATTAATAGGGTTTAGTTAATTCTGAGTACCTCCTTAATAATCCCACAGCAGCTCTTTCTTAACAAGCTTTGCCTGTTTTACTGTCAAAGCAGTTAACAAAAATTCAGGTCTTTTTCGTGATCCTCAGCCGGGTCAGAGTTGAGTGAAAGGGCTGAGAGAATCGCGCGGGCATCGTCACGAATCATGGCCGAAAGACCATTGATTAAACTTACGTGCCGTGAGACCTCATCCCAATCACCGTTACTGATATGTACACACAGATCAGTTGCAAGTTTTCGCTGCTTGGCAAGAATCGTGTCATAGGACTTAAGCCGATTGACAATCTCCTCGGGAATAGCACCCTTTTTTTCCAGTGATCGGCGCGCGCTGTTAATAGCGCGTTCCAAATCACTAAACGATGAAAAAAGACGCCTGATTATGTTATCTTGCATGAGCCACCCTCAAAAATAGAATACGCAGTGTCCTTTCACAACATCAATCACCGAAGTAATGCACAACACATCCATGTTTAATACTCCCCGTTAACCGGTTTGCCTCTGCGAGCTGGAGGGTTACCTGCGAGGATAGCAATCCCTGCCTGCCAGATTTCAGAAGCAAAGATCCTGCCAACCCTAACCAACCGTTTTTGTTACCTGCATATTATGAGTAAAGATCACTATTAGGACAATGCACTAATCTTATGCTGACTAATCATAAGGTTAAGGTCTGTTCAAAGTTTGTACAGGCTGTAAGATATGTAGACAGTAAACAACTATGAGCCGCTCGCTACTTGTAATACTCAGCCTTACAAATCTCTTAAGTTATCTGGATAGATATATTCTTGCTTCAGTGCTGCCACTGATAGAACAGGAGCTAAAGCTCACCAAGTTCGAAAGTGGACTCCTTTTCGGCGCTTTTGTCCCTGGATACATTATATTTTCTCCACTCTTTGGTTACCTTGGAGACCGCTTGCCGCGTCCGCGGCTTATGGCTGCCGGAGTGCTGCTCTGGGGCCTGGCAACCATTATGACCGGCATGACAACCAGCTATGTTAGCCTGATTGTTGCCAGGCTGATGATCGGAACCGGTGAGGCCAGCTTCGGGGCAATGGCACCTGGATATTTAAAGGATCGCATTAAAGATCCGGTCAAGCTGAACTCAGCACTGGCACTCTTTTATGCTGCCATACCGTGCG
Source organism: Candidatus Dadabacteria bacterium (assembly GCA_003696425.1). Lineage (GTDB taxonomy): Bacteria > Bdellovibrionota_C > UBA2361 > UBA2361 > J046 > J046. The sequence continues at coordinate 12,287 of RFHI01000224.1, read as the reverse complement.
GCTCAGCTCTCGGGTATGTTAGCGGAAGCCTGCTTGCTGCAGCGTTTTCATGGCATACAGCCTTTGTAATTGCCGGAGCACCCGGAATTATTGCGGGATTGTGGCTCTTTGGGCTTTCAGAAATAGCAGATCGTGATACCTCGGATATCCACCTTCGCTCGGGGTTCAGGCTTATATTTTCAACACCGGTAATGTGGTGCCTGATAGGAGGCTATGTTTTTAATACCTACTCGCTGGCCGGAGTGGCTGCTTTTATCAGTTTTTACGGCGAAAGCATTGGGTATAGCACTCAGGAGATCGGAACTTACTTTGGTATCACACTGGTAGTAGCAGGCTTTCTGGGCACATTTCTTGGCGGGCGGTTTGCATCCTATCTGGCTTCAGGGCGAAGAGACCCTGCAGCAACAATGCTTAGCTATATAGGTGTAACAGCGCTTTGCGGAGTGCCCTTTATGCTGCTGGCTTTTACAACAGGCGATAAGATTATCTTTACTGTGGCATGTTTTATTGCCGAGCTTTTTATCTTTGCCGGTGTTGCCCCGGTGAATTCAGTGATTGTTCTGCTCTGTCCTGAAAAGTATGTAACCCTTACAGTGGGGGTATCCATTTTTATGATCAATCTATTCGGCACACTGCTCTCTCCGGCAGTGGTAGGCTGGATAGCCGATAACCTGACTCTCGAGCTTGGCCTGCAGCACCTATCTGGTGCGCTGCTTGTATCGGGGCTGGTATGGCTTTACGGCGCAAAGATTAAGAGAACTGCTGCCACTTAGACTTGAAGCCGCTCTTCTTACGGGATATGCTCGCAGCAGTATGCAAATTTTAAAAGAGAAAAAAGAATCAGATTTCCCGCGCCGTAAAAGCCTCAGGATTTTGCCGCAGGAAGCGCCACTTAGAGGTGAAAGTCCCTTTCTTAAGCGTATGCCCTGGCCGCCTGAAACTGAAGAGCCGCGCGCCTTAAGGGCGCTGGCCCGTATTGTTGATGGCGGACTCTGCCACCGCTGCGGGTCATGCATAGGCATATGTCCCACCTCGGTACTTGATACTGATGATGATGAATACCCGCGTATAAAAAATCTCTCAGCCTGTACCGATTGCGACCTGTGTGTGCGCGTTTGTCCCGGTGATGAGTTTGATTATCTGAAGTGGCACAGGGAGCGTTTTAATGAGGAGGGTGATCTTAAATCCACCCATGGCCACTTTCTCGATGCTGTAATTGCACATTCGACCGATAGTAAACTGAGGGAGCTTTCCACCAGTGGCGGGCTTGTTACTGAACTTTTACGTCAGCTTATGCGAAACGGCCAGATTGACGGGGCAGTTGTAATTGTCTCCGATCCGGTAAAACTCTGGCGCGGCAAGCCAATCGTTGCACGCACAGAAGAAGAACTTCTTTCGGCAACTAAGTCAAAATACGCAATTGCTCCGACGAACCGCGTCTTTTCAGAGATTCGCGAAATGGAGGGACGTTATGTGCTGGTTGGACTTCCCTGCCAGATTCACGGATACATTAAAGCAGCTGAGCTTGATCAGCGTTTGAAAGAACGAATTGTATTGACTATCGGCCTGTTTTGTCACGCCGCAATTGAGCACGAAGCATTTGAAACCATCTGGGACAGTCTGGGGGAGAAGGCTAAGCGGGCAAAGAGATTCATTTCCAGAATCGGCAAACACCCGGGAGCACCGCACATCGAGCTCGATGACGGCACACTTTATCCTGTATATTTCGGCGATCGCCAGGGTTACCGGCCCTCGTCAATGGAAGTAATAAATATTCTTTACAGGCTGTATACTCCGCACCGCTGCCTTACCTGTTTTGACGCGCTTTCCGACCTTGCGGATATTTCCGTTGGCGATCCCTGGATGCCTCCTCCTGAAGACGATGTGGATTTTTACAAGGGCTGGAGCTTTGCGCTCATAAGAACCGCACGCGGTAAGGAGGTTTTCGAGGCGGTGCGCGAGTCTGGTGCTCTTAATGTACGAACTGTCACCCGAAAAGAGGCGCTGCAGTGTAATAACCACATGGCATCTGAAAAGCGCTGGCGGGCCTTTAGAATTATTGAAACGCATCGGCGCCAGGGTAAAGCCATACCGGCTTACGGACCTTACGGGCTGAAACTTCCGCGGCACAGCGGCATACAGTTTATAAAAACCGAAGCCAATATGTTAAGCCATGCCTTCTGTTTTATTCCGCGCTACCGCAGGCTGGTGCTTGAGTTTTTTCTGGGAGACGGCGGCTACTGGTTTTTATGGCTCAATAACCGCCGGCGCACACTTAAATTCTGGCTAAGAGATACTATTGCAAGGCTTAAAAGACATGTCACTGGCAGAAGATAGAGTGGATTCCGGGACAATTTTCGACGCAAAATCAGGTGAACCCTGGCCGGTAAAATTATTTAAGCGCTCACCGCTTAAGCAGAAAAAACTCGCAATGATCATGGATATGATCGGCTCTTTGGAGTCAAAAGTGTGCCTTGATATCGGTTCTGATAATGGAGTAATCAGCTATTTTTTGCGGCAAGCCGGCGGTAAGTGGTACAGCGCAGATCTTATTCCGGAAACAGTTGAATCTATTCGTAGCCTTGTAGGGGAGCGTGTAGAACAAATCAGCCCTGAAAGTGTGCCTTATGCTGACAGTTTTTTTGATCTGATAGTAATTGTGGACTTTCTTGAACATATTGAAGATGACCGGAAGTTTATAGAAGAGCTTTTTAGAGTCATAAAACCGGGTGGCGAGCTGATCGTAATTGTACCCAATCCTAAAGAGGGGTTGCTTCGAAAATTCCGGTTTGCCATCGGACAGACAGACGAGGCCCACGGACATTTAAGACCGGGCTATTCCAGAGAAGAACTGGAAGCTTTGCTTAATCCGTACTTTAACATGCTTGAGACGCGCTCTTTTTCAAGGCTTTTTTCTGTGCTGGTCGATACGCTGATAACATTTGCACTGGATCTCTTAAAGGGTAAGGCACACACACGTAAAGGAAACGTTGTTACCGGAGGCGATCTCTCTAAGCTTAAAAAAAGCTTCCGATTTTACAGCCTGCTTTATCCTTTTATTGCTTTTTTTGTAAAACTGGATGATCTTTTTTTCTGGTTACATGGCAATATGTTAATTGCGCGGACTAAAAGGAGCAGCTAATGGATAAAACCGCTCTGGCATTAATATGTGGCGGCAGATCTGCAGAGCATGAGATATCTCTTCAGTCAGCTGCTAATGTGTATAAGGCAATTGATAAGACCCGTTATCAGATCTGGATGGTATGGATAGGGCGGGAAGGGCTCTGGAACTTAATAGATCCTGAGCAATTTGCTGACGGAAGTCGTACGCCGGCAGATGTGGAAAAAGCGATCATAAAAAAGGATATATTTATAAGACCGGACGGCTCAGGCGCTGTACTGGTATCAGGAACTGGCGAAAAGATCTCTGAAAAGCTTGATGTAATTTTCCCGGTACTTCACGGACCATACGGCGAAGATGGAACTGTTCAGGGGCTTTTTAAGATTTTAAACCTGCCCTTTGTGGGCCCGGGAGTTACTGCTTCAGCGCTGTGCATGGATAAGGTCTTAAGTAAACGCGTTTTACGCGATGGCGGCATTTTGGTAGCTGATTTTGTAAGCTGTTCTGTGGCAGAGAAAGAGAGTATTGATTACGATCAGATTACTTCACGCCTGGGCAGTCCGCTTTTTGTAAAGCCTGCCAATATGGGCTCTTCTGTCGGGATCAGTAAAGTAGTAGACCGCCAGAGTTTTGATACAGCCGTTACAGAAGCTTTTAAATACGATACTCATATCTTAATCGAAGAAAACATTGAAGGCCGTGAGCTTGAGTGTGCAGTACTGGGGAATCTCGCTCCTGAGGCTTCCGGAGTGGGCGAGGTTGTCTCTTCTGAGACGCACGGGTTTTATTCTTACCAGGCCAAGTATATTGATGCTGATGGAGCTAAGATTATAATCCCTGCAGATCTTACAGAATCTGAGCGGGAGAGTGTGCGCGAAGCAGCCCTTGTCACTTACAGACTATTAAAGCTTGAGGGTATGTCCAGGGTTGATGTTTTTCTAAGAAAAGACGGTAGCGTAGTGGTAAATGAGGTAAATACCATTCCTGGATTTACCAGTATCAGTATGTATCCCAAGCTGTGGGAAGAGGCCGGTGTTTCATACAGTGAACTGATAGACAGGCTGATTGAGCTTGCGTTTGAGCGCAGCGCGAGGGAGGCGGCCCTAAGTACAGAGCCGGGGGATAACTAAGAGTGAGTAAGTACGATCAAAGCCGCGTGGAGGGCAAAGCTGGCTGTCCGGCAATAAATGTGCAGCCAGTAAACTGGCTTTATCTTACTCAATCCTGCGTACGTCGCGGTCGCCATTAATGTTATATACCCTTACTTCCGGCATGCGGGTTGAGTGCACTACAGCTTCAAATTCGTAGCGCCTGAAATCGCGGGTTGTAACTACTGGAATGCTCTTGACTTTGCGGCCCTCTTCAAACACTCCGGCTTCAACCAGGCAAATGCCTTCTACCGAGCCGCGTACTTTAACTTTATCTTTAAAGAAATTGCCGGTCTGATAAACCCGATCAATATTTATATATGGACGGGCCATATCGTAGCGCGACATCTTTCTGCACTCAGCGCTATTTCCAGTGCTGGCAGTAACCGGAGGGTTGACTGTCGGGTTAACCGGGTTTGCTGGCCTGAAAGGAGTTGGCGCTGCAACGGGGGCAGGGGCTCTGCGAAGATCCTCAACGTAGCAAAGGTCGCCTTCTTTCCAGTCTCGGCAATAGGCACGGCTTATTCCTGCAGTGTCGCATGAAAAAGGACAGAATTTAATGGTAACGTACCCCTTGCTTCTGATTTTCGCAGGGGGCTTTCTAAGATCTTCTACAAAACACATATTGCCCTTGCGCCAGTCGCGGCAGTGTTTTTTCTTAAGCCCGGCCGTGCGGCAGCTGTAGGGGCAGGGACGGCTTGTAATGTAACCTTTTCTTTCGGCAATAAGTGAAGCCGGGCAAAGGGCGAGAGTAAGCGCACAAACTGCAACAGATAAAGAGAGGCTTTTCATCACGGGTTTCTCCAAAATACTTTGAAGGCAATCTGCTGTGATCATTAGATCCGTCCTTTTGTGCTGTCAAATAATAGCGGGAGGTTCTAATCTCCCAGGTCATTTAATTTAAAAAACAGCCAGTTCTCATCTTTGCTCTTAGGCTATTTTTGTTGCATTAATAGGAACAGTTTAAGTAACAGTTTAGGGGTAAGCCATATTGCTGGCTAACCAGTTAAGTTGTATGCCAACCCCTTCCCCCTTCGCCAAGGCTACGGGGGACAGGAAGGGGTCGATTTGCGGAGCAAATCGGGGGTGAAAACATTAACCGTTCACAAAAGCTGCAAAACCGGTTAGGTTTTGACACTGCGGACGACCAGAGGATTTGTACCTAACCTCTGAAGTTTGTACCCCTTTTGACCCCTGTAAACGGTTTACCAGTTTAAAAGTCTTGTGGAGAATTGGCAGCTGTTATGCCTGATTATGATCTTATAATAGTGGGTGGCGGAGTATCAGGGGTCTCGCTTGCAGAGCTTGCAGCAGCCGGGGGCTATAAAACTCTCTTGCTTGAAAAGGGAAGGTTTTTTGGAGCCACCTCTTCCAACAGTATGCGTATCATTCACGGTGGACTGCGTTATCTGCAGCAGATGGATTTTGCCAGGATTCGTGAATCGGTTAAAGCTCAGTCCGAACTGTTAGCAATAGGCCAGGGACTGATAGAGCCGCTCTCATGCATTATGCCGCTTTCGAAAAATAGCCTAAAGCGAAGTCGTCTTTTTGTAGGGTTGGGCGCGCTGCTTTATAGAATTTTGTCCTGTGGTGTACGTTCTGAACTGAAAAAGCCATCACTGGTTGACGCCGGTTTTGTAAAAGTGGAACTCCCCGGACTGGAACAATTGGCCGGGGCGGGGGCTCTTTTCTGGCAGGATGCGCAAATAGTGGATCTCAGTAAATTTCATGAATTGCTCATTGACAGAGCTAAAGAGGCCGGAGCAGATCTCCTGGAACAAAGTCCGGTAAAGCAAGTTACAGCTGATGCGGATTTACTAAGGGTGCACTTTGAGCGTGATGGTTATGATACGGCGCTTTGCTCCAGTTATGTAATTAATACCAGTGGGCCCTGGCTGAAGACTTTTGAAGTTCCCGATACCGGCCTAAGAGTAAACGGTTGGTGTAAGTCTTTTAATCTTGTTTTTAATCTTAACGCACCCTTTGAGTATGCTGTTGGTCTTGAGGGCCCTGAGAACCGTCTGTTTTTTATCGTTCCGCGAAAGGGTGAGCTTGCTGTCGGCACCTGGAATCTTCCTTTTAATTCTAACGCGGATCAGCTGAAAATAACCGAGCCAGAAATTGATGTTGCAATTAATGATATTAATACGATAGTACCGTCTGTGAATTTTAAGCGTGAGCAGATTGTGCGTGTTGAAGCCGGAATCTTACCGGCCAAAGGAGTTAATGCAGCAGGCGGCATAAAACTCTACGGACAGGAACAGATCTGGAGAAACGGGAATTATATAGAAGTTCTTAGTACAAAATACACAACTGCCAGAGAACAGGCCCGCCGGGTTCTTAAGCTGCTAAACTGACCACAGAAAATCTTATTCTAAAGCTATAGAAAGTTTTTGCTTTTAGGCGCTAAGGGGCATAAACTTTTAATACATCAAGGTGGCCGTGAAAATTATGTAGGTACCCCTGAAAAACGGGAGAGCTAAGATGCGTGCGATAAAATTCCTGAAAGTATTCCAGAGCGACTCTTTGTTTGTAAATGATGTTAGAATAACGGTCTTAATTTTATGCGGGTTTTTAGTGGCTGCCTGTAGCATTGAAAGGGCAGGAGTTATTTCTGCTGCAGAGATAAAAAATACTTCAGCCCCTGCAGTGATAACTCCTGGTATGAGTGCACCTGAAGTCAGCAGATTGCTTGGAAAACCAACGCTAGTTCGTAGAGACAGCTCAGGAAATGAGGTCTGGATTTATGACGGGCTTACACTAGAGGCAGCAGACAACAGTTCAGGCGAGTTCATTCGTAAAAGTTCCTCCACAGGCACGGGAATTCCCCGTGGCAGCAGAACGGTGGTTGTCAGAATCACCGCAGATAACAGGAAAGTTAAAGCGGTGTCCTATTTCAATAATAAATACTAGCAGGTTATCGCCGCTGTTATTGCAATCTGGAGCATCTCTGAGATAAGTTTAAGAGAGATAGTTTATTGGTAAGGATATGTAAGGTATGTCCGCATCCGGCTGTTAGGGCGGATGACGTTTACGTCGACGTAGACGTTGGCGTTAACGTATACGCTCACGTCGCCGTTAACGATGAGTTATCATTAGCTTGTTCGGAGAGATTATAAAATTTTATAGCCCCTGGTTATGTAAACTTTATTTAGGGATCGACCTATTTATTGTATTCTTACGGGGATTGGAAAATTCTCTGTAACTTTTATGCAGGTGCTGGAGGCCTGCCGGATGAGATTAATTTTATTAGTGTGCTGTCTTACAGGGTTACTTGGTGGGTGTTCGGCTCAGGCCGGTGGAGGAGTGTCCAGCTTTAAAGAGTGTATTGCGGCCGGATACCCTACCCTTAAAACTAAACCGCCGGGCTGTATTACACCTGAAGGTAAGATTTTTCAGGAAAAGGAAGAGCCAGAAGAGACTGCCGGCTCAGGTGGCTGTGTAAATAAGTGTGGAGATGGCAAGTGCCAGCAGGTGGTTTGTATGGCCCAGGGCTGTCCGTGTGCTGAGACACCGCAGACTTGCCCGAAAGATTGCGTAGCCTCTTTTTAGGAGCTTTTTATGAATTACCTGGTTATCATGCCTGAAGAGATTAAAGATGGTGAAAAGGCTGTTTTAACTGGTAGCCGGGCACAGTACTTTAAGGACTTTCACGGGCTAAAAGAGGGGGATGAGTTCCGTGCATTACTTTACGGTGCTGGCCGCGGCAGCGGCTGTGTTGAGCGCGTTGACAAAAAGGAGGTTGTGCTCAAAGCCTGGTTTAATGAGGAGCCGCTTCCGCGGGTTCCGCTTGCTGTTATTGTAGCAGTGCCGCGTCCGCAGACAGTTAAAAAGGTGCTGCAGACCTGCAGTACTATGGGTGTGACCGACCTTTATTTTGTACGTAGTGAAAACTCAGAAAAAAGCTATTTTCAGTCTAAAACTCTTGAGCCGCAGGCTATTACAGAGGAGATAGTAAAGGGACTTGAGCAGGCCGGTGATTCTGTGCCGCCACAGGTTAGGGTAGAAACCCTTTTTAATCCCTTTATTGAGGATCTCTTGCCTGAGCAGTTGGCTACCGAGCAGTTTAATACGGCCCTAAAAGTCATTGCAGATCCGCGCGCGCCGGTTGAGCAGACAGCTCTTTCAGCGCGGCCAGCGGGCTGGGATGGTGCTGGCGTTCTGGCTATTGGGCCTGAGTCAGGCTGGAGTGACTATGAGCGCAGAAAATTTGAAGATCTCGGTTTTCAGATGATCTCACTCGGGCGGCGCGAGTTAAGGGTTGAAACCGCACTGGGCGCGCTCTTAGGGCAGCTCCAGCTTTTAAGACACTTCCCTGTGCAGGAGTGAGCTTTCCTTCTGGCCGTTCGGCTCAAGACGTTTCCCGATGCGGTCATAAAGCTCATTAAGGCGTTTCTTAAAAACTTCAAAGGTATATTTCTCTTCCGCCAGCTTTCTTCCGGCTTGACCAATAGTAGTGCGAAGCTCTTTGTCTTTAAATAGTTTAGCAAGCGCTTGAGAAAAGTCAGCAGTGTCCGGCTTTGCCAGAGAGGCTACCGCATCATCTAGGACCTGAGTATGAGTGTGAAGGCTGGTGGCGAGAATAGGTTTGCCGGAATGCAGATAGGAGTAAATTTTCATCGGTGTATTATTGCCGCGTACCCGTGGTGAGAGCAGGATATCAGCCTGGGTCAGATAACCGCTAAGCGCTGTAACCGGACGCGGGCCGACCAGATGCACACGTTCAGATAGTCCAAGGCGCCTGCATTTATTCCGGTAAGTTTCAATATGATCCGGCCGCCCCCCAATAATAACCAGATGCCCAGGAATATCTTCTTTTAACGCCCGGGCAAAGCTTTCAATCAAAAGATCAATTCCCTGGTACGATTCGAGATTTCCAACATAAATTGCCAGTAGTTCATCAGCAGCCAGGCCGAGCTCTTTTCGAAGATCGGTGGCCTCTTCATCATTGTCACCAAAATCAAGCAGCGAGATATCACGCAGGATCTGTGTATCTTCTGAACCGTGCCGGTCAGCAATAATAGCCAGAGCATCACAGACAGGTACTACCGCTGTACTGCCTTTTACGGCAATTTTCTCAAGTAATACAAAGAGAGGCCTTAAAGGCCGAAGCAAGAACCACTTCTCTGTAAGCTGCAGTGCAAGCGAAGAGTCCATATCGTAAACATAAGGAATGCCGTGGATAAGCTTTACCAGCCAGGCAATAAAGACTGACTCTTCTACTGCATGTATTAGATGGTAGGGGTGATTCCGGTTTTTATTTACAAGTTTAAGTACGCTGATTAAGAAATAAAAATCGCAGAGTATCTTTTTCCAGGAAATACCCGGTGAGATATTTTTTACCCAGGCAGGTGGTTTGATGCGGTAAAAAGTTACGTTTGGAATTTTAAGGTCGCGTCCCTCATGGTAAGTAAGCAAGTCAATTTTATCGTTTCTGCGTGCTGCCAGTACCTCTACAGCCAGCCTTACCGCTATCGGAGTGCCGCGCTCCTGAAAAAATGGTTGTGGTGCCAGAAACAGAATTTTCATTTAGTTAACTTCCGGAAGTTGTTAGAAGATAGCACAGGGACAGCGGCTGGCAAATTGCCGCAGGAGTGGCACCCCTGCTAAATTACATAATATGTACAGGCAATTAGCCTTGAGTTCAGCATACTTCTTTTGAATCTGCCGATAATCTCTCTGAATCTAAAATTATGTCAGCAGTGTCTTCTGACTAATACGGTTTTACTTCGAGGGAAAGACCAATGGCCGATGAGGAAAAAACAGAGCAGGCAGAGGGTGAAGAGGGTGCTAAGCCCAAGAGTAAAAAGAAGCTGTTTATAATTATAGGCGCAGTAGTGCTGCTACTGGTTGGTGGCGGCGTTGCCTTTGCGTTTATCGGTGGCGGCTCTTCAGGAGAAGAGGGCGAAGATGAGCAGGTCGAGGAGCACCAGGAGAAGCACTATGAAACGGTGGAGTTTGATACCTTTATAGTAAATCTCTCTGCCAACAGCAGCTTTCTTAAGGTCAAGTTGATTCTTGAATATGACCCTGAGCTTGTAATGGGCGGTGAAGGTGAAGGTGGTGGTCATGCCTATGGCGGTGGAGCTTCAGGCGGCGGTGAAGGCGAGGGCGGGCTGCCAGGTGTGCTAGGAGAAAAAGAGCCACAAATACGTGATGCAGTGATCAGGGTGCTGTCGTCTAAAACCGCTGAAGAAGTCCTTACCCAGGAAGGTAAAGAAGCCTTAAAAGAAGAGCTTATTGAGGCTATTAACGAGGCGACCGGACTTGATGAGGGGCCGGTAGTAAATATCTATTTTGCCGAGTTCATTATTCAATAGAAGCTCAGGATGAAAATAACTGTTTTTGCAGTGGTGCTGGCAGCAGCGCTCTGCTGCGGGATTTTTGTCTGTGATAGTTCGGAGCGCTATAAGAGCGAAAGCTATAACTGGTCAAAAGAAGTGCTTGATAATCTCGGATTTAACCAGGTTAAAGATCTGGAATACAAGTTTTATGATATCAGGGGAAGCACTGCCCCGGAGTTAAGAAAAGAGATGAATGCAAAAGGCCCGCTTGACCGCTATGGCCGGCGTGGGGACGCCTTCACCGGCTGGTATCTCTCCTGGCGCTGGCCGTATGATAAAAACGGAAGACCTCTCTATAATAAAACCAGGCTAAAGAAGAAAATTACCGTTACAATGCCGCGCTGGAGTGCTCCTGCAGATACTGATCCAGGTCTTTTAAAGCGCTGGCGGAAGTTTTTAGAAAATGTTGCCCGCCATGAAAAAAACCATCTGGATTTTTTTGAAAACAGCTATGGTAAAATTCCTGGGGCCATTAAGACTGCTTACCGCAAAAACCCTGAGCTAACTGAAAAAGAAGCCAATAAAATTGCTGCCGGAATTGTAGAAAAGATAAGAATGCTGGACCGTGACTACGACAGCCGAACCGGGCACGGTAGAACTGAGGGGATTTCATTCCGGTGAGTACACCTGGCGCAGGCCTGGTGTAAAAATAAAGCTCGCTGGCCAGAGATCAATGTGCAGCCAATAAACCGGCTGCACCTGCTGCCCTACATGACCCCACCACTGCTTGCGCTTAATCCCTGTTCCTTCAGCAAATATAATTTTGGAAAATGAAGATGCCCGACCACGTTTAATTTAAAACGAAAGGATTTGAGCCTTTTTATTTGCAGGGGGTATACATTTCATTCAGGTAGGCTTGCCCGGTATCTCCTTGACAGGACAGAGGGATTTTTATAAGCACAACTCCTTTTATGCAGTCAATAACATGATGTAGTGAAAAAAGAAGGGTGTTGGTGGTAAAATTTGAACCAGGTAAAGAAACCCGCGAGTCCGGATTTTCGGTATCAAACGGGCCGTTTCAACCAGAGGTCAAGCTTCCTGAATTTGCGCTGGTAAAGGATTTAGGTGGATACCTTTTTAATCCGGATAGCGCTCTTTTTGGTCTCTATCAATCATCCAGCACTGGAGAGTTTCATGCCGGTCACGCCGAGGGTGTAGCGGCTTTTAACAGGGTTATAGATTTTATCGAAACTCTGGAAAACAACAGGTTCGGCAGGCTGGATGGCGAGGCAATGAAAGAGCGCTTTCTTGATGTGCTTACTCTGGCGCGGGAGATATTTGAGCATATGCCTGAAGTAGAAGCGCTTGGCTGGTACGGCGGGTCGCTTCGCGGGCGGGAAAGGATAGACGATGTTGATTTAAGAATAGCTTTAAGGGAATACGAAAAACCGCTCTGGGATCCTATGAGCCCGTACACTATGAGTGAGATGAAAGCCGCCGAAAAATTTAACACACTGGTTAAAACCGGCAAACTGCCTTCAGCACTTTGGGGGGTAAAGCTGGATGTAATGGTTAATTCAAGTTTTAAGAATATTAACCGGGTTGGTCTCGATTATCTATGCCGGGGACCGTACATGGTTATTGTAAGAGCTGATGGAGACAATATCCCGCGGGTGTTTGCAAATACCGCCGGGACTAAGTATCTCGATTACAGGGAGCCGTAAAGCCAGCGCT
>RFHI01000223.1 GCA_003696425.1 Candidatus Dadabacteria bacterium | reverse complement strand
GGGCAAACTCTCTTTCAAATTCAGCGCATTTTGCCCCTGTAGTAATCCAGCCGGATTTCAGCACCGCCGCTACGGCTTCAATTTCTTCCTGGCCGATACCCGGCAGGCAAAATGGCAGAAAAGTATCGCGCATTAAGATCCTGTTAAGATATTTCAATGGGTTACGACCTAAGATCATATGCCCTTTACAGGTCTGAATCAAGCTAACAGCGTTTATTTTTGAAAAATTATGCTTTTCTCCCCTGAAATTATTACTAAAAGGCAGGGGCTGGATTTTTCTAAATATTTTCTAAGCATTACTGCTATTATTATGTGGCCTTAAAGGGAAAATTACCGGTGATTAAGTCGATCTTAACTTTATTTATGTCTGCAGTGATCCTTAGCGGTTGTAATAAATTTACTGCTCCTGACAGCGAAGAAGCGCTTATTAAGAAAGCCTTTAGAGCTCTTAAGAATAGTTCCTGGGAGGATTACGAAAGCGTGACCATTACATCAGCAGATATTCAGTTAAAGAAAATGGGTATAAGTAAATTCAAGGCCCGCCAATCCTTTACCGGCGGTGTTCAAAAAGAGATCGAAATTAAAAAGCAGCGCCGCGATTTTGATAAGGCGGTCTCAATGGACGATCCAGACTATATTGATTTTTCAGAAGAGGCGCTTAAGTATATTTCAAAAGGCAGGTTAATTAAATCCTCCGAGCAGCGACTGCTTACAGGTGGTTCAATTCCTGTTAAAGTATATGCTGCAAGAGTTAAAACTGGCGGTCAAGAATTTGATGATCTGCCACCTTATTTTAAAATCACAAAATGGAAAGGCCGAGACTATCTTCTGGGGCTTGAGTTTTAGGGAACAGATAAAATCGCTGTAAAACGTAAAAAACAGTCTTCCACCGGGCCGGTAATTGATCTGCACGGCTATACTGTGCGTGAAGCCGAGGAGGCTACGCTTCAGTTTTTAAGTGACCTGGTTTTGGCCGGAGAAAAGCGGGCGGTGATTATTCACGGGCATGGTAGCGGCAAGGTTAAAGCTGCTGTTCACCGGGTACTAGCAGCATCCGGGCTGGTATCCCATTTTGAAGTTAACTTTCAAAACACCGGTGAGACTAAAATAAGACTTTAGATCCTTTTTAGTTTAATAAAGATACCCGAAGAGAATTGGTTATCGGACACTTTGGGTTTCGTCCCCGTGCCCGTCTGCCATAATCACTCTTCATAATTACATATTTTAGTGTGACTTGCTAACCTGGCCGCTAAACATCACAGTGTGTCTTTAGTCATCCTGTTTTTAAGCTAGCATAGATGTCCATGGCCAGATTAAGGCGTTTTAGATTTGCCCCTGTTCGCAGGATAGTGCGTCCGTTCCAGCACTTCTTTCGGCGTGCCACCTCAGGCGGGATAGTACTGATTATTGCATCGGTCTTCGCACTTGTGTGGGCTAATTCAGCCTGGGGCGACCAGTATTTTTCCTTATGGCAACTTAAATTTGGCATAGGTTTTGGCAGATTCAACATTACCAAAGATCTCTCCCACTGGATTAACGACGGGCTTATGGCTGTTTTCTTTTTTGTCGTTGGCCTTGAAATTAAGCGTGAAGTTCTAATAGGAGAGCTGTCCTCCCTAAATAAGGCCCTCTTACCGATTGCGGGTGCGCTTGGCGGCATGCTGATGCCTGCACTGATTTATATATATATTAACTACAACACAGATGCTTTAAACGGCTGGGGCATACCGATGGCCACAGATATTGCGTTTGCCCTGGGAGTATTGGCCCTGCTCGGCTCAAGGATGCCGCTGGGAATAAAGGTATTTTTAACAGCACTGGCTATTGTTGATGATCTGGGGGCAGTCGTGGTGATAGCTCTCTTCTATTCAGGTGACCTCTGGTGGTATGGAATTTTATTTGCAGCATCTTTTTGGGGGTGCATGTTGGTGCTTAATTTGCTGGGGGCAAGAAATTCTCTCTTGTATCTCCTTCCCGGAATTGGTTTGTGGCTTTCGCTCCTTTCTTCAGGGGTGCACGCCACTATAGCGGGTGTATTGGCAGCTCTAACCATTCCAGCCCGCACCAGAATCAATGCCGCGGAGTTTGTGGAGAATGTGGAAGGTTTTCTACAAGTTTTTAAATCTAGCGGAGCACAGGGCGATAACATTATTTCAAGCCAGGCGCAACGCGGCGCAGTGCATGCAATTGAGCAGGCATGCTGCCAGGTAGAGTCTCCGCTTGTGAGACTTGAACATAAACTCCATCCGTGGGTGGCCTTTGTTATCATTCCCGTATTCGCACTGGCTAACGCTGGAATTGCGCTGGACGGAATTGGCGGAACTCTTTTCAGTCCTGTTGCTACAGGAGTTATGCTTGGCCTTATATTGGGCAAAGTTATCGGCATTTTTCTTTTTAGCTGGCTGGCTGTGAAATTCGGCCTGGCAGCGCTTCCTGCCGGAACGAGCTGGAGGCAAATTATTGGTGTGAGTGCCCTTGCGGGCATAGGCTTTACCATGTCGTTTTTTATCACAGACCTTGCATTTGATAACGAAGAGTTCATCAGACAGGCGAAAACGGGTATTCTTTTTGCCTCGCTGATAGCCGGATTTCTGGGCTGGGCACTTATTAGGAGTGCCACAACAACGGCTGAATAGATGAAACTAAAATCAGCTTATACTCTCTACCCACTCCTTGGCCTCTGCCAGCGAGAAACCGAAGTGGCGGCGCGCAAGTGAAAGAGCACGAAGCTTATCTCCTTTGCTAACAAGCTCCTGCACTGTTTTTTCCACTTCGCCGGGGGTAATTTGTGAGAGATCTTTTTCGATTTCCACCGGGAATTCAGTTGGGACTTTAAATTTTAAGATCTCAAGCAGGCTCGTTATACGCGGCCTGAGGCCTGCCCACCACTGCACCCGCAGAATGGAATTTTCAAATCTTACCGGGTAGTGGTTAAAAACTGTCTTGCCTCCGGCATCGCGCGAACTAAAGTTTATTTCCTTTTTCAGGGCTTCGCTAAGAGCCTCTTTCGCCTGGTTGTCAAGATTGAGCTTAAGCTCCAGGTAATGGGCGCGGTAGTACGCGCTTGAAGAACTGCTAAGCCCCGGCTGACGCACCCATTCACGGGCGTAGCGCGCCCAGTCAATTTCGGAGTAATTAAGCTCGAGTACAGTCGGATGCGGCTCTGGAAGCTGGGCGTTATAGTCGGAGCGGAACTTAATTAGCAAGCTGTCTGGTGTAACTTTTAAAAGCCAGTTGGAAGCGCGAAAAAACGATCTTAAAATAACGGCAAACAAAACTGTAAAAAGCAGCACCCCCGCAATCAGCGGATAGCGTCCCCAGCCCTTAAGTTCAGAAGGCAACCATTCGCTAAACATCGGCAGACACAGGACAGCAATAGCGCCTACCAGGAGCAGCAGCACTGCCAGCAGGAAAAAGCCCGTTACCAGCCTGATTAACGGTTGCTTTTTCACTACAGCCTCTACCGGAAGCGTTGGAAGCCCGGATGTTTTATAAAGTTTCATTAGAGGCCAGTTAATCACGGCAGCAATACAACAAGGAATAAAACATTTAATAAAGTTGTTTTTAGCCTATTTTATGAACTGCCGGGTGCAGACCGCTGAATTTTAAAGCGCTGTATTATCAGTGAATTACAGCTATTATCCGCGGCTTATTACTATACCCGATTAGAGTCTTCACGCTATTAGAGTTCCTGGCTGAACTTAAAACTCAAATTCGAGGCACTTGGGGGCAGCACTAAACTTCAGTAGGCCGATACTCCTATTCCCGTATCAGCAATCACAGGAGGCTGAACGCCAACCCTTGCTTTAAGCGATTTAAACCCTTTTTCGCTGCAATTTTATCCTATTAAGATACTGGTTCAAATTACTTAAAGCAAATCGGGTATAGTTGGTAGGCACCAGTGGTAGGCGGCCGAAGCCAAGCAACCGGAGATCTATCGTAATAGATCTCCGGCACGACTACGCCAAGTGCTGTAACCACATTATATTATATGATCGATTACTGCACCTAACGGGCTCATTACCATGAGCATGTAACAATGACACTGTTCCAACCGGACCTCTGTTGGCAGTGAACGCGAGGGTAGTTGTCCTCAATAAATTGTATGTCCCCACCCAATTCATTACAACCGGTGGCTGTGGTACATCTGCACCATATGCCAGTGTGGCCCTGTCGCTTACAGTAATACTTCGATTCGACGGCCGGGGCTTGGGTCTCGGTGGACTGGACTCCTCCACCTCCCTTTGACGTAGACAGCTGTTGAGTGGAACTGTCCAATGCGTAGGAGGAAGATACAGGACAAAAAGCTGTGACTAGCAGTAGAGCGAATAGTAAGTTTATCTGTTTCATTTTATAAAACCTCCTTAAATGAGTATGTAGAGTCAAACGTGTTCTACACGCTTCGTATTATGATTGAATAAATCACCTTCCGATGATTTTTTTCTGTAACTGAATAGGAGACGGTATACACCGCCGATCCAGGGTCAGCTTCCAGATAACGTTATGGTGAATAGCATAAGGAGTGTAGCGTAAAAAACTTACGCTAGTTCATGATAGACTTCTCGCTTGGCAATCCCCTTTCCAGCCGCTGCCTGCCAACTATAGCCGGTTTGCTTTAAGTAAGGTGGAGTATTGTCTTAATACGCTAAGATCGCCGCAAAAATGAATTTACATGTTTTAAAAAATAAGAGCCTGGACCTGGCATGTACGCTGCCGTGATTGGAGATCAGGAAACAGGCAGCTCATTGCACCTGGCGGTCATAATTACTGACGCATTCATATAAAATTGACGAGCACCAGTACTCTTCGGTCGTCAGTCTTGCCTCGTAGTAACTCAATTCGCGATTCAAGCACTCACGGCCCAACTATAAATCATCCCTATCGTTCGGGTCGTCTGCAGGCCAGCCTTCCTTCCCCAACTTGGGAATCGGTGGGAGATTCCACAAATCTGTTTTTCTGCCGGTAAATGCAAATTT
>RFHI01000222.1 GCA_003696425.1 Candidatus Dadabacteria bacterium | reverse complement strand
CCCGAGTATCTTCCCGATCCAGTGAAGACTTAATTCTGGGAATGACTACCATATTATATGTTATGCTATATAAAGAGCAGCAGATCGCATGCTCCTGAAAAGAGAGAGGCTCATTTAATGTCGCCGATCCGCCTGATTAAACAGGCCATTGCAGGATTTTCTGTTATTAATCGTTCGATTATCAGCCTTGTTTGGCGGATAAAAGGAAATCTTTTAAGGCCTTATCGCTGGCAGGAAGTTTTTCCGTGATTTTTTGCTTATCAAGACAGCGCCTGAGCCTCTCAGGCACCGCAATCGAGCTGCCGGTAGCTTCTGCTACAGTCTCTTTAAACTTGGCCGGATGGGCTGTTTCAAGAAATATCGCCGGTGAGTGGCTTCCACCAGTTTCCTGAAATTTCTTAAGGCCGAGATAGCCAACTGCGCCGTGAGGATCTGCTAGATAATCGCAGGCACTGTAAAGCTCTCTTATAGCCTGACGGGTAGCCTGATCGTCAAATGAAAATGAAACTATATCTTCTTTAATGTCCCCGTGTGAATTGTTGTACAGATCAAGGATTCGCTCAAAGTTACTTGGCGCTCCCACATCCATGGCGTTTGAAATTGTTTCCTTCGATGGCCGCGGTCTGTAGTTCCCGGTATTAAGGTACTCCGGAAAAGTGTCATTAATATTTGTTGCAGCAATAAAGCGCTCAATATTAAGCCCCATTCGTTTTGCAATCAAGCCGGCAGTTAAGTTTCCAAAATTACCGCTTGGTACAGAGATAACCGGCGGGCGGCTCTCTTCTAACTGTGAAACTGCATAAAAATAGTAAAACGACTGCGGAATAAGTCTTGCAATGTTAATGGAATTTGCCGAGGTAAGATTCAGACGGGCGTTAAGCTCGGCGTCAAGAAAAGCACTCTTTACCATCCGCTGGCAGTCGTCAAAGCTGCCCTCAATTTCAAGTGCTGTAATATTTGCACCACAGGTCGTTAGCTGCTTTTCCTGAAGCGGACTTACTCTTTCGGAGGGGTAAAGAATTACTACCGAGATACCGCTTCGCCCCAAAAAACCGTGTGCCACGGCACTACCGGTATCGCCGGAAGTGGCAACAAGAATGGTAAGCTCCTTACCGCTCTCACGGACAAAATGCTCCATTAGAGCTGCCATAAAAGCTGCGCCAAAGTCCTTGAATGCAAGGGTGGGGCCGTGAAAGAGTTCAAGGGCGTAAATATTATCACTGACTTTAACAAGCGGTGCATCAAACTTAAGCGCTGCTTTAACAACTGACTCAATAACCTCTTGATTTAAATCTTCAGCTAAAAGCGTTGAGGCCACAGTAATTCCAATCTCCTGAAGAGTTTTACCTTTTAAGTTTTTAAAAAACTCTGCTGAAAGTGTTGGAATCTGACAGGGCATATAAAGCCCGCCGTCAGCAGGGAGCGCCTTTAAGACCGCCTCATAAAGTGAGACAGCTTTATTTCTGTTTCTGGTACTGTAAAAAGGCATTAGCTTTAATCCAGAATTAGAGGCCCTTCGGCGTTTACAGAAGATACATATATATCCGAACTTAAACCTGCTGCTTTAAAGGCTGCCGACATTTTTTCTCCCGCCAGAGTGGCTACACCCTCGGATTCACAAAGTGCAAAAACTGACGGACCGGCACCTGATATGCTGCAGCCCAGTGCACCTGCTTTAAGCGCAGCCTCTTTTACAGCATTGTAGCCGGGAATTAATGTAGAGCGCTGCGGTTCAATAATAAAATCTTCAAGTGATCGTGAAATTAAGTCCGTATCTTCTTTAATCAGTCCTGCAACCAGTGCGGCAGCATTACCCCATTGCTTTATGGCGTATTTAAGTGGAATTTTTTCGAACAGTACGCGGCGGGCATCGGAAGTTTTGAGTTCAAAATGAGGATGAACAACAGTAAAGGTAAGCGATTCTGGGTAGCTCAATGTGATTATATCCGGCGGCTCTGAGCTTCTTATAAGTACAAAACCTCCCATCAGGCCGGGTGCCACGTTATCCGCGTGGGCTGTGCCGCAGGCAGCTTTTTCTCCCTGCATGGCAAAGGGTACCAGTTCCAGGGCACTAAACGGATTGTCGAGCAGTGTATTTACTGCCCAGAGTGCAGCCACTGAACTTGCCGCACTTGAACCGAGGCCGCTTCCAAGCGGCATCTGCTTTTTAATTTCAAGCTCTATGCCGCAGGGTCTATCCAGTGCATCCAGCATGGCACTTACTGCTACTGATGCCGAGTTTAGTTTCGGATCGAGTGGAAGCTTTCCACCATCACCCTCTATTTTTCTTATAAGAACCGTGGGTGAATCTACCTCTCTGGCAGTAACAACATCGCCGGGACAGTTAAGCGCAGCTCCCAAAATATCAAAGCCGCAGCCGATATTGGCAACTGTTGCCGGCCCGTGTGCTCTTACTGTTTTACTCATTTAGATCAGTCTCAGAATATCTCCAAAGACACCCATCGCTGTAACGGCAGCTCCGGCGCCCGGACCGCGTATTACCAGCGGCTGCTCGCGGTACCTTTCAGTAGTAAACGATACCATATTATCACTTCCACTAAGAGCATAGAATGGATGCGAGCTGTTAACAGCTATAAGTTTAATGGCAGCATGCTCAGGAGTTACTTCCACAACGTAACGCAGCTTTTCTGAGCGCTCCTGATGTTCTCTGATTTTGTTTTGAAAATACGGGTCAGCTTTTTTAAGTTCACTGTAAAAAGTATCAATATCGGGGGCATTAAGACAGCTCTCTGGAAGAATAGGTTCTAATTCAATCTGCTCAGGTTCAACCTTCAGGCCGCATTCACGCGCCAGTATAAGGCATTTTCGCGCCAGGTCGCTTCCATTAAGGTCATCACGCGGATCTGGTTCAAGATAACCAAGCTTACCTGCTTTTTTTACAAGATCGCTAAAGCTCTTATCAGCGGTAAAGTTATTAAAAATAAAGCTGAGCGATCCCGAAAGGACACCTTCAATTTTTATGATTTTATCACCAGTTGCAAGCAGCTCCCTCAGCGTTGCTATAACCGGCAGCCCTGCTCCCACGCTGGCTTCATACAGAAACCTGCTGCGCCCGGGCCGGGCAGCTTTGCGGCATTCACTGAAGTAACTGTATTCTGCCGACTGCCCGCGCTTATTGGCAGCCACGACTGAAACCCCTTTTTTTAGAAAATCGAGATAAGAACGCCCGATCTCTTCGCTTGCGGTACAATCTACAACAACACTGGCAGGGAGTGCCGCGCACTCGACTGCCTCTTTAAGCGCATTAAGTCCACCGGGCTCATTGGAGCTTTTAAGATCTTCGAGTAAATGCTCAGTCTTTAGGCCGTTTCTGTTAAAAAGTGAAGTTCGGCTGTTAGCTGCAAATATAACTTTAAGCTCTATTCCGCGTTTCGACAGCAGGTGCTTCTGGGAGTGGATTTGTCTTATAAGTTCAGAACCAATAAGGCCTGTTCCTGCGATAAAAAGATTTAAAATTCTGCGCGGTATTGTAAAAAATTCGCTGTGCAGCAAATTAAGCGCTGCCACATGTTCCTCTTTTTTAACCACCACAGTAATATTTAGCTCTGATGAACCCTGGGCAATTGCGACAACATTAATTCCGCTTCGTGCCAGCGCCTGAAAACATTTTGCTGCAATACCGGGAGTGCGGCGCATATTTTCCCCTACAACTGAAACTGCCGAAAGACCCTCTTCAATTTTTACCGGGTCTACTCTGCCGGCAGCCATTTCAAGCTCAAATTCCACTTCAATGGCAAGGCGTGCTTCCTGGGCGCGCTCAGGGCTAATGCCAAAGCAGATGCTGTGCTCAGATGATGCCTGGGTAATAAGAATTACGCTTATATTTTCTTTTGCCAGTGCTCCGAAGAGTCGGGCTGATATACCGGCAACACCTACCAGTCCGCTCCCGCTTAAGGTTACAAGCGTTATATCTTCAATTGCAGTAATTCCGGTTGCAGGGTATTCACGATCTCTTTTCTGATCAGAGATCACAGTGCCTTCAAAGGAGGGATTAAAGGTGTTTTTTACAACTATTGGAATTGCATTTTTCATGGCCGGCTGCATGGTCGGCGGATAAAGCACACTGGCTCCGAAGTGCGAAAGCTCCATAGCTTCATTAAAGGTCATCTCCCTGACCGGAAAGGCCTCAGGAACCTTGCGTGGATTGCAGCTCAGTACACCGTCGACATCAGTCCAGATCTCAATCTGAGTTGCGTTAAGTGCTGCTCCAAAAAGTGCCGCCGTATAATCTGAGCCGCCGCGTCCAAGCGTAGTAGTAAGCCCCTCGCTGTCACTGGCAATAAATCCGGTAACTATTTGAAGAGCAGGATGGGAATTGAAATGGTCAGTTATGAGCGAATAACTTTTGTCGATATCTATGACTGCATTTCCAAAGTCGCTGGTTGTTTTCAATACATTCCGGGCATCAAGGTATTCAGCATCTATCCCGTGCGATTTTATCGCTTCAGAAATTATGTAAGCAGAGAGCCTTTCACCAAAACTTAAAACACTATCGCGGGTGCGCGCGGTAAATTCGCCCAGAAGCGAGATGCCCTGGAGAGCTTCTTCAAGCTCTTTTAAAAGAACCTTTACTTCCACAGCTATCGCACTGCGCCGTTCAGCTGGAATAAGCTTTTCAACTGCTAGCAGGTGGCGTTCGCTTATATGTTTAAAAGTAATTTCATAAGAGCTTTCACGCGACGAGGCAGCCTGTCCGGCCTCTTCCAGAAGATCAGTAACTCCGCCAAAGGCGGAGACAACCACTGCGCGAACATCTTCGCTCTGAGAGATTATATCTATTACCCTGGAGATGTTTTCAGGAGTTGAAACAGAGCTTCCGCCGAATTTAAGAACTTTCATTTTGTTTACTGGCCTGATGGATTGACAAATAAGCCCTGCAAATCCCAGTTAATGCGAAGCGTTAACGACTCACCCCTCCGTCTCTTCAATTAATAACTATCATGGTCGGGGTGAGAGGATTTGAACCTCCGACCTCACCGTCCCGAACGGTGCGCTCTACCAGGCTGAGCTACACCCCGACATTCATTTGTTTAACAACAGCTAAGCTAATTTCAACAAACCGTTCGGGACAACCCCTCAGGGGTGGATTTGCGGAGCAAATCCGGGGTGAAAATGCTAACCGAACGGTGCGCCCGTTTCACTTGCCGGCCAGTCCCAGGCCATCTAACTTTTAGCCAATACGGGCCCCAGCTTAATACTAACATTCACCTATACCACTATTAAAAAGCAATACAGGTCTTCCTTTAAAGCTGCCAGGCTCAGCTTTGCTTCGCGGCAGCTACCCTTCGGGGCAGGCTGAGCTACACCCCGACATCTTCTTCGGGGCAGGCTGAGCTACACCCCGATATCTGAAGCCTACCTGTTCCTTTACATTCTTTCAACTGGCGGCACTCCCAGGAGCGCAAGACCGCTATGGAGCACATTACGGGTTGCTACAAAAAGCGAAAGCCTTGCCCGAGCCAGCTCAGTTTCTTCTCCTACAACTCTTAGCGTTCTGTATACAGATGATACTGTTTTAGCCAGTGAAAGCAGGTAAAGCGCCAAATGGTACGGCTCATACTCAGTGGCAGCCTTATCGAGCACACTGTCAAACCTGGCCAGCTCGAATATAAGCTGGTAGGACTGATCATCTGTCAGCAGTTCGGCATTGAAGCCCTCTTTTGCCGTAATGCCTGCTTCGTTTGCCTTTGCTTCAATACTGTTTAACCTGGCCAGCGCATACTGAATGTACGGTCCGGTATCACCCTGAAAGTTAAGTGCATCTTCCCACTTAAAGTGAAAGTCCTTTATGTTGCTTCGCGCAAGGTAATTAAAAAATATCGCCCCAAGTCCTACTGCTTCAGCAATTGACTCTTCATCGAGTCCTTCAGGCTTTTTGGTAACCTCATTGCGGTAAGCATTAAGCGCGCGCTCATGCGCTTCGTCCAGAAGCTCGTGTAAAACAATCTTACCTGCTTTACCGCTTGAGCCGCGCGTACTGATACCCGGCACGTGCCCGTATGGAATGTGTACAACTTCTTTTGCGGCAGGGTGGTTTAACTTTTCAAGAATTGCTACCAGCTGCTGAAAGTGGAGTTTTTGTGGTGCTCCGACTACGTACAGATTTTTCTCTGGTTTATAGGTATCGTGGCGGTAAACTGCCGCGGCAATATCGCGGGTTATATAGAGCGAGCGGCCGTCTTCAGCAAAGATTCTTACAAAGCCCAGTTTTTTGCCGAGATTTACACCGAGCGCTCCGCGTGACTCTTCCAGAATGCCGCTTTCACGAATCATTGATTCAATTTTTGGCAGCATATCACGGTAAAAAGATTCGCCGGTGTATTCATCAAAGTGTACACCGAGTCTGGCGTACATTGATTTTAAGTAATCAAGCGATATCTCAAGACACCACTTCCAGAATTCAGTGGCCTCGCTCTCACCGGCCTCAAGGCGCTTAAAATAATCGCGCGCCATTTCATTAACATCCGGCTTGTCGCGATCTTCCTCCGGTACATTTCCTTCATCCTGCTGCGCACGCAGGGTGGTGGCACGTTTATAAAGTTCTACCAGGCTTTCAACTGAAGGGTTATCAGGTTTACCCCATAGTTCGCAGCCGGCATAGACAAAGCCGAACTGGGTGCCCCAGTCGCCTAGATGGTTAACGCTTACAACGTTAAACCCAAGGTGACGCAGAATTCGGTCAAGGGCGTGGCCAATCAGGGTAGTTCTTAAGTGACCAACGTGAAAGGACTTGGCAATATTTGGGGATGAATATTCAATTACTATGTTTCTGTTATTAGGCGGGCGTCTGCCGGCTGTTTTATCCTCTTTTATAAACCTTGTGATGATATTTTCTGCCTGCTTTTTGCGATCCAGGAAAAAGTTAAGGTAGGGGCCGATAGCTTCGGCCTTTTCTATCCCTTCAGGAAGAGTTAATGAGTCTTTTAGCTTTTTGGCGCACTCAGGAGGCGAAAGTTTCCATTCTTTAGCGAGAAAGAAACACGGGAGCGCCCAGTCGCCGTGGGCGATTTCACGGGCCGGTACCAGCACGGATTCTACTGATTCGCGCTTAATTCCGCTGGCTGTGCTTATGGCGTCTATAAGCTTATCTTTCATCGGTTCCTGGGGCTTAAATTAAAAATCAGAGCAGTTACATTAGCAGACGGGCTCTGCTCTGAAAAGTGTAGCAAACTGCCTTAGGGGAACAATTATCTCTTCTAAGTGTAGCAGGTTATAGCGCCAGGCTTTAAGCCAGTTAAAACTCCCCGGGGTGACTGACACCTCGTGGTGTGAAGGAGTGTTCTAGGGCACAGGATTTTTCTTAGTTAGTCTATTGGCGGCTGGTATTATTTTCTTAAAGAGCCTGTGCCAGAGCGGGCAGCTTTTGGGAGAAAGCTCCCGGAAGACTTAAAAAACTTTCATTAGCGGTAGAAGATCCAGAATTTTCAGGGTTTTAACTTTAAGGTCAAAAGGCACTTTTTTTTTAAACTCCTTCATAACATTTACTGAGGAAATTATCCCAGAGGTTTAATGTAACTGTTTTAAGGGGTTTATTATGGCCGAAAGCCCAGGGGGAAACAGTGCCCCGGAAAGTGCTGAACCTGCAAATAGGGGTGCAGAACAAAGTAACGTAGTTCAGGTCGACTTTAGTGCAGCAGCAGCACCTAAGGCAGTTGAACGCCCCCTGGTAGATAGTACCGATCCGGAGGCGTTAACACATATTGAAGCACCGGGCGCTCCCCGTTTTAGGGCTGGAAGGGATGGAGAGACCCGTAGAATAGAATCTTTTGCCAGGGGAGCTCTTGAAGAAGGAGAGCAGCCGGTTAGTAATGACGGTAAGATTTTATGGCGCTCGCTTATGAGTGCCTATGCTCTTTCAGTTTACCAGAGAACACTGGTTGAAGCGCGTAAAAGGGGCCTTTTTGATGATCCCAACATGCTGGAGCATCTTACCGTTACAGGAATAGGAATTTTCAAGGAGGTAGCAGCGCAAAGGATAGCAGAGCATTTGGCGAAGAATCCTGAGTTGGATGCACTTTCTGAGGGTCGCATAGGAATAATAGGTCCGATAGATTACGACGGGCTTGAGCGAAGATATGAGCGCAAAGCTGCTTAGATTGGAAACAGAACAATGATCAAACCAAAAGATCGATACGACGAAATATTTGAAATTGAAGTTGATGGATGGTGCTACGGTATCCAGAACTTTCCTGGAGAGATCTTCCCGGCGCTAATCCACGGTATTATCCGTGAGCTGAGACCGAGCTTTGCAATTGCCATTAAAAACCACTACGCCTTTAATATTCTAGATGTAGCTGCAAAAATTTCAAAGGCAGCAAAATATTTAATTCACGAAAAAGAAGTCGCTTTCAGCATGCTCAGCCAGCTTCCCAACCCGGCCAAACTTGATGAAGATGAGCAATATATTCTGGCCCAGATAATCGATCAGGTCGAACAGGCCTACGGCGGAGCAATCGAACGCATGCGCCGCAAATGGTCATACGAAAATAAAAAAGAAAAGGAAAAAGAGGCGGCTTAATCTACAGAACCGCATCTCTAAATGTCTTATTTTTGAGAGCCCTGAGTTTAATTCCCTCTGCCGGCCTAAAGCGTTCACCAGCTTCCTGCTCAAGCTTTTGAAGCTTAGCATAGAT
>RFHI01000221.1 GCA_003696425.1 Candidatus Dadabacteria bacterium | reverse complement strand
TATGTACGTACTTGGAACTTCAGGTACGGGAAAATCAAAACTAATTGAGCTTTTAATTGCACAGGACATGCAAAAAGGGCACGGTGCTGCAGTTTTAGATCCACACGGTGATCTTGTTGAAAATGTTCTTAAGCTCGTTCCAAAACATAGAGTTGAAGACGTAATCGTCTTCGATCCATCTGATACTTCATATCCTCCCAGTCTCAATCCCTTCGAGTTAGTTGAAGAAGATGGCAGGATGCGCGTAGCTGCCGGCTTGATAGAAATCTTTAAGTTGAGATTTGCGCACGAATGGAGTGAGAGGCTGGAGCATCTCTTGCGATACACTATCCTGGCACTATTAAGTACACAATGGACTACAGTGCTATCAATAAAAAAAATGCTGCTCGATGAAAGTTACAGAGCTGCTGTTATAGCCAATGTTAAAGATAGAGTAGTTAAAGATTTCTGGGAGAGGGAGTTCCCTGAGTGGTATGCTAAATATTACGATTCGGTGATATTACCGCTGCTTTCTCAAGTGAATGATTTTGCCGGTAGTCCAATGTTACACAACAGTCTGGGGCAGCCATTTAACAAGTTTGATTTCAGAAAGATTATGGATGCCCGTAAAATTTTGTTAATGAAGGTTTCCAAACGTCTGCTAGGTGAGGATAACGCTGCACTTTTGGGATCTATGATAATTACTCGTATTTATCAGGCTGCCATGTCCAGGGCAAACGTGCCCTTTGAAGAGCGGCCGGATTTTTTCTTTTACGTTGATGAATTTAACGAGTTTGCTACGGCCAGTTTTGAAGAAATTTTAAGTGAATCAAGAAAGTATAGGCTAAACCTGACTATTACAAACCAGTTTTTAGATCAATTACCTGCACCGATAAGAAAAACTATATTTGGCAACGTAGGAAATATAGTAGCTTTTAAAACCAGCACAGAAGATTCGAGTGTACTGTCCGGTGAACTTCATCCCAGAGTTGACGCGTCTGATCTGGTAAATCTGGCCCCGCGAGAGTTTTTTATTAAGATGTCAATAAAAGGGCAGTCACATGAACCTTTTTCCGGGAGAACCCTTTCAGTGGAATATCCTGAGAAAAATTTTGCCACGGAGTGTATTGAAAACAGTCGCGCGCAGTATTGTCTTCCTAAGGAACAGGCGGAGGAAATAATAAGTACCTGGGCTGATGTTGGTTAATACGGCATGCTGTTATTTGCAGTTCGCTAAACAGCTGGTCTTTATCCAACCCTACTTGCCGAAAACTGAAATCCAGCAGGCTGTAAGGCAACTTGCGTAAGGACAAACTATCGGTCAACAATTACGAGTTTTTAACCTCTTTTACCAGTCTATCAATCTGTAAATTGCGGATCAATTTCAGTGTGTTCAATATGATTAACATAGTTGGTAACGGTTTTAAGAGCTAGCAGTGCTATTATTTCATAGAGCTCTTCACGTGATATGTTAAGATTTAGTATATCATCTTCAGTTAACCAGCCTCTTTTTTCTATTAGCAGGCGGACAGTCTTGCTCAGTTTAGCATACCTGGCATCGCGTGGTTCTCTTCCTTCCCTGATGGCAGCTATATCTTCCGACGGTATTCCAGCTCCTTTACATGTCATTGCATGAGCTGCCATACAATACTCACAGCCATTTGCTGCTGATACAGCCAGACATACAAGCTGCTGTTCAGGCTGAGAAAGGTGGCCGGAAGCAAGAATTTCGGC
Source organism: Candidatus Dadabacteria bacterium (assembly GCA_003696425.1). Classification (GTDB taxonomy): domain Bacteria; phylum Bdellovibrionota_C; class UBA2361; order UBA2361; family J046; genus J046. The sequence goes on along the minus strand of RFHI01000221.1, from coordinate 6,758 downwards.
CCCTCTCAGATAGAATTCAGCAACAGCCGGGTTTAAAGCAAGTTTGTTAATAACATTCGGAATAAATCCGAAGCGATCTTTAACATCGTTCAAAATTTTTTCTTTCCTTTCTTCAGACATGAGAAATGCTCCACGGAATAAAACATTAAGTCACTACGGTTAATTTCGATGGCTAGGCTTGACAAGTTACATCTAATGCTGCATGATTAAAAATATGAGAGCAAATGCAAAGTCCAGTTTGTATTTTTACTTTACCGCCTTTTACTTTGGCGTTTAGCGCCAAAGTATCTAATGTTTTCCCTATAATTGCATAAACCCTTAACCCCTTGAAATAGCAGGGCAAAATGTTGAGATTTTAAATTCGGCAATATATTGAGATAATTTTCATTTTGTTAATCAGGTGAGAGATGGAAAGCAAGAAATTAAATCAGGAACAGCTTGATGATGAAAAACCAGGACCTGATAAAGTAGCCGCTATCCGGGATGAGATAAATAATATCGACTCCAAAATTATTGAGCTTCTGGCCAGACGGCGTGAATGCAGTGCCCGTATAATCAAAGTTAAAGATGTCGGACGTGTGCCTGTACGGGATAGGGAGCGCGAAGAGAAGCTGCTAATTGAGCGTATTCAATTTGGTAAAGAGAAGGGGCTAGATGCCTACTTTACCACAAAGATTTTTCACGAAATTATTGATGATTCGATTCGGGTACAGCACGAATATCTGCAGTCAAAAACAACAGATCCGGATCGCAAAAAAAGACAGATTCGCGTTGTGTTTCAGGGAGTTGAAGGGGCATATAGTCATCTTGCTGCCCAGCGTCACTTTGAAAAACATCTGCAGCGGCCGGCTTTTTATCTAGGCTGTCCTACGTTTGCAGAAGTTATGCAGGCGGTTGAGAAAGGCCAGGCTGATTATGCAGTGTTGCCTATTGAGAACACAATGTCAGGTGGTATTAATGAGGTTTATGACCTGTTAATGCATACGCAGCTGTCAATAACCGGTGAGGTAAAGTTTAAAATTAATCATTGCCTACTTGGCCTGGAGGGAGCTGATATTGCTAACATTAAAAAGATATACTGTCACCCACAAACAGTCCAGCAGTGTAGTAAGTTTATTTCTTCACTATCTGCTAGTGTTGAATATTTTTCAGATTCTGCCATGTCGGTTAAGCGGCTTAAGGACTTAAGAGATCCTACTATAGCAGCTATTGCCAGTAAAGAAGCTGCCAGATTGTTCGGTTTGGATGTATTAAAAGAGCATATCTCTGACCAGGAAGAGAATTACACCAGGTTTTTAATTGCTGCCCGGAAAGCGCGTGACGTGGATCTTAGAATACCGGCCAAAACTTCCATTGTAATTTCTACATCACAGGAGCCCGGCTCATTGGTTAAGGCGTTACAGGTATTTCATGCCCATTCTATTAATCTTACCAAACTGGAATCCCGGCCAATAGTTGGAAATCCGTGGGAAGAGATGTTTTACATTGATTTTTTAGGTAATATAGCTGAGGAGAGAGTAGCGCAGGCTTTAGATGAGCTTACACGTAGCTGCCGCTTTATTAAAATTCTGGGCTCTTACCCGATAAGCGAAGAAGAGCGTACTAGGGTTTCACCGCTTAATGCTAATGGTTCAAATGGCAGGCAACCCAAAACTCTTCCGGTCGTGGAGGAAAAGAGTCCCGCAGAGCGTATTGAAGAAGTCAAAAAGCGGCCAAAAATCTCTCGCAGTTACAAACTTGCTTCCAGAGAATACAAGCCTGAAGACACTGTGTTGAATATCAGAGGTGTTAAGCTTGGCAACGGCAATTTTGCTGTCATAGCCGGTCCCTGTTCAGTGGAAAGCTTTGACCAGGTAATGGCCTGTGCTAAACATGCGCGTGAAAATGGCGCGCATATATTACGAGGTGGCTGCTTTAAGCCACGTACTTCGCCCTACAGCTTTCAGGGATTGGGTTGGGAAGGCCTTGATATGCTGGCTGAGGCCGGCAAAACTTATGATATGCCTATAATTACTGAGGTGCTTCGCCCTGAAGATGTAAATAGAGTGGCTGAAAAAGCAGATATACTGCAGGTAGGTGCCAGAAATATGCAAAACTTTCCTCTGCTGTCAGAAGTGGGTAAAGCACACAGGCCTGTTATGCTTAAAAGAGGCATGAGTTCTTCAATTGAAGAGCTGTTAAATGCTGCAGAATACATTCTTGCTCAGGGCAACCAGCAGGTATTTTTGTGTGAGCGGGGAATACGAACATTTGAGACGGCTACCCGTACAACACTAGACTTAAGTGCAGTGCCAGTTTTAAAAGAACGTACGCATCTGCCGGTTGTGGTGGATCCTTCGCATGCAGCCGGCCAGAGGGATCTTGTAATCCCACTGGCACTGGCTGCTAAATCAGTTGGTGCACACGCAATTATGGTAGAGTTTCATCCAGAACCCGAGAAAGCACTTAGTGATGGACCGCAGGCCCTCTATTTTTCTCAGTTCGAGGATCTGATGAGACAGCTCTACCTTTGAGGATCTATGAAGCAGATAGCTATTAAGCTTGGTCCGGGTGGCAGTTACCCGATTTATATCGGCAGCAACCTGTTGGAGCGGCTGAGCGAATTAGTCAATATAAACCAGTATTCTTCAGTAGCAGTAGTTTCTGATTCTAACGTAGCCCCGCTATGGCTTAAGCAAATAGATGTTCCTGAAGATTGCAATCGAGAGGATATTGTAATTGATGCGGGGGAAACTCATAAAAACGTAAGTTCTCTTGAGAAAATTTGGGGGAGACTTTTAGCAGGCGGATTTGACCGCAAGTCGCTGGTCATCAATCTTGGTGGGGGGCTCGTGGGTGATCTCGGTGGATTTGCTGCAGCGTGTTATATGCGAGGAATTGACTTTATTCAGTGTCCAACTACTTTACTGGCACAGGTTGATGCTGCTGTTGGTGGAAAGGTTGGAGTGAACTTTGGTGGCGCGAAAAACATTGTTGGTTCTTTTGCGCAGCCAGTTGCGGTGATAATTGATACATTGCTTTTAAAAACTCTTCCTGGAAGAGAATTACGCGCCGGCATGGCAGAGGTTATAAAGCATGCGCTTATAGCCGGGGGAGATTATTTCAATCTTGTTCAGAATAATATAGGAAGAGATATATTAAGTTGTGATTTAGAGGCACTGATCGAAGGTTCGTGTAAAATCAAGGCAGATATTGTAAATCAGGACGAAAAAGAGACCGGGCTTCGCAAGGTGCTTAATTTTGGTCATACGGCCGGGCACGCATTTGAGATGCTTTTGGTTGGTCAAAATAACGAGCCGCTACTTTTACACGGTGAAGCAGTAGCGCTTGGCATGCTGGTCGAGGCCCGTATTTCAAATTTAATTGGACTTCTGCCGCAACATGAGCTCGATGTGATTGTTGATCTGGTTAATGGCGCTGGATTTGAAATTACTCTGCAGCAGCAACTGGCATTTTCTGCTGTAAGAAGGTTGATGTTAAAGGACAAAAAAAACGAACGGGGTAATATTAGATGGACTCTGCTTAAGAGCATAGGAGACCCTGTTTACGACTGCGAGGTTAATGCTGAAAGTGTGAGGGCGGGGTTTGAATCTGTAGGATGTTTTTAAGTGCCCAATAAATATTAATGCGAGCTATATGAATCACGATAAGATTATGCTTTTAGCACCTGAAGGCCCGGTAAATTCCGTGTTGTCAGTTCCCGGGTCAAAAAGCTTTACCAACCGCGCACTAATCTGCGCAGCTCTCGCAGATGGAGAAAGTGTAATTGAAGGGGCTTCGCTCTCTGATGATAGCTGCATACTGGTCGATGCTTTAAGAACGCTGGGTATTGATATAAAGATCGATGGCGACACTTTCTTTGTTCAGGGATGTAAAGGTAGCTTTGAACCCTTTCAGGGAGAGATTTATCTGGGAGCTGCAGGTACGGCTATGCGTTTTATGCTGTCTGTTGCTGCGCTGGTACCTGATTCGGACATTATCCTGTATGGAACTGAAAGAATGCATGAGCGACCGATTGGACCACTTGTGGATGCGCTGCGTTCTGCAGGGGCAGATATTTCCTATCAGGGCAAAGAAGGCTGCCCGCCTGTTAGAGTTAAAAGCACCGGACGGTTGAAGGCAGAACAGGTTTGTATTGATGGCTCGGTAAGCAGTCAGTATCTAAGTTCGCTTCTGCTGATATCACCGTATATAAAGGGGAGACCCCAAATTAGGGTTAGAGCTGAGCTGGTTTCCGGATCATATGTAAATATGACGCTTGACTGTATGCAAGCATTCGGGATCACTTTAAATCAGGCGGCTTCCAGCTGCTATTCAGTTTCAGGCAACATGTATCGTTCCTCAACTTTTCTGGTAGAAGCAGATGCATCAAGTGCAAGTTACCTGTGGGGACTTGCCGCTATTGCCGGTGGTCGAGTGGCAGTCCGGAACATTTCCTGCAACTCGCTTCAGGGGGATGCAGCTTTCCCTTATGTGCTTGAAAAAATGGGCTGTAGCGTTTCGGAAGAGATGGAATTTAACCGACCACTGGTCAGTGTTAGGGCTGGTAGAGGCCTTAAGGCAGTCAGCGTTGATATGTGTAACATGCCCGACACGGCACAAACACTTGCTGTTGTTGCTGCAGTTGCTGAGGGCACTACTGTTATAAAGGGTATAGGAAATCTGCGTTACAAAGAAACTGATCGCATTGCTGCGCTTGTTAGTGAGCTCGGCAAGCTTGGCGTAGAGGTCCAGGGAGGTCCTGATTGGCTTAAAGTGAAAGGGAGTAACAGCTTACATCCTGCGGTGATTAATACTTATGAGGATCACCGCATGGCCATGGCATTTGCAATGCTGGCAGCCAGGTTGTCCGGGCTGGAAATTAAAAACCCCCAGGTTGTTACCAAATCATTCCCGGAGTTCTGGGATGTAATTCAGGAAAGTGGAATTCGGTTACAATGAAGATAATACTTACGGGATTTATGGGAGCCGGCAAAAGTACTGTTGGGCCAGTAGTAGCCGAAAAGTTAGGTCTCGACTTTATTGAGACTGATCAGTTGGTTCTGAAGCGTTCTGGGTGTTCATCAATAAGGGAGATCTTTGAAACTAAAGGAGAGGGGGTTTTTCGGGCCATAGAAAGTGAAGTTTGTAAGGAGCTTGGAGATTTTAAAAATGTTTGCATAGCTACTGGCGGCGGCGTGGTCGAAAGGGAGGAAAATATCCTGCACCTTAAGAGTGGGGGCGCTCTAAATATTCTGTTGGCAGTAGAATTCGGTGAGGTAACGGAGCGCTTAAAAAATAGTGACGACAGGCCTCTTTTTAGTGATCCTGATAGGGCTGAAGAGCTTTTTCAAAAGCGTTTAAAACAGTATCAAAGCTGTGCAGATTTTGAAGTTGATACTTCAGGTCGAAGTATAGCGGATGTTATAGATCTGATAATTAGCCCTTTTAAACAGGGAATAAGAAAGTTTGCTGTCATTGGCAGTCCGGTAGAGCACAGCCTGTCCCCACGTATGCATGTGGCCGGGTATAAGGCGCTCAGTGTAGAGGATTATTTTGTCTTTGAAAAAAAACAGGTTGAACCTGACAGGCTGACAGGCTTTGTTGAAGGCTTGAAACAGGGGCAATACCAAGGGGTAAGTGTAACCATTCCTCATAAAGAAAAAGTTGTACCTTACTTAAATGAACTGGATCCAGAGGCAGAGGCTATTGGTACTGTAAATACAGTGACAGTATCAGGTGGTAGGTTGACAGGTTATAACACTGACGTAGAAGGCATCCTTTCTCCGCTCAGAGGCAAAACTGTCATTGAAAACAGCATGGCTCTCGTGCTTGGTGCAGGTGGAGCTGCCCGCACAGCAGTTTTTGCTTTAAAGAAGTACGGCGCAGATGTTACTGTGTCGAACCGAACCAGAGAAAAGGCAGAGAGTTTGGCCCGACAATTCGACTGTAAATCTGTGGAGATGGATGATCTCGATTTTTCAGTATTTGATATTATTCTTAATATGACCAGTGTTGGGCTTGATCTAACGTGCGATCACTCGCTTGTGCCAGCCGGGGCAATAAGGCCCGGGCAGGTAATTTTTGATGCTGTCTATCGCCCCGGTAGTACCAGACTAATCAGAGAGGCACAGCAGGCGGGGGCAAAGACAATTGATGGGCTTGAAATGTTACTTGCCCAGGGTGTCCGACAGTTTGAAATATACACCGGATTTAAAGCGCCAGTAGCGGCAATGAAAAAAGCGTTAGAGGTATAGGAACGAATGAGTGCTATTAAATATTGTTTGCCGATAAGAAATGTTGCTGGATCTGATCTCGCGGATATCCTGCGGTCAAATGCAACAGCTTATCAGTATTTCGAAATTTGGCTGGATACGATATCGGAGTTAAAATCTGATAAGATCATCGATGTTATTTCAGGTTACAGGGATAGAGTAATATTAGTTCCGCGCGCTGTTTATGGCCGGGATAATAATTATTCTGATCTGAAAAAAGACCCCATCCTGCAGTTTGCAGCCTCAGAGGGAGTGCTGGTGGATTTTGATATGACTGTCGACTGTCAAAAGATAGATAGTTTTGCCGGTCAAAGAAAGCTTCTATCTTATCACAATTACCAGCAGACGCCTTCTGAGAAAGAACTGCTGGCAGTCATTGAGAAAATGCGTTCATATTCTCCTGAGATTTATAAGCTTGCTACTTACTGCAACAGCTCGCTGGATGCACTGAATTTGCTTCAGCTCAGGCTTACGCTTAATAATCAGATAGACAAATCAATTGTT
>RFHI01000220.1 GCA_003696425.1 Candidatus Dadabacteria bacterium | reverse complement strand
GCTTGTTTATCTGTTGCCGGCTTCAGAGAAAAAAGTAGGGTTGCAGGAGATGCTTGATCGGTTTTTGCGAAATCTGAATCTTCCCGCGGGTGCAGCTCATTTCGCCTGGAATGGCATGTTTTCTAAAGAACAGAAAAAGGCTTTAGTCAATCCTGAAATTATCGCTGACTTTAATCCGGAAGACACTTTTATAGCGCTTATGAAACGCTACAGATTGGATAATGAGCGACCAGGGCTCTCTGATCTTATGCTGGCTGACCAGAATGAATATCTGCTGAATGATATTCTGGTTAAAGTCGACCGGATGAGCATGGCACACGGTCTTGAAGTTCGTCCTCTGTTTTTAGATAGTGAGGTGGTAAGCTTTGCCAGAAATTTCCTGTCAGCGGATGCAATCCGGGGCAAAAAAATACTGCGCCGCTATATTAAAAAGCATGCAGGCTGGTATAAGTTCGGCCGAAAACAGGGTTTTAGCATACCGGTTCACCGCTGGTTCAGATCTGGACTTAAAGAATTTGGTGCGGATCTTATTAACTCCAACTTCACCAGGGAGAGCGGACTTTATAATCTGCAAGAACTTAAAAAACTCTGGGCACTGCATCAGAACAGACAGGCTAACCTGGGCTTTGAGCTCTGGGGGATTATGGTGACACTTCTGTGGTATCGCAGGTTTTTTGGAAGTAAGATGGCGTAGCTTTACACCAGATTGAGGTATACATTACGTGGAGGGCAATGTTACAACAAGTTTCGTAGCAGTTGTGTACACAGATTCCTAGTCTCCAGCTGCATCTCATTATAGTCATTAACAAAATTATTCTAACTACAGAAAATTATTATATATCACGATAAACCTGATAGCCCCTTAAAAATCTGCTCTGTCGGAACAGATCTTGCTCAATCTCTTTCCGGCAGGCGACCGAAGTGTAACCGACAATCAACCTATCGGGGGAGCTAATGAAGCAAAGTTTTATCATATTTTTGGCACTAAGTTTAAGCGTAGTAGCTGCCAGCAGGACGCTGTACGCACAGGGAGCTACACCAACACCTACACCAACTGCTACTCCAACTCCGACACCTACACCTGTACCTGCTGCACTGGACTTTGAAGGCGATGGGGTAAGCAATATATGGCTTATTGAAAAACAGAACGATAACTCACCAAATACTTATGTAAATCATATCCAGCTACAGGATCTTTCTACTAAAAGAATTGAATTTGGCCGCCATCAGGATGGAGACCAGTTAGTTTATGGAGATTATGATGGTGATGGCATTACCGATATAGCACTGGTTAGTCTTGACAGCGATAATAATCTTGAGTGGAAGGTGCGCCAATCCAGCGACAGCGAGACGGTTACTGAAACCTGGGGCAACTCTGCTGATAAAGTAATTTCTGGCTGCGACTTTGCAGGCGATGGTAAGCACGATCAGGCTATTATAAGAGGTTCATCTCTATTTTTTAAAAATCTTGGTGACCAAAGTCCAACTGAAGTTAAAATTGGCGTTACAAAGTTAAAGATCTACAGTTGTGGCGATATCAATGGGGATGGTGCTGATGAACTCATTGCTGTCAGAAAACGCGGTAGACGACGGAGGAAAAGGGCTTTTTATTATGCCTGGGACAATAAGGGTGCTTTAGTAGTTAATGCCAAAAAAGTCCGTGGACGCGGGCAGAAGAAGCTAATAGTTGCGGATGCCGATAACGATGGCTCAGAAGAGTTTGGTTATATACGCCGTAAGGGCACTAGTGGTCTGGCTGTATTTATAAGCGACAATACTCCGTTACAATATGAACTTTCCTCGGTAGATTTATTAGGAGACGGGCAGTATTCTGTTATAAGCATGCCGGAGAGCAGGGCAGCTGGTATTTTGTTCAGGGCCAGAGATGGCAGTATTTACCGCAGAGCTTTAAGCTCTGAAGCTACCGAAGAGTTAATTGATACCTCTGACTTTAATTCCAAGACTTCATTAGAGATAATACATGATGTGAGCTTTTACAGTTTTGGTGGCTCCGGCAGCGGAAGTAACAGCTGTGATGTTAATCACGACAACACCGATGGTAATGAAGGGTTTCTTTGGAAGCCTGTGTCAGAAACCACAGGTGAGCCGGTAACGCTTTTACCAGCCAGCATGAACCCCTCAAGCTGTAATGTTGAACGGCCCGGAGGGAGTGTTTTTACTACTCTGAGGACCACAGGTCGTTCCAATGGAAATCGCACCACCTGGAGACCAAATAAACACGGACGCTGTGGCAGTTATCCCCAGTCTTCGGTTTTGGCTTGTATGCAGGGAGGTAAGAAACATTGCTGGAATATTCCAAAGCCCTGTACGCGCTATGATTAATTAACAGAGCTGGTTTTTGAAACTGATTTTACATAAAGCGTGTAATAGCATCTTTTACCTGTAAAATCCGGCTTTGACAGAGAATATATCTGCTGGTAGCGCTCAGAGAGCAATTGTATAAGAGCATTATTTGCGCGAGAATACTTTGCCATATTTGTTCCGCGGTTAAATACCAGTACATAATCAGGCGGAGCTTTAGCTAGAAGCGAGAGAAATATTCGTTCGTATTTGGGGTAAACATGCTGAATGCGTCGTTCTTTTTTGCTTATCTGCTCGTCAGGATGAATCATTATCTGGTTAGCAAAGGGATAAGCATTAATCTTCTCCAGTCTGGCAAGGATCTCAAGCCTGTATCCCCACAATAGCAGAGAGTCTTCCGGTTGCACTGTTTCTCTGAGGTAGGAGACAACCTGATTTATCCCGTCACCGCTGTAGTTTTTAAGGGAGGGATCTCTTAGTGCTACAATAACGTTCAAAAAGGTAAAAATCAGAGGGAGAACAAGGATCATGTTTAAAATCCAGCTGTTTTTCCTGATTAAGCCAGGGAAAGCCCAAGGAATAAAGAGTGCCAGAAGAGCCATTGATGGGAACCAGACTACAGAATAGTAATCATAATCCCTTGCGCCCCACAAAGTCATTAGTAGTGGGGGGAGAAGTGATGCAAGCAATAATTGGTAATCAGGCCTTTTCTCTTTTGAAATTAATCGCGTAAGGCCTAACAAGCCAACTAGTGCTAAAAATAGTAGAAGGGGAGTTAGCGTTATTAGGTAGTAGTTTGCAGCGATAAAACTCTTTAAGGTCTCAAGGATACCTGCTGAGGCACTTCTGTATTTAAAAGGAAAGACAATAGTTTGTTCAAGGAAAAGCCGCAGAATGTGATTCCTGACCAGGTAATAAAGGCCGGCTAAGGGTGCAGATAGCCAACAGGCTACTGATTTTATTATTACCGACAAGCTTTTTGGACGCTTAAGGTAATATGCTGAAAGTAAGATTAATGAATAAAAAACAGCACGCTGATCAAAGCAAAATGCCAGCCCAGACAGAACCGCAGAGATATACAGCGATCTGTTATTTTGCTCATTAAGAAAGCGCACACTAAAGTATAAAATTAATGCGTAAAGGGTGTTTAACTCTTGCTGAACATAGTAGCCAAGAATCCAGGGCTCTCTAGCCGTTACAGCCAGCAGGGTAATTATGGCTGATGTGCTTCTTGTAGAGTAAAACCTTGCTGTGCCGTATATAGCTAGAGCATACAACAACTGCATCCAGAATGCAGTCTGGTAAATCAGATTTAAAGAGTATCCTGTAATTTTAGCTGTAAGCAGAAATGGTAATAGATATCCGGCAAAATGATGATTAAAATCGTCACGGTAAGGGATATATCCCTTAAGTATTACCATGGTATGATAAAGCGTTTCGCCATCATCGTAGTATGCAAGTGGCAGCTTTAAAGCTGGAAGTCTTGCAACATAATAAACCAGCGCAGTGAGCACGATGATTATAAGCAGGCTTAAGTGACTGTCTCGGCTGTCTTGCTGCATAACTTTTGTGTAAAGCCAGGCGGTGATGTAGCGGTTGTATTGTTAAAAGTTATCTAAATTCCAGTCTGGAATCTCATCCCCTTCTTCTTCCGGAATCAGAATATCTTCGTGCTGCTCTTCAAGGTTATCAAAACGGGTGAATTCAGGAGAAAAAGCCACTCTAACGGTGCCAGTTGGACCGGTTCGTTGTTTGGATACAATCAGCTCGGCCACACCGTGATTCTCAGTATTTTCAGGGTGGTATACTTCATCTCGGTAAATAAACATGATAATGTCTGCATCCTGCTCAATTGCTCCCGATTCCCTGAGGTCAGACATAAGCGGTCGTTTATCATTTCTTGATTCAACTGAGCGGTTAAGCTGCGAAAGTGCTATTACCGGAACATTAAGCTCTTTGGCCAAAGCCTTTAGGGAGCGTGAGATATCTGATATCTCCTGCTCGCGGCTCTGGCTATAGGCTGGGCTTCGCATAAGCTGAAGGTAATCGACCACGATCAAACCTAAATTAACTTCACGGTGCAGCCTGCGTGCTTTCGCTCTTAACTCCATAACAGTAATAGCCGGACTGTCGTCAATAAACATTGGAGATTCGGCTATCTTGCTGGCAGCATCAACTAATCTCGGAAAATCACGTTCGCCTAGATGGCCCGTACGAACTTTTGAATTATCAACTCTTGCTTCTGAGCACAGCATCCTAAGTACCAGTTGCTCTTTTGACATTTCAAGAGAAAAGAGTGCTACAGGGATTTTTTTATAAATAGCTACGTACTGAACTATACTGAGGGCCAGAGCTGTTTTGCCCATCGAAGGGCGTGCAGCAATAATAATCAGATCAGAAGGTTGAAAACCTGCTGTTTTCGCATCAAGTTTGTCAAAGCCGGAGGGCACACCAGTAACCAGTTCTTTCTTATCATATAGTTTTTCAACTAGTTTGATTGAATCCTGAACGACATCAGCAACTTTGTAAAAGGAGTTCTGAACCCTTTGTTCTGATATCCCCAGAATTTTTTGCTCGGCAATATCTAGAAAATCATCTACGCTTCCTTCAACTTCAAAGGCCTCGCTTATAACATTGGAGGCCTCGTGAATTACTCTTCTGCGGAGCGACATCTCTTTTACTACGCGCGCATAATAAGCAACGTTGGCTGCGGAGGGCACACTGGCAGCAAGTCGGCCGAGATACTCAAGCCCGCCGGCTTGTTCAAGCATTCCCATGCTCTTTAACTGCTCGCTGAGGGTTATGACATCAATTGGCTCATTTCTATTGGACAGTTCCACCATTCCTGAAAAGATGGCGCTATTAGCGGATGAATAAAAATCTTCCGGCCTTAACCTTTCAAGAGCAATATTAATTGCATCATTGTCTATTAAAATACCGCCAAGCACTGACTCCTCTGCTTCGGAAGAATATGGTGGTGTGCGTGAACCAAAAGCAGCAGCTTTGTTTGATGATTTTTTACTGGTGGATTTATAAGCGGACATATCTAAACAACAACGGTATTACAAGTATAAGTTGCTGTGCAACAAACCAGATTCTGTTCAAATTAATTATCCTACAACTGTAAAGAAATATTTACAACATCAGAAGTTTTAATCGTCACGCCAGATCGTTTCGGAATCTGATAAATCAATCCATTTGGCAGCTGACTTAAGGACGTCTCTGGTTTTGAATTTACCAAAGTCAACTGTAACCGTATCAACACCAATTTCTGTTACCATTGCAATCGGATATGCCAAATCCGGAGAGGGACAAACAACCGTAACTATTCGATCTGTGAACTGAGCGTTGTCATTTTTACCGGGCATTACCTGGTTTTCCACAGATTTTTCCTCAGCTGCCGGAAATTGGCGCTGACTGCTCTCAGCTTTCTTGCCTCTAAAGGGAATTGCACCGGGTACAGCGCTACCTTCATTAGCTGAGTCTGTTGATGGTCTGTAACGCTTCAGTTCACCAAATCTTGTATGGCCGAAAGCAAAGGCTGCTATATCTGCAGCCATCTCAACGTCTACTGAAACCTGCCGTTCAACGCCCTTTGGTGGAAGACGCTTTACAACCACATCCAGCCCGGCTTTAGCTACAGCGTCTAGAAACGCTATCTGACGGGAATCATCTTCGTAAGGAATCAGTGTATAATAACGAGCAACTGTCGGAGTAAGACCAGACGATACGCCTCTAACCAGTTTAGCCATATCGACTTTCCGGTGTAGCCTGCGGGTTGCACGATCTAGGCCGGTTCCATCTATAAACAGACCAAGTATCTTTGTCTGCCTTCGTTTTACGATCCCCTTAGCCAATTGCTTGTATCCCACTGCCGTTCTACCCGCTACCAGTTGTAAACTGAGTTTTTAATTTTATATGGCTACTTAACCTCTACTAGGCCACCGACCTCAATTCGGTAATAGATCCTGGAAAGAGTTTTTTCATCAATTCGTAAGCCGTTTATCTGATCAATTTCAACCGGGCCAGAGTATATTGGCAAGTCTTTTTTGATATAGAGCACGTATTCACCAAGAGCTCCCCTAAGCAGGCGTTTACGGTCTCCCTGCTGAGGGACTGGCAAATGCCTGGCTGTGAAATAACTGTCCGGAGCATACCAGAGAGCATCACGCTGCTTGTGTATAATCGGATAAAGACCCGGTTTGAGGCTTTTTGGCAGCGACTGAAGCGTGAATTTGGCAATCGTCTTTTCGCCCTCAAGAAGAGCCAGGGTTTTCTTTTCTAGATCCAAAGATAACCACGCGGGAGAGGCTGCTGCTCTAACCGGCAAAAGCGCTGGAGCTGATACAGCCGGGATGGCACTAACATGTGGCAGGGGGCGAGACAGTACTAACTGTCCGCTAGAGGTTACGCCTGGAACAGTATCCGGGATATGCCTGCCGGCACATGCAGAGAGCAACAGAAGAGCTAAAAGCACAAATGATTTATGCCAACATCTTACTTCAACAGCTTTTCGCTTCATAGCTTCCCTTTTACTACTAGTCACAGTTATTAGATTCATTCTGTCCAACATGAGAATTAAGATCCATCGTAATAATATATACCAAAATGGCTTGAAATTTTTAGGGCCTGCTGGAAGAAACCCGATTAACAGGTTAGTATGGATGGCATCTGTCAGTTACGAAAATTACTTGAATTGTTGTATTTTTAGGTTGTTAGCCTGCTATTTGTGAGGTCTTCTAGCTTAATGACGATTGATATCAGCGAGACGCGGGGAGCAGCTTATGTGAAACGGTGTTATGCTGCAGTCCGTTTTTTAATGCTTTTAATTAACTTATGCCTTTTGAATGGCTGTTATAACGTTCCGTTTGGATTTTTTGGCAACTCAGAGAGCTACCGTAAAAGACGCCAGCAGGAACTCGCATTAACGCCGGCTGAAAATCAGGTTTCGCCCTTTGAACAGGCTATTATAGTTTCTGAACGAGAACGTGCAGAAGTTCTACCGCCGCCGCAGGTGGAGATTAATGAAGATGTTAAAAAACACATACGCTACTTTGTCGAAAAAGATCCAGAGTATATTTCGAATAGCCTTAAGAGAATAGCAGAGTGGTATCCAACTCTACGGCAGATTCTAAGAGACGAGGGCATACCGGAGGAGATGCTTAATGTTGCTTTAATTGAAAGCCGGTTTAATCCGAATGCACATAGTAGAGCGGGAGCAGTAGGATTGTGGCAATTTATGAAGGGTACAGCCAGACATTACGGTCTCAAAGTGGGGTTTTTAAAAGATGAGCGTCGGGATCCGGTTCTCTCAACAATTGCAGCAGCCAGATTATTACGGGATTTATATAACCGTTATCACGACTGGAAGCTGGTTTTGGCGGCATATAATGCCGGTTCAGGCACAGTTGACAGAGCCATAAGACGTGCGGTGAGCCGTGATTTCTGGGTGCTTAGAAAAAAACGGCTTATTAGAGGGCAGCCGTCTTTGTACGTACTGCGTTTTCTGGCGGTTTTGGCTATAATGCAGAACCCAGAAAAATACGGCTTCAAAAGCCTAAGAGACTATTCATAAGGTGTTAAAATAAACTATGGACAACATAAATAACATTCGCGTTGGTTTCGGAATTGATACCCATGCTTTTGAAGCTGGCCGTAAGCTGATGCTCGGGGGGGTACACATTCCACATACGCATGGTCTCAAAGGGCACTCTGACGCGGACGCACTCCTGCACGCAACAATTGATGCGATATTAGGAGCTACCGGCAGGGGGGATATTGGCTGTTATTTTCCTGACGATTCTCCTGAATGGAAGGATGCTGACAGTAGCAATCTTTTAACTACTGTCTGGCAGGATCTAAGGGATCAGGGCTGGTATATAGTTAACCTTGATGCAACTGTAATTACAGAGGCGCCGAGGTTAAGGGCCTATATTGACAAAATTCGTGAAAATCTTGGGCGCTTGCTCTGTTGCAATGCAGATGTTTGTAATGTTAAAGCGACAACTTCAGAGCGACTGGGCTTTATCGGTAAAGGAGAGGGAATAACAGCTCACTGTGTAGTTTTGTTAAGTAGGGACAGTTGATGTCAGCAAAGAAGCAACGTCTGAATCAAATTTATGCTTCCACTGGACAGTAACTGCAAGGAATTATAGTAGCGCCAGCAGTACTTTACCTTTTAGGCGTTGTGTTTACGCGTTCTTCTTGCTGCTTGACAGCATCGGCTGCATGGCAACCAGTATTCTCAGCGCATTAACCCACTTAAAAGTGTTTATATTAGTCCACACAGATGAAAGAACTGTCCTTCGAAGAGCGTAAGTTTGAATCCGATAACTTTCGACCAATATTCTGGCTTCATCCAGATTGGGCAGACCGTGTAATGGTGTTAATTCAAGTTTAACCAATGAACAGGCTTTCTTCTGAATTAGTTCGTTTTTAAGAGCAGTATCTGGCAAATCTAGCTCTTTTAATACTGCCGCGCGTTCAGTTGCGGTAAGGTTTACATTATCAAGGGATCGCTCAAGCATAAAAACATATGCTTCGTGTTTTGAATTTTTAAAAATGGTTGTAAGCAGAATGTCCAGCAGTTTTTTCCTGTATTCTCCGTCTCGACAGAGACTTAAGGGCTTAGCGGCAATGTATAGCAGAGCTTCTTTTGCGGCCTGTTTCAGCTCGGGCAGATCAATACAGCAGTTTGTTTTTTTGAGTAGCTTAAGTAGAGAATTGATTTCATAAATTTCGCTTTGAGCCAGATCTCTTTCGCCTACTATACTAAGCTGATACATCAGTCTGCCGGCAGCTGCAGCTGACAGTAACTCGCTTTCCGGAGTATACCCTGATTTTTCAGATAAACTTTTAAGCATTCTTATTCCGCCGGCAAGTAATATATAGGTCATGTTGTCTGCAAAAGCCCGCCTAATTTTATCGGTCTTTTTAACCTGAAGAATGCAGGAAAGTTCAATAGCCGCACACAAACTTTGCCGTGCCCTTGCGCCCCAGCGTGAGTTTACTGCGTATTCCATAAGAGTCAGATTCTTTATATCAATGAAAGGTGTGCCCTGAATTTGTGATATTGAAAGTAGGCGCGATATTAAGTTCTCTGCAATGCGCTTTATTTCGTTCTGTTGAATAGCCTCTTGCCACTTCACAGGCTTAATCAGGGCGGCAATACGATGAAGTGACTTGAGTTTTTCATCTAAGTCTCCATAGTGCAGAATCCTGGTAATTAACCGTTCAGGCGTAAGCTTCTCAGCCAGCTCACTGATAGTTTGAAGCTGGTCATCATTGGATGGCGCTTTTTGCCCGGGAACTTTGTAAGTGGTTTTTGCGGCAAACTGTTGCTGTTGTAAATCAAGGGCTAGATTGCCCCGATATTCGGAATTAGTCATCTCGTTCAGTCTCCATCTCGTTTCTGCGAGGCATAAAAAGTATAAATACTGTTATTACTTTTTCTGCCTAACCACATATCGGCTTAATTAGTGTTAATGATCCATAAATTTTGCTGTATGGTTATAGCCGGAATTGTAGCCCTAAAAGACTGTAAAAACAGCAATTTACGGGTTGTACGAGTTAGGCGTGCTTATACCAGTTTCCGCCGAAGCAATTTCTGTTTAAGCTGACGTTGATATGTTTAAGATTGTGCGAGGCAAAACAATCTCTTTCCGAATAGGAACGCTTATATCGGGGCTGCTCCTCTTTTTTGTAAACAGTACTGTCACATTTGCTCAGGAGAATGCCTCTGAGAGTCCAGTGCCAACAGCTGAAGCTAAGGTAAGGCTTAGTGAAATTCTTTCAGATTTAGACACTAATCAGCGTTTTATAACCAGCATGGATCAAGCGCTGGCTGCTTTAAGAACTAAAAGTGTCCAAAATAAATCCAGTCAGATAAGGAAGCGTTACCTGGCTCTGGAAAAAGAAGTCCTTTTAGCACTTAAGCGGCCCAAACCCCAGATAGGCGAGCTTGAAGCGTTTTTAAATGCACTAACGCAGATTGAAGCTCAAGTTAAATCCTCCAGAGTCGAAATTCGTAAAGAGATAGAGGCTTATACCAGCTATAAAGAAAAAGTATCAGCTTACATTAATAAATGGGATAGGGTTAAGAAAGAAAGGGGCAGTGATATTTTCCCGGGGCAGGTTGAGGAACAGATAAGGGACATCATCATTACGCTAAAAAAGCGTGACCGCCAGATCTCCAGATTACTGGATGTTGTGCTCAAGGTTGAAAGTGAGTTGGGCAGGTTCGACCAGCGTTTAAAGCAGCTTAAATTACGAATAACGAAAAAACTGTACGGCGAGCGGTTCGATGTTATGGCCAGACAGGGGCCCTCAATTATCGACCCTGCTTTTTGGGGTAAGGAGAGTTTATACGTATGGAATCCACTTAAACACTCCCTGAATACGCTCGCCAAACGAGCCAGTGACTACTTAGAGACTCGCAGTGAACTGTTGCTTTTGCATATGTTACTGATTTTAGTGCTGGCGTGGTTTGTTTTATCGGTACGTAATACCGCTTTTTTCAGGGATGCTTTTCCGCAACT
Organism: Candidatus Dadabacteria bacterium; assembly: GCA_003696425.1. Classification (GTDB taxonomy): domain Bacteria; phylum Bdellovibrionota_C; class UBA2361; order UBA2361; family J046; genus J046. The sequence continues at coordinate 20,984 of RFHI01000220.1, read as the reverse complement.
ATACGACAACCCTGTTGTGCTTATTGCTACAAGCGGAATTCTTGCCGGTTATCCTCTGTACTCTGATGGAGGCAGGCCGATAGAATTTTTCCTGGCTATTTTTCTGTTGCCCCCTCTGGCGCTGTTTTTTCGCGATATTCTGGATAGAAGATATACAGCACTGGTATTTGGAGCAGGGGCGCTCTACCTGGTAGATCAGATTCGCGGGCTATTACTAAATCACCCTGCCCATCAGTTAATTTTGCTACTTGAGATAATTATAGCCATTTCTCTGACTTTTCTTTTTTCCGGAGCGTGCCGTGCTGAGCTAGACGAGGGAGAGCAGGAAAAGCATTCTGCTTTAATAAACTGCATAAACCTGGCCAGTAAAATAGCGAGGTTGTCGTTTTTGATTTCAGGACTGGCATTGATTAGCGGTTACTACAGACTGGCTGTACTTGTAAGCGGCACAACTCTCGATGCAATTTATCGCGGCATGATTCTTTTTGCAATCTATCGTTTGCTGGTGGGCTTTGCAGCTGCAGCGCTTGGTAGCAGGCTTCTTTCGATTTTAAAAAGCGTATCAAATAACAGTGAACTTATCAGGTTTAGGTTTGGGCAGTTAGTTGGAATTTTGGCGATCTTTATTTGGGTAAAGGGGCTACTGGAAGACCTGGCTGTTTATCAGGTAGTTAAAGACATTGTTGGCGAATTTTTGGCTAGTGGTATTACTGTTGGTGATTTTTCGTTATCATTTGGTGGGGTGCTTACTGCTTCGTTAATGTTGCTTGCTGGTGTTGTACTCTCCCGCATCGTCAGAGCTGTTCTTGAAGAGGATCTTTATAGCCGCTATTCCTTTCACGCCGGCACACGCTATACCATCAATATTGCCGTCCACTATTCTATTATTATTACCTCACTGATATTGGCAGTTACTGTTCTTGGGGTAAGTTTTAGTAATTTGGCCATTATAGCTGGTGCGCTCTCAGTTGGTATCGGTTTTGGCCTGCAAGCGATAGTAAATAATTTTGTAAGTGGGCTTATTCTGCTGGTTGAGCGGCCAATAAAAGTAGGTGATTTAATTATAGTTGGCGATACGGTTGGTACAGTTACAAGAATAGGCATCCGTTCCAGTACTGTTCGTACTCTTGATGAGGCCGAGATAATCATTCCTAACGCTACGTTAATATCTGAAAGTGTGCATAACTGGACCCACAGCAACTCAAGAGCACGAATTGTTGTCTCAGTAGGTGTGGCTTACGGAACAGATGTGGCTGAGTGTATGAGAATCCTAAAAGAAACAGTGGAAGCAATGCCGTTTATCCTGAAGTATCCCGAACCGGATGTGCTGTTCAGGAATTTTGGCGAAAGCTCTCTTGATTTTGATGTGCGCGGATGGATAGCAGATGTAAACCGCAGACCGCGATATAGTAGTGAGTTGCGAGTTGCGATTGAAAAAGCCTTAAGAGAAAATAATATAGAGATTCCGTTCCCACAAAGGGATTTGCACATACGCAGTGACTTTCGCGCTACTAAAAAGGCCGTTTAACCATTCGAAGTTTGCAGGGTCTCCCCGCTTTGTCTTGTATTTGTGGCGTATTCCGGAAAGTATTTTCTCTTTAATAGCGTAGCAGCCCGGCGGGCGCCGTCTTTAAGCTGATCAATGACCTTCTTTTGTTTGTTTTTAAGGTTCTTTCGCTCATTCCAGGCTGATAAGAGAGTTTCTCCCAGTTTTTCCGGACTTAACGATTTAAGCTCAAGGCTGTATCTCTCGCAATCCAGCAGCCTCATAAATCCACGTACCTTCGGTGCATATACAAGTCCTATCACAGGAACTTCGACTGCTGAAGCCAGCACCAGCGAGTGAAACCTCATGCCAATTAAGAGTTCGCATTCGCGCATGACACTCTGAATATCATGGCTTAAGTAGCGGGAGTTATCGATGACAGCGGCTCCGGTCTTGCCGGCCAGCATTTTGCAGAAGTCTTCATCCATTGGCTGGGTAGAGAATATAAGCGGCGTGATCCGTTCTTTGCTGCCCCTGATAAAAGTATTTATCCCGTTGGCTATCATATCCAGGAAAGCCGACTTGTCTGCTACCCGTTCGTCGGGGGAAAGCCATGCATCAACGTATCTGGTAACGTTTATACCAAAATAGGGAGCGCGATCCTTTACACCATTTTCTGAAAGGATCTCCAGCGCCCGCTTCCTGTCGGATACAGGATTTATAAAAGCCGCATCTCCGGTAAGCTCCATTTTTTTAGTCACTCCAAGTTCTTTTGCCAGCTTAAGACTGTCGCGCTCACGCATGCTGACAAGATCTGAGTTCTGGATTACATAACGGGCACAGATTCTACTGAGACGCGAAGGGAACGGCCCAATGCCGCAACTGTAGCACACAACCTTACAGCCCCACAGTTTTGCCCAGGGAACCAGGAATATTAGTGTAATCAGATAATTAAAGGCAGGATTAAGAAGTTTCTTACCAAAAATAATTCCATCACAGATGAGCGCAAGGTCACTGCGGGCAAGATGATAAAGAGTCGGTATTCCCAGCAGCCTGAGACTCACTGTCCAGGGCATAACATTTACAGGCTTTACATTGTAGCGTTTGCCGTAGTGCTTTTTTATCCAGCCGGGAAAGATTGATGGAACAATAAATTCAGCATCAGGGAGCTCGTTTGAGAGGCTCTCAAGGATACTTGATAAAATTGCGGCATCGCCGAGGTTGCGCCCCGAATTGTTCCCCAGCAGCACGATCCGGGGCGGCCTTTTTTGTTTTACTTCTCTGTTCAAAATCAGTTCCCCTGCGGGGTATAGTTTTCACCCGGTTCAAGTACTACTACCTTAAGGTTATCATTACTGCTGCATTCTTTTTTAAAGTCTTCAGCAGTACCGGTTAAAAGATCAAAGGTTTTGTAATGAATTGGGATAGCTACTTTACAACCAACAAAGCGCGCTGCCAGAGCTGCCTCTGATGGTCCCATAGTAAATACATCGCCAATCGGAAGAAATGCAATATCAGGCGAGTAAAGTTCGCCGATTAATTTCATGTCTGAAAATATACCGGTATCACCTGCATGGTAAACACAGGTATTAGTATCCCTAATAATGACCCCGCACGGTTCCCCGGCATAAAGGGCCTGACCGTTAATTTCATAGGAGCTGGAATGATAGGCGTACGTTAGCGTAACCTTAAGCCCGTCTATATCAACTGTGCCGCCTTTATTCATAAAGCAGGCTTTTTCTGCGGCCAGCCCATCTTTTATTAACAGATTGATTAGCTCAAAATTGGCAGCAACTTTAGCTTCGCATTGATTGGCCAGTTCAACTACACCACCGCTGTGATCCGAGTGGCCGTGGGTCAGAATAATCAGGTCCAGCTGTCCCGGCTTTTTTAGATTGTCCGGGCAGCGCGGATTATCTTTCAGCCAGGGATCAATTGCCACTTTTTTAGCGCCATAATCGAGAAAAACAGCTGAATGTCCTGCATAAGTAATATTCTGTAGTTCCATTTTCAGTCCTCCTTCCGAGAGAGATTTAGAATAAAATTTCTTGCCCTGGCCTCTCCAACTGCGCCGGGTGTATATTCAACTGCGTTGTTTTGCAGCCAGATATTACCACGGGCGATAGAATTAACAACCCAGGGGTATAACTTGTGTTCCAGGTTAAGGACACGCCTGGCAAGGGTATCGGCAGTATCTCCAGGCAGTACCGGGCAGCGTGCCTGGGCTATTATCGGACCGGTATCAACTCCGGCATCAACAAAATGAACCGTACAGCCATGAAAACGCTCACCGGCTTCAAGCGCGCGTCTGTGAGTATCGAGTCCGGGATAAGCAGGAAGCAGCGAGGGATGAATATTTACCAGCCGGCCATAGAACTCTTCTACAAACTCAGGGTCAACAATCAGCATGAACCCGGCCAGTGCCACAAGATCAGGCCTAGATTTTCGTACGGCATCGAATATGGCTGCTTTAAAGTCTTTCAGGCTTTTATAGTCACGACGGTTAAATCCCAGAGAGCTGATACCGGCCTTACGGGCATGTTCGAGACCGGGAGCATTAACCTTATTTGAGAAGACTGCTTTAACTGTATAGTCTTCAGCACAATTAATAAGCTTTTCGAGGTTTGAACCCCGACCAGATATAAGTACCGCAACGTTAAAGTCAGATGGCATAGCAGTTGAATATTACTGCTGGGAATAGACGGCGTAAAGTAAAGTGATAAAGCTATGATTAATAGTAATTTAGAAGGATTGCTGCCGGTTGTTGTGCCTGCCTGCTTTCTAAACTACTCTGGATGGGGAATTTCTTCCGTAAACGATAGCAGACTTATGAGAGGTATATTATGAAATCCAACTATTCTCTTACTTTTACTTTGGCACAGCTCTTAAGCATAATAGTATTATTTTTATTTGTGCCGGTTTGTTTTGCGGCAAGTGATAATCCGGAAGGGCCCAACGTTTCTGCTCATGAAAACAGTGATGCTGAAAGTGCCACGGACAGGCGTATGCCTCCTGTGCTGCCTGGTGAAACTGTGAAACGTGGCGGAAAAAAAATGAAGGTCTGGACTACAGTCGGTCCGGTTCCGGTAGCAAGCCCCGCTGAAAACAGGCAGCCTGAAAGCGTTCAAAACGAACGCATTAGAGATATTGATGTCATAGTAGATGGGCGTAACAGATGAGTTCTAAGAGTCCTTAACTCTCTTTTTACTTCCGGCAACACTTTCAATAACCCACTTCTCATATGGCTTAAAAACCCGCTCAGGTGCCACGGCAATAATTTCAGGTGTGTCATAAGGGTGCAGTTCTGCGAGCCGCTTTTCGAGTTTTCTTAAGAGAGAATAAGATGATTTAATAATCATCAAGGCCTCCTGATGGTTTTCAAGTTTACCCTGCCAGATATAAAGTGATTCAATTGCGGGGACAATATTTGCACAGGCAATAAGCTTTTCATTTAAAAGAGTAGTGGCGATGTTTTTTGCTGTCTGAATGTCAGGAACTGTTACCAGGAAAACTTCTGTATTCATTGTAAGCCGTTGTAATTACTGTTATATTAATAGTGGTAGTGCACAGCTGTAAAAACTTGTTTAGACTCCCTTAATAGAGTGCTAAATTTTACCAGGTTTAGCAAATGACCGGGACGTTAAAAAATTAACTGACAATCTAGATAATAGGGTTTAGCCATATGTTGAGCAAATATATCTTAAAGTGCCTTACGATACTTGTATTTTTACTGGTTCTGACTTCTCCCGCACTGGCTTTAGATGAGCAGGAAGAGGAAGAAAAACTGCCGCCTTCTGGCACCCTGGCCAGTACTGTCGGCGGCGGCTATGGTGATGCCAGGGTTGATATTCCGTGGGGGTCTGATGCAAAAGGGGGCGCCCCCATTAGTGGTTCCGTGTCGCGCGCTGCGGATGGTAAATGGCTGATGAAGGTCTTTAACAACTCAGAAGATATATATGATGTCAATCTTGAAGTGGTTCAATATGACAGTCGTGGAAGAAAAATTAAAAGCGATCATTTTACATACCGCTTAAAGCCCGGTGGTTCTGAAGAGCGGATAGTAAGTGGGCGCTCTAATACGAAGAACGCAGCGCTACGGCTTAACGGCTGGAAGAAGATATCTACTAAAAAGAAGAAGCAGGACGAGGAAAAATCAGCCAGCAGTTAAACAGCACTCCTTCGCACAGCCGGTAATAGCCGCACTGTAAAATAGAAACACTTAGGTCAAACACTGACCGAATTTTAAGCTGTGATTGTTCCTCTAAGGGGTCGTTACCGGAGCATCTGTACTCAGTTAGCGCATTTGGCGCTGAGCCAGATGACCTCTCTAAAGATTTTTTGATGGGGTGTAAGTTATTACAGCACTTGCATTTATTTGCTGTTCGGGGTAGCCTTCAGCTGATTTCAGGGCTTTATATAATAATTAGTTCATATGACCCAGTTAAAAAATATAGTTGCTGTTGCTTCCGGTAAGGGCGGGGTAGGAAAATCCACCGTGGCTGCCAATCTGGCTGTGGCGCTTGCTGCGCATTCAAAGCAGGTAGCACTGATTGATGCCGACTTTTATGGTCCCAGCATTCCGCTTTTGTTTGGTGGCGGCAAAATTGAGGCAGATCATCAGGGAAAAATCATTCCGCCACTTAAATTCGGTGTAAAATACATCTCACTCCAGTTTTTTCTTGAAAATCCGGATGACCCGGTTATCTGGCGCGGCCCTATGTTTACCAAGGCGTTGCATCAATTATTTTATGATGTAAACTGGGGTGCTGTAGACTACTGTATTGTTGATATGCCGCCTGGTACAGGCGACGCCCAGCTCTCTCTGGCCCAGATGGTACAGCTTAGTGGGGCATTAATTGTTACAACTCCACAGGAGATGGCGCTTGCCGATGTTCGAAAAGCTATTAACATGCTTTCGCGTGTCAATGTTGATGTGCTCGGCATAGTAGAAAATATGGCAGGTTTTGTTGCTCCGGATGGTCAGCGCTATGATATTTTTGGATCCGGTGGTGGGAAGAAACTTGCAGATGCTTTTAATGTTCCACTGCTGGCATCCATTCCGGTAGACCCGCGTATTAGAGAGGCGGGGGATAGCGGAGAACCGATAGCTGCTGCTCAAGAAGATGCCTGCGGACATTATCAGAAGCTGGCTTTGAGGTTAATTGAGATTTTGGCCGAGCGTGAGCAGGCTGGAGAAGGCAGTCTTAAGATTGTAAGTCAGTAGAGGAGAAAGATTAGTGTTTTATGTGGTCTTTACTATTCATTGTATACTTTGCGTAATACTGATTGGGCTTGTACTGATTCAACAGGGGAAAGGCGCTGATATGGGGGCCACGCTTGGTGGTGGTGGTAGCGATACCCTTTTCGGTGCTACTGGTGCTACAAGCTTTATCACTAAAGTTACTACCGGTGTGGCGATAGCATTTATGTTTACATCGGTTGTTCTGGTTCGCTCTTATTATCTGGTCCGGAATCAGGGAGCTGTTTCAGTCGATGTACTTAAAGGTTCGGTAATGGAAGGCGTGTCAGAGCAAGCTGCTGAGACACAGCAAGTAGCTCCGGACGCTCAGGGTACTGCTGCACCAAACGCCGCGAAACCTAAGACTGCTGAGAAAAATAGGCAAACAGCGGGTACATCAGCTGCAAAAGAGGACAACAAGGCAGCTGAGAATAAAGCTGCATCGGAAAAATGAGCACAGACGGGTTCTTATCAGGCAGTTGACAGGAAAGTTTACATACGATATTTGGCCATTCTTAAAGGACTGTAGTTGAATTATTCGATTTGCCCAGGTGGTGGAACTGGTAGACACGCTAGCTTGAGGGGCTAGTGGGCGTTTAGCCCGTGGAGGTTCAAATCCTCTCCTGGGCACCAGCAGATCGGTGATTAATATAGGCTATTAATATAACCGTCCCCCGAGTTTTTTATAAAGCTTAAAAGGCGCTTCGGGTTTCAGGACAGGGTCATCAATCAGTTTAAATTTAATCTGCTTATTTTGATGGGCTTTCTGCCAGAGGGATTGGTCTATAGGTCCTTCATCGAAGCCTGCGGATTCAGCCAGGCTCTTTGACCCGGCTGATACTACCTCTTTTATTCCCGACCAGTAAATAGCTCCGAAACACTGTATACACGGGGGGCAGCTGCAATAAATTGTAAGGGGAGCTCCTGGAACGGAAGCAAGATTGTGAGTTTTAAAATGGTGCTCTGCTCTTCTAATAGCATGAATTTCGGCGTGCAAAGTGGAGTCGTGGTTTAAAATTACGTTATTCCAACCGGCTGCTACAATGTGGCCATCTGCGCTAACTATCAATGCACCAAATGGGCCACAACCACTGCGGGCGGAGGCTTCGGCCAGCTCAATGGCGCTTTTAAGAAAATCTGTAGCTGAGTTGCCTGCACAGCGCTTCTGTATTTCTAGCACCCACGAAGGGGTATCAAAGATGCTCTCTAACACAGCTATATCAGTCATATCTCTATTTAGTGATGACCATGGTGCTCCGTATGACTGTCATGATGTTCTGAATTTTCATCATGGCTATCATGCACACGATTTTTTGTGGCTGAAGGTCTGTGTTCGGTAGTTGTTTCTGATTCGGCACGGTATAGTGGTACGGGTGAGCTGCCTGGCATAACTTTAAAGCGCTTAAGCAGTGTACGTGGAATTTTAATTTGCATACCAGGAGTTAGGGCTGCAGAAGGCGAAAGCTTGTTATAGGCTGCTATCTTGGCGGCATTTAACTTGGATTTGGTGTACCACTCAGCAATTTCAGCAAGTGTTTCGTCCTCACGTGTTACCCGGTGTATCAGGTCCCCGTTTGCAGTGCGCTCAGCAAAACCTTTTGAGAGAAAGATGGCTTTTTGATCGGTATTTAGCTTACTCCAATCAACTGTAACTGAGCTAGTTGAAACACCTGCTTCAACAGGTTGCCCGGTACTAACGTGTTTTTTAACAGCCCTTGTTTTACGCTTTGGCCGCGGTTTTGGCGGCGGTGGAATGTCCGGCTCTAACACACCGGCAAACTTCTGTTTGCTCTTATATTTAAAGCGGTATGGCTTGTCCCAGATAATAAATAATGGTTCACCATAGAGGGAACTCTCGTATGAGGCCAGTGTGCGGTAATCCTGGCGGCTGATCTGATATGGTCCGCTGATTAACCATTCTCTGAAATTTTTGCTCTGCTCAAGAGTCGCTCGATAAACCTCCTTTTCAGCAGGATAGAAAAAGAGCATACGTGTGGGCCCAAAGCTGTCCTGAATTATTTCAATAGCCGTTGGAGCGCCGCGGTTTTTAAGGAAGTTAAAGAGGTAAGTACTCTTTTCAGCTTCGCGCGCTAAGAGAATATTAGCTGCTACGTACGGGTTGTTAGTGCTGAGCGGTAATATTCCGTGATTAATAAGGGAAGGATGTTCTTTGAGTCGCGCCGGTGAACATCCCCACAGAATTGCAACAAGACTTAAAGAGACAAGAAACTTTTTCATATATGCCAGTATAGTTAGTAGACCAGAGCGCGGCAATCAGCTAAGCGAGCATATTTAATAAAGGCTAGTGTTGCCAGAAAATGTTGTAATTTTAAATGGTTGCGGAATGGGATCTTCGGCTGCACAAATTATTACATCTCTTAAATAGAGATTCGCAAAGTTTATTGAACAAATTATATGCGTGCAGGCTAAAAACTTTTATACTATTGATATGAGAATAATATCACTAGCGCCCTTTTTAACTGAACTTTGCGCTTCCTATGATAAAGCAGATCGGTTGGTAGCAGTAACACTTGATTGTGATTGTCCAGATGAGAGTATTGCTGAGCTTCCCAGGATATCTATTTCCGGAAAGGGAACTACTCCGGTGGGTAGATTTCTCGGTGTAGATGACATTCGTTTGAAGCAAATTATTGATTTGAAGCCTGATATAATTTTAAGCAGTGTCAGGAGTGAGGATCCTTTTTATGTTCCTGTAGATGTTAAAGAAGATCTGGCGCACAGTGTAGGGCCATCAGTTAAACTTTTTAATTTTTATCCGGCAACTTTAGAGGAAGTATATCAGACACTTGATAGAGTAGGTCGTGCCCTTTCGGTTGCTGAAAAGGGTAAAGACCTGGAAAATCGGCTTAAAGCACAGGTAATGGCCTGGTGTGATAGCTTTTATGAAAGAATGAAAAACAAGAAAGTTTCGTTTATATCCAGTATTCGTCCGCTCAGGCTGGCAAGTTTGTGGATCCCCGATATGATCAGGCTTGCGTCGGCGCGCAGTCAGGAAATAGGTGCACGTGAAGACCAACAGATAGAATGGTCAGAGTTGGTGCATTATCAGCCAGATGTTATAGTGGTTGCGTTGCGAGAGAAACCGCTTAACGAGTCGCTGGCTGCTTTTAAGGAGCTTGAACACATGACTGGTTGGGATGCCATACCGGCGGTAAAGCGAGGAGAGGTTGTATTTGCTTCTGGAAAAGGATATTTTTATCGTCCAACCTCCCGTCTGATTGATTCTATGGGGATACTGGTTTCAGCTATAGCTGGACTTGAAAGTGGGTATATTACTGAGCGGGATTCATTTAGAAGACTTCGCTGGGCTGAGCTTCAGCGTCACAGAATATAGTTTGTGGCAGAGAGGTACAAAATGAATGCTATTAGCAACTGCAACAACTGGATTGAGGTTTTAGGACTTCATGATTCCGCTTTAGCCGATGGTGTCAGAAGTGATGTACTTAGTAAAATTGAAGCAGGAGAATTTACGGCAGATGAGGTTGAATATGTTCGTAAAGTTAGCCTTAGACCACTTAAAGGGCGGCTGGAGGTAAGGGGGCGTGATTTAGAACTTCTAAGGCGTATCTCAAAACTCTCAGAAGTTGATCTTAGACCTGCTGTTATAACGTCTCACAGGAAAATTCTGGGACCATTTATTGTGGCAGCCAAGCGCCTATTTTATCCGATTTTAAAGGTCTTCTTAAAAGATTTTATAAGGCAACAGAAAGATTTTAATGCAGCTGTTACTACAATGCTGGTAAGGTTGGCTAATGGAGAAAAGCCCGGGAGTGAAAACTCTCATACAAATTCTTCCGGCTAAGATTATAATTGTCTTGGGGCGTTACCCGCTACCGTATTTTACTTTACTATACTTGATTCGGGCATGGTTTAAACTGTTAATCGCCTAACTCAATAATAATCACCTGTATAACGCCGATTACAAATCCCAGAACAGCACCGACAGCTTCTATAAATTTGAATTCACGCCGCATTACGGTAGTAATTAGTTTTTCCATTTTTTCCGTGGAAAAAGCAGCAACCTTCTGCTCCACTACCGTATGTACGTCAAAAGTTTCTTCCAAGTTGTCACTGATTGAGTCAACCAGATCGTTGATCATCTGTTTTAAATCATCTATAAAAAGCCATCTTATCTGACTGGTAAGCAGCGGAGTTATAAGCGTTTCACCCAGAGGAATAACCTGGGGAAGTCTGGCAGTAATCGTCTTTTCTATTCGCTCCATGATAACTGCTATCATCTGATCACTTGAGGCGTGTTCTTTAAGCTTACTTTTTACGTCATTGACTGAAAAAAGCTCACTTGAAACAATTTCTCCGATTTTTCTGGCCAGGGCCTGTTGACGTTTGGGAAAGACCCCCTGGAGTGTGAAAAAAACAAGGTTTACAGGCTTTCTTGGCCGAAAGAGCATTTTTACAGCGAGATAATTGGTGAACCAGCCGATCAGTGCCGCAATTAAGGGCAGAAGATAAAAGGCTGGCCGAATGCCGATAACGGCGTTTAACAGGTTCTGAAAGTCCATCTGTAATTTTTAATCACCTGAAAATACACATATTTTTTTGTCGCAGCAGCGGAAACTTCAGGTACAAATCAGCGAGTAAATAAGTGAAAGGAGAACGAAGCATGTCAACAATTCATAGTCTATCAATAATAAACAAAGCAGGCACACCCCACAAACCGGCCGCATCCGCAGCAGGCCAATCAACAGGAGCCGGTAAAAGCTTCAGCCGTATTTTAGAGCAGATTTCAACTAATCTTACCAGCCCGCGATTAAATTTTAACATTTCAAATACTAACAAACTAACTCCTGTCCGGCTGCTTAAATACCAGATGTTAGTGGGAGAATTTCACTTACGGGTTGAGCTGCTGAGTAAGGTCGCCGAAAGCGCTGCTGCAACAATAAGAAAATTTCAGGGTGGCCAGACATGAGTGAGAGGTATTCTACTGAACTTTATAAAAACTTACACACAAAAATTACTCTATTAAAGTCAGAGCTTGCCCGCGGTTATGAGAGGGTAGAACGCCTAAAAGACTATCAGCAAAAACTCTCACTGCGCTCTAATGCAATTAACCGTGATTTTGCCACTATTAGAAAGAAGTTAGAAAAAACAACTACAGCCAATACAAAATATAAGCCAGTCAGATCTCCAGAACGCTGGATACTAAAAAAGGCAGCTGTTTTAAGTAAAGAGGAATTAATACAAAAAAAATCTCTAAAGAGAGTCGAGTCGATTCTATTGAAGCAAACTAAAAAGGTTAGCGGCAAAGCAAAAGTACTTGAGCAGCTTGAAAAAACAGCAAAAAAAATAAAAGCCAGGCTTAAGGCTAAAAAGGAAAGTCGTTCGCTTGAAGAAGCGACCCTCAATAAAGCCATCAGGAAAGTTAAAGCTAACCAGAATAACGTTGTCGGTAACAGGCCAGTCACAGATCATTCAGAAAGTAAATTGCTGGTTAGAAAACGAAAAAAAGCAGTAACGGATCAACGATTAAGTGCTCAAAGACCCACTGAGAATATCACAGATCCAAGAATTAAGATCTTAGACACGAATCGAGTCAGTTCCTCAAAAGTTAAGGATCGTTTGTCTTCAGAAGAGAAAACGCCTGTCAATGATATAATCTCTGTAAATTCAGCCACTGAAAATCAGGCAGAGCCACAACAAGGCTTTTTGAAGGCTGAGCCCGTGGCAAATGTTAATACTACGGTCAGCTTTGATAAAGATTGTAACGGGTCGTGGCAGCAAGTGCAGAATAACGGGGAGAATAGTCGGGTGGTTTCACAGGATTTGTCAGCAGCTGGTGATACAACAATTCAAACTGTGAATAGTTGGAGCAATCTGGGTGAGAGTGGCGTTGAGCTGCTGTATAGAAGCAGTGCAGGTAATGAATTTCACCTTGAACTTCGCAGAGGAAAATCTGGGGCACTTAATCTGACGCTGACGCCTGATTCGGAAAAAGGCAGATTAATGCTCTGGAGCGAGCGCAGTAGAATCAGAGATAAACTATTAGAGGCAGGATTTAATGTTAAAGCTATCAGAATTTTAAGGTAGGAGCATGAAAGATGATACGAGAAAAGCTAAAGAAATTTATGGTGAAATGGTTTTGTTCACGCAGGGAGCGCAAAATTAATGTACGTGACATGGTGCGGATCGGAGATCACTCACTGGTATTTCTGGAGTGCCAGGGAGAGAAGTTGCTATTGGGGCTTTCGTCTCAGAGTCAGAGGGTTCTTTTAAGAAAGAAGATAGCTAGGGTCGATAGCGCTGAAGCATTTAATCCGGATCAATACGAGATTAGTGAATTATGGGTTAATTAAAAATGGCTAATAGCTTTAGTCCGTTCTGGTATGTACTTGCATCGCTGGCGTTGGCGCTCCTTCCAGCAGTACTGGCGGTATTTACCTCTTATCTAAAGGTGAGTATTGTCTTTGGACTCCTAAGGAGTGCACTTGGTACCCAGCATACACCGGGTCCGGTAGTAGTAATGGCGCTCTCGCTGGCGCTGACAGCATATATAATGAGTCCCGTAGTAGATCAGACAGTGAAACAGGCCGAACAGGTTAATCTGGAAGTTATTTTAAAAGATCCCGGGTTTAGACACTTTAGCAAGTTGGGAGCATTGCTTAAACCGTGGCAGAGATTTCTTGTTAGCCACTCTAGTCCAGAGACTGTAAGAAGTCTGCTCGCCATTCGCAGTCAGCATACAGCAGTTGATCGCAACAATAGTCAGGCAGTTGATGGCAGTAACATTCCGGTAAGTGTTCTACTGCCTTCGTTTGTGATTAGCGAACTCAGGGAGGCTTTTGCAATGGGATTTGTGCTTTTGCTTCCTTTTCTTGTGATTGATCTTATTGTGGCTAACGTACTGGTGGGGATGGGTATGTTTATGGTTAGCCCGGCGATGATTTCACTGCCTCTAAAGTTGTTGCTGTTTGTGATGGCCGACGGCTGGCTATTATTGGTACGCAGTTTAATCCTCTCCTATCAGGTGACAACATGATTGATATATACCTGAAAGAAACTTTGACTATGACAATCGCAGGAACGTTTATTTTACTGGGAGCGAGCTCGCTGGCAGGGTTGTTTGTCGCTATTTTACAAACAGCTACCCAGATTCAGGAGCAATCATTTCCGTTTCTAATTAAGTTCTCTGTTTTTGCGCTGACACTGATAATTTTTGGGAAGTGGCTACTTGCTTACGCACTTTCTTTTATGCAGGAGATGCTTAGTAGCCTGGTTCAGCTAGGAGCGATGTAATGGAAGAATGGGGCCATGAGATATTACGCTTTGCACCCGCCTTTTTTAGAACGCTGGGGTTTCTTGTCATGCTTCCATTCGGGGAAGGTTTATTCATGCATTCGGTTCGCTTGTCAATGGCACTTGTTTTGTCGCTGACTATGCCGCTTGATATTGTTCACTTCTCATTATGGCAGGCTGCAGGGAACTTAGTGGTAGGCATGATTTTGGCGTTGCCTGTTGCGGTGATTATTCACATGGCTGAATGGTGGGGAGAGCTTTACGATTCCGGACGGGGTCAGCATCTTGCTGTTTTTTATACTGGCGCTTCCATGTCGTCTTCCAGCGTAATGGGGCTTCTTGTACGGCAAAGAGTGTTTGTTGGATATCTGCTCTCAGGCGGTCTCTCTGCTGGATTGCTTAGCGTATCTGCGAGCTTTAATACAGTTATTCCGAAAGGGATTGATCTGAACTTTTCTTCAGAAACAGCACTTATGGTTCTTTCATTTGTTACAGATGTTGCTTGCGCTACGGTTTTGCTTATTCTTCCTGTCGCAATACTTTATCTGCTAATGGACATTGCTGTTGCCGTTATAGCTATATTTGTGCCGCGCCTGGTTTCGTTCAGTGGAGCATATCAGCTTAAAACCATCTTATCACTCGTGGCGCTTATTTCTTTGATCGATTTTGACCTGTTCAGTTCTCTTAAGGCAGCCACTGACGTAACGTTACTTTCCAGTCCTTAAGTGAATAGTCAGGAAGAGTCAGTCCACAGGGAAAATACATGCCATGGCGGAAGAAAAAAGCCATAAACCAACACCTGAGCGCTTAAAAAAGGCCCGCAAAGAGGGAAAAGTGCTTAAATCTCAGCTTGTTACAAAAGCTGCCACTACTGTAGCTTTTGGACTCTGCGCCCTCTATTACTTTTCCTCAACTTGGGTAAGTAATAAAATGCTGTTAGAATATATCTGGACAGAAGGATTTCTGGTACCTGCTCAGATCTTTGAAATTGCATGCGAATTTCTGCTTGATGTTACACTTCTAATATTTTGTGTAACAGCTTTTACCGGAGTTTTAGCCGAGGTTGTACAGACGGGTTTTTGGGTTGAGTGGTCCCTGCTGGCCTCTAAAGCGGAGCGTTTAAATCCCATAAAAGGCCTAGGGCGTATAGCCGGCTCTCTCAAAAAGGCCTGGCTACCCGCGTTAAAGCTGCTCATTCTGGTTTTCTGTTTTCTGTGGTTTATACCTCCTCTGCTTAGGTCGGTTGTTTTCTTTACAGCGGCCGGGTTGTTAAGCAGTCGATGGATGACTGTTCTGGTTTTTGGCTCTTTCGGGTTAATTGCTCTTACTCTGGTGGTTGCAGCGGGTATTGATTATCTGATTAAGCGGCGTGATTACTTTACAAAGCTCTCTATGTCAGATGACGAAATAAGGCGCGAAGTTAAAGATTTACAAGGAGATCCTTTGCAGAAGAGTATTAGGCGAGCCCTTCATCAGGAGTATTTAAGCTTGGATATTGTTTCAAGAATAAGACGTGCGCGGGTAATAGTTGTTGAGAAGAATGATAATAATCAGAAGAGTTTCTGATGAACAACAGTGATGGAGTAACAGTTATAGAAAGCCTTAGAACAGGCCTGGCCGATTTGGATAATCCGAATCAGGTGTTAAAAACTGTTGCCCGCTATGTTGTTGAAGTGTTCCAGGCTGATAGGGTTTTTATATCTTATTCAGCTGGAAGCAAAGAGTATTCAGCCTGTTATACTCGCAGTAACCAGAACGTAAAAGCCTGCAATGGGAGTGAAAACAATCAGGTGCAAACCCCTGGCTTCCGGCTCACGGATAAAGACATTAAGCTACCTCTTTTTGTAAGTGATGTCAGTAAGTCACGGGAAGAACAGGAGCTCCTGGAGATCTTATCGGAGACGAATACCAAATCGTGTGCTGTAGTTCCCCTCTATACTGGTACTACGGTGTGCGGGGCGCTTGAATGCCATTTCAGCAATCGAAGCTATCGCTGGCGCAAAGAGGATATTTTGCTGTTACAGCAAATAGCCGATCATTGTAGTCACGTACTTGAAAAGATATTGTTTGTTTCATCATCTGCAGACGCTGTTGCTCCAGCAGGACAGATTTCGCAGCTTCATACAGAACGTCTAAGTGAGTTTGCTAATCTTTTAATAGTTAAGACTGACGATAAGCTTACTATTACCGATGTGATCGGAAACGTTGAAGCTGTACTCGGAATTAAGAGAGACGAGCTTATCTCAACCCAGAACGCATGGACGCTTTTCATGAATCAGCGTGATTATCTGGAGTTGGCGGGAAAAATCCGCAAGATGGGCAAAGAGCCAAAAGAAATTAGTGAAGAGATCCGTGTTAAAAATAGGCAAACAGGTGAGCAGCGTGATTTTTTGTTAAAGGCTGTCCCGGTCTTTGATGAAAATAATGTATTTTGTGGTTGGGAGGGTTTTGGCCTCGATATATCTGACAAACGCAAAACTGAAAAGATATTAAAGCAGCAAAGTAAACGTATAGAAGCACTTTATGAAGTTGCCCGGTCCTTACAGGTTAATATGGATCCGGCGCTTGTAACCTTAAAAGGGCTTAGAGCTTTAATAACTGCAACTGGCTCTGATGCTGGCTTTGGCTGTTTTTATGACCGCAAAACAGGCTTACTCGAACTTGTTGCAGCGGAGGGGCTGTCGCGTGAGTATATAGCCGGGTTAGGAAGACTATTGGAAGGAAAATCACTGGTTAGACATGCTGTTGAAAGGCATGAAGGATTTTTAATTGATGATATTCAAAAAGATCAACGTGCCGATACCGAGCTGGCTAGACTTGAGAGGTTACATTCAACAATTGTGATGCCACTCATGTTTGAGCAGGAAGTGCTGGGTGCAATTGTACTTTTTTGCAGGAGGATCGCTCGTTACACCAGGGATGATTATGATCTGGTAGCAGCAGCTTCTCACCAGATTGGATTAGCAGCAAGGCAGGCTGAGTTTTATGCTGCTGAGAAAAGACAGGCCAGTTCACTTGCAACGCTTTATCGACTTAGCCATGAACTCTCAACGCTATTTACTCCTAAGGAGATCGCAGAGCATGCTTTCCCGATTATTCAGGAGGAGCTGGCCTGTAAGCGTATGTGGCTGGGAGTTGTTAATGAGTCAGGTAGTCATATAGTTGGACAGGGAGGCGTAGGCCCAGGAATACGTAAGCGAATTATTGATCTGCAAATTGAACTGGATCTCAGGCACGACTATCTTGATCGTGCCCTACAAACCAAGCGGCCGGTCATAATGAAAGCCGGCAGTAAAGCGGATTGTTCCGGCTTAAACAGGCTGGTCAAGCGCCTTAATCTAGGTACAATAATTATTTTGCCGCTGGTGACTCTGGGGCAGGTTGTGGGAGTGCTAATAGTTGAGCCGGCTGTGCCTTCTACTTTTTTTGTGGAAAGAAAACTACCAATTCTGCGCAATATGGCGAGCGAAATTGCAACTGTTATTTTTGCCCGCCGTTTCGAGTCAAAAATGGCCGATGCAGATAAGATGAGAATGGCTGGCCTGCTTGCTTCCGGGGTTGCACATAACTTTAATAATCTTTTACAGGCAGTTATGGGGCAGGCGTCTCTTATTGAGATGCAGTTATCTGAGGACTCACCACTACGCGTTGCTGCTCGCACAATTATTGATGCTGCTGGCAGGGGAGCAGCGCTGATTAAGCAGTTGATGAACTTTTCTATGGCTGGACCGTATACCCGCAGAGTGTTGTCGGTTAATGAGCTTGTAAAGGAATCAGAAGATCTGTACCGCTCAGTTTTGGGTTCAAGAATTAAATTAAAAGTGAAACTATCTGAAAAAGTTCCCGAGGTATATGCTGATTATAGTCAGATACAGCAGATGCTTACTAATTTGGTTGTTAACGCCAAAGAGGCTCTAGAGGGGCGCGCTAATGCACAAGTGGAGATTTCAACTCAATTGGTAAGGCTTAAATCGGGTGAAGTCGATCCGGAGCTGTCTCCGGGGAATTATCTCAGACTAGACGTGAAAGATAATGGTATTGGAATGGATCGTGAACAGCAAATGCGCTGTTTTGAACCGTTCTATACCAGCAAAGAGGCTGATGCCTCTACTGGAATAGGATTTAATGGCTCAGGCCTCGGGTTATCGTCTGCCTATTCCATTGCCCGACAACACAACGGCATCATCACGGTTAGGAGTGCGCCATCTAGGGGAACAGTTTTTAGTGTATACTTGCCGGCCAGACAGCCTGGTCGTATGGCTGCAGTTGATGCAAGCAAAGCGGTTGCACTAAGGACGGGGAAAGAGGCTGAAGCAGTAGTGTATGATCTTGGTGAGCGTTCTACGTTTTCCGTGCGTTCTACACTGGAATCACTAGGAATTGCTGTACACGCGGTGTCTGGTATCGATGAAATAGTTAATCGCGTTCGAGAGAGACGCGGATATGTACGGATGGTTATAGTTGACATAGATCGAATTGGGAATGAGGTTAACCGCTTAATTGATCAGCTGCAGATGGCAGATGATAGTATCAGAATTGTTGGCGCTACTATTGAGCGGCCACGTTGGGCTAAGATATTAAGTATTCGCCCAACAGTAACGGTAGTAGATAAGCCAATTGGTGTTTGGGCAATACACTCGGTAATCAAAGAGATAACTGGTGTTAGTCGCTCTCCACTTAATCGTAACATTACACTTTCAGTAATTAACGAAAACGGAAAAAAGCAGGAGGCAACTCCAGAACAAATTGTAACTAGGGAGACAAAACGTGACAACCAGGGCTAAAAGTGAATATAGCAGGGCAATAGGGCTTGAATACGAGGCTGATAGAGATAAGGCTCCTACTGTGACAGTAAGTTGCAATAACCTTAGTGCCGCTCAGGTTGTCAAGATTGCAAGAAGATTTGGTGTCCCGGTTGTAGAAGATTCTGGTCTCGCAAGAGCCTTATCTGGGGTTGAGGTAGATCAAGCCATACCAGAGGAGCTTTATCAAGCTGTGGCTATTCTTATAAATCGACTCGAAAGAGTAAAAAAATGTTAACTTGTTTTAGCCGTTCGGTAGTTTATTTCCGGAATTGACCGCAAAGAGAAGAGGATCTTAACTTTAATGTCGGCCAATACTTTCTTTAACTAATTGACTTGCGCTCTAAGTACTTTGCCTGTAAGCGCTTTAGGCTCTGAATTTCTGAAGTTTATCAAGGGGTTTTTCCTTGTTTTAGAGCAGTCAGTGGGGACTTTCCAAGATAGATTATAAACGCTATAAACATAAAGGTATTTCGGGTGTTAGCTGCTGGAGCCAGGTTGTTATAGCTTTTAAATTTATCCCGAACGGTTTTTTTTAGTTTCACTAATTATTTTATCATAGTAATGACAAAACTGCTTGTTGAATATATTAGCTCGGAAGGAAGCAAACCAATTGGTGAGCTTGCTACAAGCGAGGTCTTGATTGGCCGGGAGCCTGAGAGTGACACTGGTATAACTGTGCCACACAATGCTGTTTCCAGAAACCACGGCGTGTTTATTCGAGCCTCGGATGCGTGGTTTTATAAGGATCTTGAGAGCACCAATGGTTCGTGGATAAATGGTAAGCCGGTAGTGCCAGGCCATTGGAGGTTGATTCGACCAGGTATGGTATTACAGCTGGCTGATGCTGTTATACGGCTGAATGCATCTTCTGACCTATCAGCTCAGGTTCAGAAAGGACCTTTAAAGAAGTTTTACGTTTTTTTAAAGGGGAATTTCGTAAGAGATTTTATAGTGCCTGACTATGGTACAGTATTTAGGGTAGGAGGTGCTGAAACAGAATTTCCTATTGAAGGAGATTTGTACGAAGCACCGGCATTGGTTGTTGAGCACCTCGGTGAGCATGTTACTGTTAGAACAGTAAATACCGCTATTAGCTCGTTCTTAAATGAAGAGCCAATTGAAAGTAAGGCAGTAATTCGCGATCTGGATACCATAAAAGTAGCTGACTACTCTTTTGTCTTCAGTGATCTGAGCGGCATCCACTCGACCAGTTTAACATCTGCTACCACCTTAAACGCCTGGGGTGATGAGCATAGCCGACAACAAAGCCATTCATCTGGCAAGCTTCCATTTGGTCAGGTTTCAACGAGTCAGGACGATGAGGAAGAGACGCTTGCTATAGCCCCTGATGAAATGGAGGCGCGTATGGTGCGCTCAGATGTACATCCATCAATGCGCTACCAGCTTGATACAACAGGTGCAGGCGATCCATTCAGTTCCCCCGAAGATAGATTGATACTCTTTATTGGCCTATTGCTTTTAATTGTGTTGATGGTATTTGTGGTGCTTTGGGTCTTCTTTTAAATTCTTAATTCCCACTAACCGGAAGTGATATCCTGAACTTTACTTCAGAATTTGAGACAGTTTGGTATTCAAAAGTAGTTCGGTATAATTCAGCAATCTTTTGAGCTTCTTTTAAGCTGTAGATAAGATCAATTGGGTTAGTGCCGTCAGTTATAGAGTGTCCCAATTTAGAAGTTATCAGCTCACTTAACGGATCTCCCGCAATGCGCACGTTAAGCAATTTGGAAGTAGCCTTAATAGTGACAGGTATGCCTGATATTCCAGTAGCGGGAGCAGCGATAATTTCTACTTCACCGTTTTTGCCTGCAAAGTTAACAGCATAGAGGATGACGTGGCCGAGCATCTGGAATAAATCTGTAGGTCTTACGGCCAACGACGGCAACTCTTCAAGATGAACGTTGATTTTAGTTTCCGGGTCCACAATAAGATCAAAAAATTCGAGCAGTACAGTAAGGGTTTCGTTCAGGGAGCTTCTCTTAGTTTCTTCTGAGATTAGTTCTTTTAACCTTTCAACTGGCTGCAGGAGAATCGTGCCGTGTTTGTTTAGCAGGTAGCTCTTGCATAATCCTGCAGTAATAAGAAATAAGCTTCGAGTTGTTTCAGCCTGACTTAACATTAATTTAAGAAGTTCGAGTTCAGCTAAGTCCTCTATAATGAT
>RFHI01000219.1 GCA_003696425.1 Candidatus Dadabacteria bacterium | reverse complement strand
GATAATGATGGCTCATTTGATCCAGAGATTATAAAGTCCTACGAACACGTAAACCTGATAGTTAATCCTGAACCGCTCAGCTTCTCAGCTAATGCTAATATAATGGTTGAAGCTGCTGACCGCTATCTTGGTGATCTTTATTTCCTGAATAACGATGTAATATTTTCAAAAGACTGGCTTTTGCCGCTTCAGGACTCTCGTCCGCAAATTCTTTCGCCACTTAGCAATCGTGAAATTCAGTATACACTTGAAGATTTAAATCTTCATATGGTCATGCCGCTTCAACACTATCTGGGGAAAGAAGAAACCTTTAACAAAGTAGTCGAAATTCATAAGACAAACTATCAGGGATATCTTCAGGTTATTTGCCTTCCTTTTTTTGCCATTAAAATTCCGCTTGAGATCATTAAAGCTGTAGGCTTTTTTGATGAGAATTTCGGAAAAGGCGGTGGAGAAGATTATGACTACTGCCTGCGCGCATATCTTGCCGGTTATTCTGTGGCTTATGCCCGCCAGAGTTATCTCTTGCATTTTGGCGGAAAATCAACTTACTCTGGCGCCGAAACCAGTGAAGAACAGGAAGCGCGCGAACTTGAATTTCGTGCTTACTTTACTCTTAAGTGGGGAGAGGAGCTTGCCCGCTTAATTTTATTTGAAGAAGATAGCCTGCTTGATAAAGATCCTGACCTGCACAGGCTGATAGAAGAGGGACAACATGCCGAGGTGGTTAAAAAATTAATGGTAAATAAAGATGTGCCGGTAAAGCTTTAGCCTAAAAAATTGCAAAATATCCTGTATTGCCACCCGGAATATGTAGAGCCCTACCAGTTAACTACTTGATTGATTGTCTCCTTTAGCAGTTTGCGACCTTCCGATATTTTGCGTCTAATCTTTTCCGTCTCTGATTCCTGCTTGTTAATTATTGCTTTTCTATTCTCAATCATACTTTCAATAATTTCGTGAGCAGTACCACCCGTGTGCCGTCTTTTAGTGATTGCAGAAGAAGCATCAACAACAGCTTTAAAGTCCTCAGCACTAATGTCCAGATCTATCCCTGCTTCAGATAAAGTCTTCTGAAGTCTCTCCGTGCCGCACTCTCTCAGCAAAATTCCTTCACTTATAAGCTCATTCACCAGGCCGCCAACTACTTTATAAACCCTGCGATAAGGTGCAGCACTCTTAAATGAAATATAATCAGCCAAATCAGTTGTAAGTGAGTAATTTTCTTCCACCGCACTTTTCATACGCTCTTTATTTACCCGGACACTGTTAAAATACAGGTTAAGTACAGAGAGAGCTTTTTCAACCAGACTAAGTCCACTTTCAGCATATTGCTTTATCTCGCGGCTGTCACGGCTGTAGCCGCAGGGAAGAGCCGCCAGTATTCCTGAAACCGCCTGATAAGCTGCGCTCACCTGCGGCGCTACGCTTCTTAAAATTTCAAGCGCATCCGGATTTCGCTTCTGCGCCATTACAGAGCTTCCAGTTATCGGATGAAGCCTTTCGGACACCGGATCACCGGCTTCAAGAAAATTATACTCCCAGGTTGAATAAAGCAGCAGATCAGTTGCCAACCTGCTGATTACCAGCGCGTACTGGTTAAGATTTGAAAGCAGTGAGTGCTGGTACAATCCACGCCACGAGATGGCATCCTGGGGAATTTCCCAGACCCCATCAAAGCCAAGCAGCTTTGCGCTAAACTCCCGGTCTATCGGCCATGAAGTGCCAAACGATTCGACTGCACCGAGTGGGGATCTGTTAAATTCTTTTACTGTAACAAGCACTGACCGGTTAGCTCTACTGAACGCATCAAAAGCTGCCAGGCAGAAATGCGCAAACGTGGTCGGTTTTGCCGGTTGCATATGAGTGTAACCCGGCATTACAGTGCTTTTATGCTCTGATGCGAGCCAAAGCAGGGTGTTTTGCAGCTTCAAGCTTGCCCCAATTATGTTAAGAGCGCGCTCTCTTATGTAAAGCGTTTCTGCGGTCATAACCTGGTCGTTTCTGCTTCGGGCAGTATGAACAGAGAGGCCGGCCCGCTCTCCGGCTAATTCAACCAAATATTTTTCCAGGGTAAGCTGCGCCCCAAGGGCGGGATCTATCTCAAACTCACCGCTGCTGTAAATCTCCTCTATTTTAGCTAGGGCCTTAAATATTAAGACCGCTCTCTCTTTATCTATAATTGTACAGTGACAGAGCATCGCGCTGTGAGCCCTAGTTCCCCACAGATCATATGGAACCATTTTGTAATCAAGATCTATTTGCTTATCTGATACAACCAGCGATGTTATCTCCTTACTAACCATCTAGCTAACTCCTGGTTTTTCAATCGGGGGTTTATAAAGCATAGCAGTACAGAGACAGTTTTTGCGCCCTGTGCGCTCAAGAACATCATAAAAACTACAGGTCTTACAGCCTGCCCAGAACTGTTCATCAGATGTTAGCGCTGAAAAGGAAACCGGCCGGTAGCCGAGCTGAGTGTTGATTTTCATTACTGCCTCGCTGGTAGTGAGTCCGAATAGAAGAGCAGTGGGATAAAGCCTGCTTGAGAGTTTAAAGATTTTTCGTTTAATTATTGCTGCCAGGCCAATCCCTCTGTATTCAGGTGCTACAACCAGCCCTGAATTGGCTATATATCTGCCGTGCTGCCAGCTTTCAATATAGCAGAAGCCGCAAAGTTCTTTTGAGCTTGTAAGTGCGATTACTGCCTGACCTGCATTAATTTTCTCAAGCAGGTACTCCGGGCTTCTAAGGGCAAGCCCGGTGTGTGGCTCTCTTGAGGCCTGCTCAATAAGCTTTGAAATTTTCTCTGCATAACCTGAGTGTTTTGCTGAAGTAATTTCTACTGAGATCTCTTCCAGCAAATCTTTTCTAATGGCCGCTTCCATAGTTAAACTCCCTCCATGCTGATAAGACTGCCTGCTGGCCAAAGATACGTGCAAATCCGGCTGCATCAGCAGAGCTCCAGAGTGAACTCGTCTCTCCATAGTGGGCTTTTGGATTAATCAGCGAGTAGGGGCTATCTACTCCCGAAATCCGCAAAACTCCTCTTTTAATTAAAACTTTAACTTTACCACTTACAAATCGCTGGCTTGAATTTAAAAAGCTTTCTATATCGCGCATGGCAGCGTCTTTATAGAGGCCGCTGTGAAGCATCTGGCCGTACCGAACAGCAAGCATCTCCTTCATTTCGACTTGCGAAGCAGTTAACACCAGCTTTTCAAGTTCACGGTGGGCCTCTATTAGCGTTAAGATCCCCGGAGCTTCAAAGGCTATTCTCCCCTTTATGCCCATAATGGTATCACCACAGTGAATCCCGCGACCAAAGCCGTGTAGAGCGGCAAGAGCATTTAAGCGCTTTAATATCTCCAGTCCGGTAAGCCTGCACCCGTCAAGAGCAACCGGCAGACCGGCGCTAAACTCGATTTCAAGACTCAGCCCTTCTGCTGGCGCCAGATCCGGGTTTTTGGTAAGGGTGTAGGCATCTTCAGGAAAATCCAGCCAGCTATGGTGGCTCTCCTTTCCACCGATGGTAGTACCTAAAATTCCTCTGTTTATCGAGTAAGTTTCAGTGCGATTATTTATCTTGATATTTCTTTTGGCCAGAAAAGAGAACTCGTCTTCACGCGTAATTTCAAGGTCTCTGATTGGAGCAATAATATCCAGTTCCGGAGCAAGTGCTCTTAAAGCTGTTTCAAAACGAATATGATCATTACCGGCCGCCGTGCAGCCGTGGCAGACACTCTGCGCGTTTAACTTACGTGCCAATTCTACCAGCTTTTCAGCCTGGATAAAGCGTTCAGCGCCGACACAGAGCGGATAACAGTTCCCCTTTAGAATGTTTCCCTTAATGATATACTGGATAATTTTATCGTAGGTTTCCTGTTCTACCTTTATTTGATGGTGCCTGTTTGCTCCGGCTAAAAAAGCGCGCTCTTTAATTAGCGCAAGCTCACTACCGTCAAAGCCTCCGTTATCAACTGTAACTGTCTCAACCCGGTAGCCCTGCTCCTTCAGGTAAGCCACACAGAAAGTGGTATCGAGGCCACCGGAAAATGCGACCACAACGGTCTTCGCTTCAGTCGGCATGTTTATCTCCCTTCAAAGTAACTTTAAGGGGATTGTGCAGCCGGTAGCTTTTTTACTCAATATCTTTTAATTTCAAGATGTTAGATGTGCTACAAAATTTGACTTATTTGTCTAATATCAGACAATTGCTTACTATAAAGCTATGGCAAGCGTAAAAAACGTTACAGCACTTACCAGGAACTACATCGTAAGCCACCCCAGTATTCGGGATGCACTTCTTAAGGGGCTTATTAATTATTCGGCACTGTCAAGATTAATATGCGCAGAGTACAGGCTTGATGCTTTTGATGCGGTGCTGGCTGCCTGCAGGCGCTACCGCACACGGGTTAAGGTTCCCAGGTCGCAGGAAGCAACAGTTCGAAACCTTATTCAAACTTCCAGAATGTTAATCCGCAATAAAATAATGGTGGCCATAATTGATAAGCCACGTGATTTTAAAAAATTCCACGAGCTTCGTGCGCTTGTAAGAAGGGGGCGAGGAGATTTTAATTTAGTTGAGGGCGAAGAGGTTGTTACAGTTATAACCAGTGAGGATTTTGAAAAGGATGTGCGCTTGTTTTTTAGGAATAAAATAATAAAACTTGAAAAAAACCTGGTGCAGGTTTCCCTGATTTTTAACCGTAAAATTGAAACCACCCCCGGAGTTGTTTCGTATATTTACAGCCTTTTGGCCGAGCACGGAATTAATATCCTGGAAGAGATGAGCTGCTGGACAGATTTACTACTTGTAATTGAAGAGCGCGCACTCCCTCATACGCTTGAGGTGCTGGGAAGCCGCGGGCTTAAGTAAAGACTTAAGTAGCGTAGCGAGAAATTGTAATTTTTCTCTGAGCGCAGATTGCTTTTTAACTGCAGACACTCTGGGTAACAGGAACAGTATCCGCCAGCGCCATGTTATCGTTATGAATCTTATTATTGCGCCGCAGGAACTTTTTGACTAACCTGTTTTTTCCAATCTTGCGCTTGATTTTTCTGGCTACCTGCTGCGCCAGCTTTCTAAGCTCATTTGAATGCTGGCGGTACTCATTAAGGATAGATAGATTACTTACTTCAGCACAAAACTCCACGCCAGGGCACTGGTTAACAACAACAGGTAAAGTCCAGGAAAGCGTCCAGTTTCTGATTTGCAGCCTGTGAGCCTCTTCTGCAGCATACACAATAAACTTTTTAGTTTTGAGGCTCTTATCAACTTTTCCAAGTCTTCTAAGCATACGCTTAATAAGGGCTTCATGTTTTTTCGCTCCTCCGTCCATCTTAGTTAAAAGTTCAGATTGATCGTGCGTCTCACAGGTGAGACACGATGTGCCATCACCATTACAAACACCACAACGGTCAACTACAGCCGTGCCGTTTGGCACTCCGGCACAGTCAAGGCAGGATGTACCGTCGCCACCACAGACATTACACTGGTCTTTAGTTTCATCAACGAGACCGTCACAGTCATTATCGAGGCCGTCGCAAATTTCCGGCCCGGGCTCGTGAATATTCACACAGACACAATTGTCATCATAACGTCCGCCGTCACATACCCCTACACCCTGATTGTCACACTCAGTTCCCGGCACGGCAGGCCCGTTTGGCACACCTTCACAGTCAGCACAGGTTGAATTATCGCCGGCACAGACACCGCACTCATCAATTACACGGCCATTCTGGTCGGGAATCTGGTCGGCGCACTGGCCATTTGTGCCGATCCAGTCTATTGCAAGATCAATGTTTGGATTCTGACCGTTTATAAATAATTTTATTGCTCCAACATTGGTAAAATCAACAGCACCCCCGGGACCGTGGGTAGTAAAATCAGTAAATGGAATATCAAAATCTGTCGGGGCATTTACCTGGGAATTAATTACAAGCGACGCGCTGGAAAATTTTGTAGCATCAGAGACTGATGCATCATATACCGTTACTACTATCTCTACGGGCTGTGATAGAGGGTAGTCAAAGCCCACTATAGTTAGCCGTATGGCTGTGCCTCCATCCTGAGTAAAATCTATTCCCCCGAGCCCGGTTGAATTAAGGTTATCAGTAGTCAGGTCACCATCCCAGATTACTGTAGAGTTTCCGGTAACGCCGAAGTCCTGCGAATGCTGTCCTACACCAAGTCCAGTTACAAATCTCAGTTTACTGAGGGTATCTCCTGAAACCAATTCAGCTTTAAGGGAACGTGTGCCACCAATTGCTGTGGCTACCAGAGCAGATGATGTTGCTACACTTCCAGGGCCTGTGGCGGTAGCTTCCTGGGAGCCGTCAAAATCATCAATTTGAATTGCCAGAGCAGAAGCCAGGCAGAAAAAGAGCGAAGCGATAATAGAGGCAACATGCCGGAATTTCATTATATTTCCCTTCAAAACGGAAAAAACGGATAAAAAACAGACCTCTCTTAACCTGTGTGGGACTAAAAAAGTGTAAATGAGGTCATATAAACTACGGCTTTCAGGCTAACAAGCAGCTGTGTTCCTGCCAAGATACTAATTACGAGAAATTAATTATAAGATGCTAGTAATTAAAAGAACCATTTCTCTCTATTTTCAAGAGCATAGCCTGTAGCGTATCTTACGGTAAAGCCTGAAATAATCTTATATAAGGCAAAGACAATGCAAAATTCCATCTCTCCTGAAAAAACCCATCAACTCGATATCTATTCCGGCTTTCCACTTTCCATTGAACGCGGTTCAGGCTCAATGGTATTTGACAGCCGCGGAAACGGTTACCTTGATTTTTACGGCGGTCACGCTGTTGCTCTTACCGGGCACTGCCATCCGCACGTAGTAAATGCACTCATCCATCAGGCTGAAACCCTGATTTTTTATTCAAACAGTGCTCAAAACTCAAGCCGCAGCAGCTGTATTGAAGCGTTAATAGATTTTGCACCGGAGCATCTTAATAAACTTTTTTTATGTACCTCGGGAAGTGAGGCTAATGATACTGCCATTCGAATTGCGAAACTCTATACTGAGCGGCCTTATGTTATCTCCATGAAGAACTCCTTTCATGGAAGAAGCGGTAACGCACTTGCTGCAACCGCTATCAGCCGCTACCGCGAAAGAGCAGCCCATTCAGCTCATATGCTTTTATCCCGCTTTGGAGACCTTGATCATTCAGCTGTGTTGTTTAAACGCTATCCGGGAGAGATAGCTGCTGTACTAGTAGAGCCTATACAAAGCTCAGCAGGTGTTTATCAGGCTGACAGTAATTATTTTAAAGAGCTTGCTTATCTTGCAAAAGAACAGGGTGCGATTTTAATTTTTGATGAGTCACAAACCGGCTTTGGAAGATGCGGAGCTTCTTTTTGTGCTGAACTTATCGGTGTTAAGCCCGATATAATTACTGCCTCCAAGGGTATAGCCAGCGGACTTCCAATGGGATCTGTTTTTATCTCTCAAGAGCTCTCGGCTATAAACTATAGCGGTCTTCTCGGTAACACCTTTGGAGGAAGCCCCTTAAGCTGCGCAGCGGCGCGCGCCACCCTGGAAGTTATATTAAGGGAGCGGCTTATAAAAAATGCCCGTGAGACGGGAAACTACCTTAAAGACACACTAAAACAGCTGGCTCTTAGTGAAATAAAAGAGATAAGAGGAGAAGGGCTATTAATCGGAATTGAGTTAAAAAGCAAAGCAGGCCCGATAATTAAAGAACTCTTTAAGCGCAAGGTCTTAGTAGGCTCGGCAACTGACGGAAAAACCATAAGGCTTCTTCCTCCTCTTAATGTTTCCAGGACGGAATGCGATATGTTTTTGGAAGCCCTTGAAGATGCTTTAACCTCAGTCACTGATATTACGCTTGAACAGGCTGCCTAAGCTTTTCCATAACGCGTCTTCCAAAATCTTTTTCAAAAAGGCTGTTAGTTTGATAGTGCCAGCCAAAAACGCGATCCCAGATCTCAGCCCGTTCCATACACAGATAAAAATAAACCTTTTCATGCCAGGCGCTAAAAGCCCCGTACATGGTCTTAAAAAGTTCAACTTTAATATCATCAGGATAGGTGAGTTTTCCGTGAGGGTCGGGCACCATCGGCATCTTTAAAATGTTGGTATTTCCGCCGCGCTTTCGGATCTCCTTGATTACAGGCTTAATAAAAGTAAGCGAGCCAAAGGAAATAAATAAAATATCATCAGAGGAAAAGCGGCTCTGCACACTCTCAGCCAGCCGAAGGTAATCATCTTTCCAGTTTTTATAATGTACTATCGGGTGGAAATGAAAAGCTATTTTTCCGCCATTTTTTACAACTGCCTCAGCAGCTTCAAGCCGCTTTTCAAGCGAAGCTGTAAAGTGCTCTTCGTTTCGGATGATTTCAGGGGTATTAAGGCTCCAGCTGCAGATCATATTAGCCGGCGCTTTATTTTTTAAAAACCAGGAAACATTTGCCGATTTGGTTTTAAGCTCAAGCAGAATATTTGGATGTGACGTTGCAAAATCAGCAAGATCATCCAGCATGCCGTTTCTGTTTCCCCAGACAAGCGAATCGGAAGACTGTCCGGTACCAATATGATAAAACCTTCCGCTTTCAAGTTCAATTGCATCAAGCTTACTCTTTAAATCCTCTTCAACTACAGCACTATCTCCGTAAAAGGTTTGAATAGTACAGTATGAACAGCCAAAGGCACAGTTTTGCACAGCATCAATTGTCTTTAAATTGCAGCAAACGGTTTTTTCAGAGGCTACCGGACAATCGCCAAAGATTTTGCGGTTAGATTTTTCGCTTATTATTTTAAGAGCCCGCCGCGCAGGTGGCCTAAATCCCTCTTTAGGGTAAAAGTTATCAGCATCACGCAGTATAGAAACCCGCTTACGAAACAGCCTTAAAACTTCCTTCTTGCGGCTGCCGTTTTCATTACTAATTACTTCTCTTTCACACTGCTCCCAGAGAGCTTTAAAAGACTCAAGCCCCCACATCTCAAGGTCGCGCGCTGCCTCAAGAAGGATTCTAAGCTCCTGATAGGTGAAGCGGTATGAGCGGCTGATACTATCTATAAAGCTGGTGTCAGCACTTCCGAGCTGCTGATAGAGAGCACTCTCTTTAATTTTTTCAAGTTTATTCAAATAATTATCAGAGGCGTTTTGCATTGCTTTTTCTAACTAAATATCAGTTCCTGATTTTTAGCACGATAGGCAATAAAGTTAAATTGTCTCCTAAAAAGCAGTATTGAGCCGGGCTTTTAAGCCGTGTAGCCTGTACTTTACAGCAGGGCGCATGAGCAGACATTTAACAATCCCGAAATTTATCCATATAATGACTCTCTGGCTTACCTTCGCATTTCTCCTGTATTCCCCTTACACCGCGTTAGCCCAGGTAGAGCTTAGCTCAATTACTGAATTCGGCCCTGAGTACGGCGGACACCTTGAAGTTAAAGGGCACGGTAATTTTAACAGCAGTTTTATTATTACCTATGAATTTGAGGGATTTTACGTGCATGCTTCACGCCCACTGTCTAAGGTGCTTGAGCAGGGCATGAAGAACCCGCCCGCCGGACTTGCTGACTACTATAGCATCATCCCGAAACTAACCCGCGTTAGTTTTAACGCCTCAATAACTGACGGCACTACTTTTGAAGGGCCGCATCGCAACGATTGCTGGGAAGGAAAGTGGAATGTGCACTACAGCACTGTGATACAGGGACCAACAAAAGAAGAGATTGAGCAGGCTAGTGGTAGTCGAGATACTAAGCCTTTCATATCACCGGTTTTTATTCGCATAACAGATAAGAGGCCATCAGATGGGATAGTTACACTGGAGATCTCTGCCAATTCACTCGGAATAAATGACTTAACCAGACCCGCTTCCGGTCCAAAGCTTCTTAAATCCATTGGCCGCTATCGTTTTACGAGCTACAAAGGGCCCGGGGCAGTAGATAGGACATACGGTGCCGGAGTAACAGCATCGTGGGTTATCGGGATCGGCAGAACTGGCGCTACCGATCTTACCTTTACCGGCACAGAAGACGATGCGATAACTCCTGCTCACATTGGTATCAATTTTCATGATAGCAGGTTAATTCAACTTGAAGAAAATTTTGATATTAACGAGCCGTACGTAAGCGGCTCTATCCGCCAAACATACAACAATCCACGAAGATACTGCAGCTACCTTATGCAGGACAGGGTTTATGAGATTACCGCCAGCTATCATCTCGGTCTTTTTAAAGACATTGAAGCTGAGCTTAAGCCGGTAGAAAACGAGGAAAAATGGCTCCCGGAACCGGGCGAACTTAGAAAATATACACTTGAGCTTAAGAATCCACCCTATGATCAGGTAGAAGCAGTACGCTTCAGGTTGGCCAATATCTCAAAAAACTATGGCATAGCAACCAATGCCCTGAATCACAAACGTTATCAGGGCGACTGTCATGACGGCACGCTGGGCGTAAAAAAAGAACATAAAATTTACCGTACCAGTGCTCACGGCAGTGAGGTGGTGCGTCACTACGAATATTATAATGAGTGTCCTATTGATAAACTCCCGGATCTGCTTTTTAGCGAGGAACATAATAAAGACTTCACCTTTAACGATGAAACTTCATACACTGAAAATCTAAAACACAAGCTCGCAGAAGAAATTACGCTGGAAAAGCCTGAAAGCAGAACAGTTACGGCTGTAGTATCGGTTTTTGATGGTGGCGCTCACGGTGAGCTTCATGCGGAAGTAAAGGTAGGGGGAGAGTGGTATCCGGCCAAGGCCACGGGGCCGACGGCATCAGAAGATAAGGGCTACCTGATGCTTCCGCGTGACAAGAACAACGATATGCTGCATGACGGCTGGGCTGCGTTTTACGGTGTGCAGGGAGCTGATGCCGATGAAGATACCCATTCTGCCGCAAAATATAAGGGAGATGGGCTTACAAACTTTGAAGAGCAGCGAGGTTTATATGTACGCGGAAATTTTGTCCGCACGGATCCAAGCCACAAAACGATTGTGGTACACGACTACAGCCGCAATTGGAGCTCTGAACTTGTTGGTGTTGAGGTTAAATATTCAAAGATGAATCTTGATCTTTTAAGAATCGATCGGGATGAAATGAAAGATGAGATAGTTAATTTTACCACTACTGATTATAAAAAAGGCGACCAGTATGCAATTATTATTATGGATGTTGAAAACGGTTATCTTACAAGAGCAATAG
>RFHI01000218.1 GCA_003696425.1 Candidatus Dadabacteria bacterium | reverse complement strand
GGATTATAAGATACAGGTATGCATATTAGCGCTGAAATTATTGAAAAAGCCGAGAAATGGCTTGCAGACTTAATTAGAATTGATACGTCTAACCCTCCGGGGCAGGAAAAAGAGTATGCAGATGCCATTTCAGAGATTCTTAAAGATTACGGAATTACTCCAACAGTTATTGCTCTTGATGCCAGCAGACCTAATCTGTTTTGTGAGATTTCAGCCGAAAGTGAATTTCCGGCGATTCTTTTAAGCTCACATGCAGATGTAGTGCCGGTTGAAGATCCTGCCAGCTGGAAGGTTCCACCCTTTTCAGGCCAGGTCAAGGGTGGCGAGCTCTGGGGACGCGGCGCGCTGGATATGAAGTATAAAACTGCCTTTGATCTGGCGGTAATGGTTTTATTTAAAGATTTAAACCTCAGACGGCCACTAAAGATGATTGTTGTAGCTGACGAAGAAGAGGGCTGTAAGTATGGAAGCAGCTACCTTGTAAAAGAACACCTTGAACTTATTCGATCTGAATATGTTTTCAATGAACTGGGAGGTTTTAATCTTAAGATAGGCTCAAAGGAGTTTTATCCTGTGCAGGCCGGTGAGAAGAGTTTCTGCCACCTGAGGCTGCATGTAAAAGGACGGACCGGGCATGCAAGTGTAAAAAGTGGACCTTCCAGTATTGATAGACTGGCTGAGGCCATAAACGCTATAAACAATAATTTTCTGGGATTTTCGCTGTGCACGCTTACAGAAGCTTTTATTAAAAAAGTTGCCGATTCTCATCACGATGCCACCAAAGCTCTTTTTGAAGCGCTGCTTGAACCTGAAAAGATAGAGAGAACCCTGGAGCTGATACCCGATCATGAAGAGAGGGCGCTGCTAAAAGCAATGCTGTGTAATACAGTAACTGCTACAAGAATTGGTGGTGGGTTTAAGGTTAATGTCATACCGGAAGCTGTCTGGGCAGATCTTGATTGTCGTCTTGTGCCAGGAGTAAAAAGCGGAGATTTTATAAAGCAGCTTGAATATTTTTTTGAAAAGAGTTTTCCGGAAGATCACCATCTGTTTGAGATTGAAGAGATCCAGTTTCAGCGCGGCTACCAGCTTAATGCTGAGGAAGAGTTGGTTGGTGAGCTGGGTACTTATCTTGAAAAGACCTGGAAAGGAGGGATTTCAGTGCCGCTGCTTCTTCCGGCATCGTCTGATAACTCAAATTACTATGGGGCCGGTATTATTCCTGTCGGGTTTGCTCCGCTTAAATTTCCGGATGGCTTTGCCGGATTTTTACTGAGTCACTCCAATTCAGAGCGAATTCCGCTTGAATCCTTTAAAAATGGATTGGAGTGTTATGTTGGGGCCTTAAAGGAAATTATGCTTAGGGATTAACCTCTGATTTACTGATATTTTTTCTTGAAATATCGCTATGTTATATCTGGTGTTCTACTTTTGATGAAACAAACTCTAACTAACTACGGATAACTTTAATGTAAGGCTCTGTCCGGTTAACGACTATCAGTTGACCAGGGAGCTTTTAGGCTCTGTAGGGGCTTTAATCAGGTACCAGTGGTAGGAAAAACTACTAGAAGGTCGGCCTGGTTTTTGCAGGTACTCCTACAGGGCAATGGGCTCAGGCCTTAGGTTTTGAGCAAATTATCAGGTGTTTATTGAGATAGGGTCCTGGGTGCAGAAAGGACCGGTTTTTTAAAGAGGTTAGTTATGGGGACCAGGTTTGGCAAAAATTATCCCGCTCATCCAATTTTGGGTGCTCGCAGACAGGAACGCGAACGTGTAATGCTTGTGGCCTCGGCCGGTCTGGCGTTCTTTTTACTCATTATTACCCTTATAGTTTTTAATTTTAAAGAAGATGCTATAGCAGCTAAAGTATCCAGCAATGATGCCATAATTGATACGCCGGCAGCGGTAGGTACGGTAACTTTATTTGTGCCTCTTTCTTCTGTAAGGCCCGGCACTAAGTTATCTCAGGTAAGGTTTCAAAAAGTTTACTGGCCAAGTAGGGATGTTCCTCCCAATGCAATTCGCGATCTGGCAGAAATACGTGACAAATATGCTAAAGTAGAACTTCCGGCCCGCATGCCGGTACAGAGAACCAGTCTTACAAATGAGCCGGTTGGAGTTGAACTACCACTGACTCCGGGACACCGTGCTGTTACAATCAGAGTAGATGAAGTTTCATCTCTTGAAGGACATGCATTGCCTGGAACACGTGTAGATGTGGCTCTTACTTATGTTGAAGAAGGAAATCTTACAACAAAAGTAATAGTCCAGAATGCTCGTGTTATCTCGTATGGTGGTAGCACCGAGAGTTACGCAGAGAGAGCCAGGAGCAGAGCAGCTGCAGGCTCCAGACGTAGAGCTACCAGGGTTAGTAGAACAATTACACTTGATGTTCCGCCAAAGGATGCGCTGACAATTCAGACAGCCAAAGAGCTGGGCAAACTTAGCTTACTGATGAGAGCTGAATCGGATGTAGCCAGCATACCTGTTGATGAAATAGGCAAAGCAGAAATTAATAAAAATACCCATCACAAAAAGAAGGTTTCTCCATCATGTAGCCGTGGACAGATTAGAATCGGAGCACGCGAATATATGGTGGACTGCAGCGGGCGTTTACATGAGCTGGATTCTTACGAGCCCTGAGCAGCTCAGAAAGAATAGCCCGGGCGCTTGGAGTACCTTATAAGCAGACGCGATAGCGCAGAAATAAGGCCCCGACAGCCGATACTCTTGTTTCAGGCTGTTTCGGGGCCTTCACTTTTTGAGATAAATTCTGGTAGTTAGAGCAATCCTCATCCGTATAATTCGAGCAGTTTTTAAAACAGAATTTATATGCAGTACTTGTCGTCAAATGATTGATTATGTAACTCTGGACATATGATTGAAGTTGAAAACCTTTCGCGGCAATACGGTGACCTGCTGGCTGTATCCGGTGTTAGTTTTAGTGCTAAAAGCGGGGATATCCTGGGTTTTTTGGGACCTAACGGCGCCGGCAAGACCACCACGCTGAGAATGCTGGTTACATACCTTCCGCCGAGCTCAGGTACGGCCAGGGTTGCCGGATACGATATTTTGAGAGAATCCGACAGTGTCAGAAGAAACATAGGTTATTTGCCGGAGTCTCCGCCTCTTTATGGTGAGATGACTGTTACAGAGTATCTCAGTTTTGTAGCGCAGCTTAAGGGCATATACGGCCGGAAGAAGATTCGCGAGGCTGTAGAGCGGGCCATTGAACGATGTTTTCTGATGGAAGTGAGTAAAAGACTATGCCGCAATCTCTCCAGGGGATATCGCCAGAGAGTTGGCCTGGCCCAGGCTATTGTGCACGATCCCTCTGTGATTGTTCTCGATGAACCAACCAGCGGGCTGGACCCTAAACAAATAACTGAGATTCGCAGGTTAATAAAAGAGCTTGGAAAGGATCGAACGGTTATCTTGAGTACTCACATCCTTCCGGAAGTTCAGATGGTTTGCAATCGTGTCGTGATTATTAGTCGCGGTAAAATAGCCCTGGAATCAAACCTTGAAGATCTTACAAAGGAAAAATCACTTGAGCAGGTTTTTTTGGAGTCTGTTGGGTACGAGGATGTCAGCGATAAAGAGATAACTGGACAGAATGCGTAATATTGTTGCTATTTGTAAAAGAGAACTGCTTGCTTATTTTGTATCACCCGGGGCTTATTTAATCCTCTCCGGTTTTTTATTGTGCGCCGCATATTTCTTTTTTAATTTGCTGGCTACATATAATTTCATGGTTGCCCGGGCAAGCCAGATGCCAATGGCTGTTGGGCTGGAGCGCTTTAATCTTAATCAGTGGGTTATAGAAGGCTACTTGCAGACATTAATAGTATTAATGCTCTTTTTGGTTCCGCTGCTTACGATGAAAGCGTTAACTGAAGAGAAAAGAACAGGCACTTTTGAGTTGCTGGTAACGTCGCCTGTTTCGGTTAAGCAAATAATATTTGGCAAGTATCTGGGGATTGTTTTTATGTTGCTGATTATGTGTGCAGCAGCTTTCGTATATCCGCTGTTACTGTATGTTTACGGTGATCCTGAGATTTTGCCGGTACTGAGCGGGTGTCTCGCTGTTTTACTGTCTTCATTGGCTTTTGCTGCAGTCGGACTGGCTGTTTCTTCATTTTCCTCCAGCCAAATGGTTGCTGGAATTACAACAATGGTATTGCTGCTGATGCTGTATGTAATTCATGCACCGGCTGAGTCACTGGGCGGCACTCTGGCAGGTGTGTTGAAGTATTTTTCGCCGATGGTGCAGGCAGAAGAAATGGTGCGAGGAGTTATTACTCTGAGGTCCTGTCTATATTTTGCGAGTTTAATTCTTTTGGGGTTGTTTTTTGCTGAAAGAGGGTTGGACAGGTATCGCTGGCGATAGGCTAAACAGTATTTGGGTTTAATAAGGATTGCAGGCTGCATATGAGATCACGCTGGATAGGGCTAATTGGTATAATTGGTCTGGTAATCTTTCTTTTTGGGCTTATAGGAGCGCTGTTAATTAACAGTTTTAGTGATCCCGTTGTCTCTGTCCACCTGGTTATTGGCTTTCTGGCATTGCTGTTTTGGTTCCTGTTAAGTGGGCTTGGCAGTTTAAAGTCCTGGCGCAATATAGTATCGCAGCGTGAGACCCGCTTTGGATTTAATTTTCTGTTTTATACCGTTGTTTTTTTGGGCCTGCTTGTTGTTGTAAATATTTTTGCTGTCGAGTATGACCACCGCTGGGACTTAACAGAAGAAAAGGTTTACAGCCTTTCAGATCAGTCGCAGAAAATTTTAAAGAGCCTTAAGAAGCCTCTAAAACTTGTGGGGTTCATCACTCCCGAGGTTCGCGACAAACTTATCTTTGAAAACATATTTAAACTTTATAAATACTATCGACCCGACCTGATTCAGACTGAAATTATTGATCCTCAAGTTAAGCCATATCTGGTTGAAAAGTATAAGATGACACCGGGGAATCTTATTTATATCGAATATGGCGATAAAGATAAGAACCCGGCTGTGCGCATAAATGACTTGAGTGAGCAGAGTATTACCAATGCTATAATTAAGCTTATCCGGGGGACTGCCAAAAAGATCTATTATGTACAGGGACATGACGAACCAGGTCTGGATGACGAGAGCGAGAAGGGGGTTTCGCTTTTTATCAAGTCTTTGAATGATGAAAACTTTGTAGTTGAAGGAATTCTGTTGGCGCAGCTTGACAGTATTCCGGCAGATGCCGCTGCAGTGTTGCTTGTTTCGCCTAAGAAACCTCTACTTAAAGAGGAAAAGGTGATGCTGGTAAAGTATGTTAATGCCGGCGGTCGCCTCTTAATGCTGACTGATCCCAGAACAACCGATGATATTAAAGAAATAGCCGATTATTACGGTATAGTTGTTGGTAATAATGTAGTTATAGACCAAATCCAGAGGCTTTATCAGGGACCATCTCTAGGTGCGCAGCCGGTAGTTCGTCATTATATTCCTCACCCCGTAACAGCCGGATTTGATGAAACTAAAATCACTATTTTTAATATTGCATCAACTGTCGGGCATAGAGAAGAAGAGCCTCAGCAGGGTGTGACGCGTAGTGATCTGCTTTTAAGTAGTCCAACTGCCTGGGGAGAGACAAGCCTTGCGCTGGTCTTTGATCAGGAACAGCCTGTAGCGATTCTTGAAAAGAATGATTTAATGGGGCCGGTACCGATGGCGGCAGCCTATGAGAAGATCCTGCCTCCTGACCTTCCTGGGCCTGGAGATGAGCTGCCCGATGCCCGCTATGAAAAGGCTGCCAGGGTGGTAGTTTTTGGTGATTCAGACTGGATACTTAACCCCAATCTCAATATTTATTTTAACAGAGACTTAGCGCTCAATGCCGTTAATTGGCTGGCTGGGGAGGAGGGCGGCGTCTCAATCCGGCCGCGATTGATAAAGTCCTCCTCTCAGCCTGTACTGGAAGAGACCTTTGTGCTGGTTTTAATCACCAGCTTTATTGTGCCTGAGTTAATCTTATTGTTCGGTTTGTTTATTTGGTGGCGTCGTAAAACAGCCAATATGTAAAATGAGTTTTAAAAAGACAGTGATATTGGCCGTAATTGTAATTGCGGCATTTCTTTATCTTAGTTTGGTAAAGTTGCCGCGCAAAGAGCTTGAGATTGCCAGGGAGATGTTTTATCCCCGCGGTCTTGGTTCAAGAATTGATGAGATAATTATCGAAACAGCTGAGGGGGGACGCATTAATTTTTCCAATAAGCACTCTAAAAGTAGTAACAATACTGATACTTTCGGGTCAGATCACATTGCAGATATTTCTGAGTGGGAGATTAAAGGTGTAAAGGGGTCGCTGCTGAATAAAGAGAACTTTGAGCAGTTGCTGATTGCGATACGGGATTTTCGGTTGGGAAAACCAATTCCTGATGATGGGGAGATAGATCCTGAAAAAGTATATGGATTTGCAAGACCAACTCTTAAAATCACTGTAAAAAGTGATAACACAGGCCGGACTGTTGTTTTCGGCAAGCGCAATGATTTTGTGGGGCTACGTTATGCCCGCCTGGATGGGGAGCAGCATGTTTATCTTGTAGGTGAAAAACTTTTTAGTCTGGCCAATCACCCGCTAATTTATTTTCGTGACGTAAGACCATTTAAGTTTGTAGATACTGCTTTAAAAACAATAGAAATATCAAATTCTTCCGGGGACATTACTCTTGAAAACAGCGAAAAACTCGATTGGAGGATTGTTGCGCCCATTCAAACCGACGCCAGCGATGAAAAAATAGCAGATCTTACACGTTTTCTTAGGAGCACAACGGTAGAAGAATTTTTTGATAATGCTGACAAAGATCCTGCTGTGCTTAGCCGTTATGGCCTGAATGATCCCGATCTTATACTCAACTTAAACTTTAGAAACGGCGAGAGAGAAAAGGTTTTAATAGAGGGATATCAGGGAGTAAAGGATGCTAAGATTAATTCTTATATCTGGATTGAGGGCACTTCTTCTGTGATGGGTTTAAGGGAGAATTATGCAGAGCAGCTTGATAAGCCGGTTGATTTTTTTAGGGAGGATCGTCTTTTAAAGATAACACATGAGGATATTGATCAAATTGATTTTGAATTGGCGGGAGAACCGCCGATTACCCTGAAGCTCGTGGGGCCGGATAACTGGCTGGTTAATGGCAAACAGGCCGATTTGCCCTTCGTCCATGACCTTCTGAAAAATATAGTATCGCTTAAAGCGAAGGAATTTCCGACTGAACCGTTAAGTCGAAATATTGCCAGACCACGGCTTAAGGCCCTGATAAAATTAAAAAGCTCTTCTGATTCCAGTGCCCCATCAGAACATTTGCTGTTGGTTGGTTCTGCCGTTAAACGGGATGGTAAACTTGTAGGATATTATGCTTCAGTAGATAATGGACTTGAGGTGATAATAGACCATCGGTCTTTTCTGCGCATTTTTCCCAGGGCGGAAATTCTGATAAAAAATCCACGCCTGGAAGCTGAAAGCGCTCCGCTTCTTCCTCAGAAGAATTGAAGGGATTTATGATAAAAAAGCTGCTGATTGCATGCATGTTTTTATTCTTTTTGCTGTCATTGGCTGCCGCGGGTTTTCTGGTATGGGGTTACTACTATATTACTCGCGATCTTCCACAGCTTAGCAGCATTGAGGACTACCGCCCCGACGCCGTAAGTTCGGTCTATTCCCGTGATGGAACTCTAATAGCAGAATTTTTTGAGGAGCGCCGCTATCCGGTAAAACTAAAGGATGTGCCGGATTTTGTTGAGGAAGCCTTTATCGCTGCCGAGGACGCCTCGTTCTATGAGCATCCCGGAATAGATCTTATAAGTATTATACGGGCGATGATCGAAAATTTTCGTGCTGGACGTGTTAAGCAGGGCGGATCGACAATAACCCAGCAGGTAGTAAAAAACCTATTACTTACTCCTGAGAAAAAATACAAGCGTAAGATCAAGGAGGCTATTCTGTCTTATCGCCTTGAGCAGCGCTTCAGCAAGGATGATATTCTCGAGATGTATCTTAACCAGATTTTTTTTGGAAACACTGCTTATGGCGTTAAAGCGGCGGCAAAGCTTTATTTTCATAAGGATCTGAATGAACTGACACTTGGTGAGGCTGCTATGTTAGCAGGCCTCCCAAAAGCTCCCACCAGGTACTCTCCGATTTTGAACTTTGAGATCGCCAAACGCAGGCAGCATTACGTTCTAAGTCAGATGGTTAAGGCTCGCTTTATCACCGAAGAAGCAGCAAAGGAAGCAGAAAAGCAGGAGATAAAAGTTTATAAAGCATCTTACAATAACATTTACGATGCGCCGTATTTTGTAGCTGAACTGAGAAAAGAATTAAAAGAAAAGTGGCCTGAATTTGATATAGATAGGGATGGTTTGAAGATATATACGACTGTTGATCTGACTGCTAACCACCTGGTTGAAGCGGCCCTAAAAAGAGGATTGCGTGCAATAGATAAACGACGTGGTTGGCGAGGTCCTGCTGGTTTCATTGCGGATGCTGATCTTGACCGCTTCATTGAACAGTACAGGAATAAAATACCGGAGACAATCTATCCTGAACAGATTTATCCTGCGCTGGTTACCGGTCGCCGGTCGGGCCGACTGTTTGTTACTACCGGATACCACAGCGGCATTGTAGATGTAGCGGCTGCTGAGTGGGCGCACCGTAAAGTTGACTCTGCCGGCAGGGTAGTCTGGATTAAGCCGGATCGCGTGATACGTGTTGGAGATATTGTAGAAGTGAGTTTGCCGAAGAAAAACGTGCCTCGAGAGCTTAAAGGAGAGGGAGTTAGCAGAGAGTTTAGTGGACAGCTTCGGTTTCAGCTTGATCAGACGCCTGAACTGGAAGGAGCTGTGGTAATGCTTGATCCGCACTCTGGAGAAGTGTTGGCTATGGTTGGTGGTTATGACTACCGCCGAAGTAAATTTAACCGTGCAACTCAGGGTATGCGTCAACCAGGTTCGGCTTTTAAACCGATTGTGTATTTAGCTGCTATTGATCGCTTTGGCTATACCCCATCTACAATTGTGTATGACATGCCGCGTACCTTCCGGGTGGGCGATACCGTTTGGGAGCCGGGCAATTTTGATGATACTTTTTTAGGGCCGATTACTTTACGCTCTGCGCTTGAAAAATCTAGAAATCTTGTATCGGCAGATATTATTTCAAAGATTGGAGTTGATGCAGCTATTCAGTATGCGCGCAAGCTTGGCATAAAATCTCCGCTTGGAGAAAATCTCTCATTATCACTGGGTAGTAGTGAGGTTACTCTGCTTGAGCTTACCAGAGCTTACGGTGTTTTTGCAGCCGGTGGGGTTCTTTTTGATACTGTGCTTACGCGTGAGATTATAGATCGGGATGGCAACATTATTTATGATGCTGAAAAGGATAAATTAAAACGTGCCAAACAGGTGGTTGACGAAAACAGCGCCTTTATTATGGCTAATATGATGAAAGGAGTCGTGCAGCACGGGACCGGATACCGCGCTCGGGTGCTCAAGCGTCCGATAGCAGCTAAAACCGGTACTTCCAATAATATGATGGATGCCTGGTTTATAGGGTATACCCCCGATCTTGCCGCTGGAGTTTGGGTTGGCTTTGATCAGAAAAAGCGTATTGGTGAAAAGGAGACCGGTGGCAGGGCGGCAGCGCCAATCTGGGTTGATTTTATGGGCAAGTATTTTAATTACCGTGATAAAGTTGAGTACGAGAAACTGTTAAAAGAAGCCAAAGCGGAGAGTGAACGGCTTGGAATTGATTTTACGCCACCCGAAAAACTGGAGCCGCTTGATTTCAAGGTGCCTGACGGTGTCGATCCCTATTGGGTAAACAGGCATACGGGAACATTAACTGACAAAGATGATCCTGACGGTATTTTCGAATATTTTAGAAAAGGCACGGAACCTCCGGCTGCCACTGCAACAAGCAGCGCAACTGATTACCTGGAATCGCCGGATCTGTAGGAAGTAATAATCAGCTTACAAAACCGGCCGT
>RFHI01000025.1 GCA_003696425.1 Candidatus Dadabacteria bacterium | reverse complement strand
TGATCTATAATAATGTCTTCAAACTTTCCGCCGGCATACTCCTGGTGAAAGCGGGTGGTAGTAAAGTACATATTACCAGGCACTACCTGTCCCGGTTTTATCATTATCTGGGAAAGCAGATGCTCAGCGCCGCGTCCCTGGTGA
Organism: Candidatus Dadabacteria bacterium; assembly: GCA_003696425.1. Classification (GTDB taxonomy): domain Bacteria; phylum Bdellovibrionota_C; class UBA2361; order UBA2361; family J046; genus J046. The sequence continues at coordinate 3,345 of RFHI01000025.1, read as the reverse complement.
GTCGGAACTACATGCCTGTAACCGTAAACCTCTCTTACAGCTTCTTCCAGCATGTAAAAATCTTTACTGCCGGCATAAGCCTCATCGCCTGTCATCATGGCGGCCCACTGGCGATCGCTCATCGCAGTAGTACCGCTGTCAGTCAGTAAATCAATGTATACATCCTCAGAGCGCAATAAAAACGTATTCCAGCCGGCCTCATCCAGCGCAGCCTTCCGCTTTTCTTTAGGAAGAATCTTAATATGCTCAACTGTTTTTATTTTCCACGGCTCAGCCCACGAAGTAGGTACAGGTTTTTTAAGCTTCACTGGCAAGCTCCTTTAATATATATTCTGAAAAAATTTTTTATCCCTCCAAAACAAGTGTGCTGTCAAAGCTCTCCAGGCCTCCCTTCAGGTGAGAGATCCTGCCGGGATAACGCCTGGTAAGTTCAACTGCAACTCTTCTGCTGCGCTCCCCTGTACTGCAGTAAATCAGTATGCGCTCTTTTCCGCTAAATTTATCAACCGGTATTTTACCGGACAACAGATCTCTTGCAGGAATATTAACGGCGCCTTTAAGATGCCCGCGTCTAAATTCCCATGATTCACGCACATCAAGCAGCATAAGATTAGCGGCATCAGGGAAGGCCTGCAACTGATCGGCTGTAATTTCATCGAGGTTAATATTTTCCGCGTTGCACTTCTCAGCATATTCAAACGGCTCTTTAATTGTAGCCCTGTCCGAACAAACCGGACATTCCGGATCTCTTTTAACAGTAAGCAGCCGCGCGCTAAGATTTGCAGCATCAAATACAAGAAGTTTTGACTCAAGTACTGCAAGTTTTTCATTTCCAAGTAAAACTTTTATGGCTTCTGTAGCCTGAATTGTGCCACAAATTCCAGCTACGGAACCTAGCACACCGGCTTCTGCGCAGTTTGGAACGTACGACTTTGGAGGCTCTCTATAGAGACAGCGGTAGCAGGGCCCTCCGCGGTAATTAAATACTGAAACCTGGCCTTCAAACTTAAAGATCGACCCGTATACATACGGCCTGCCGCTTAATACAGCCGCATCATTTATCAAAAACTTGGAAGAAAAATTATCAACACCATCAATTATAAGATCGTATTCTTTAAAAAGCTCCACGGCTTCCCTTGCTCTAAGCCGGGCATGCATGCCTTTTACTTTTACCTCGGGATTTAAGCTCTTAAGTTTTTTTGCCGCGGTTTCAGCCTTGGATTTTCCGATATCATCTGCCGAAAAAAGAATCTGGCGCTGCAGGTTACTCTCACTTACCAGGTCATCATCAATCAGGTGAAGCTCTCCCACTCCGACCGCAACAAGGTACTGACCGGCGGGACAACCGAGACCACCGGCACCGACGCAAAGCACCCTGGAATTTAAAAGGCGCTTCTGTCCCTCTTTTCCGATCTGCGGCAGTATGGTCTGCCGGGTGTAACGGCTTAAATTTAAAGTATCAGGACACATAAGAAGCTACTTTCGCGACCTGAAATCTATCTGAAACATGCAGGTAAGATTCTCTCCTGCACCGGTCGGCACACTGAAACTTACTCCATCGCCCGCAGCCGAATTATCTTTCAGGCGCTCGATCTCACCAGGACCGAGTTTTAAAAGCCAGTTTGCAGCGCCGTCAATCTCAAGCACAGGATTTTCAATATCCTCTGCTTTTACAGTAAAACTGTACTTACATCCCGGAAGCACTACCCTCTCTTCTAAAAGATTCTTTTCACAAAGCTCTTTAAATTCGCTGCCGCTTACTCTAAAGCGGATTTTTGAACGGCTCATTTGAATTTTCATAAGATAATTCCTCCTGGTAAAACGACAAAGCCCGTTTAAGATCTTCAGGCGTGTTGACATTAAAAAGTGAAACTTCCCTTTCGCATTTGACCGCCTGCTTTTCCCTGGTACTGCCTATAAACCCCTTAACTGAAGCCTTACCGGGCTCTTGGCTGTTTTCAAGCATTGCCTCAATTTTATTTAATATATCTTTACCAGCCTTTACAGCCAGCGGCAAAACCGACTGGCTGTAATGGACAACCGCTCTCTGCCCGTCACACAAAGCCAGCAGTTTTTTAAGGTCTTCCAGCCTGAGACAGGGCATATCTACCGGGACAATCAGCAGGTAAACAGGAGAGCTGTCACCAAAACGTTCGAGCACATTTCTCATGACAGCATGAATCCCTCCAAGCGGACCCCGGCCGGAATAGAGATCTATCACGCCAGCAGATTGATCCGCCCTGCCGCTTGTAACAATATCCAGCAGGGTGTAATCAGCAGCGAGCCCTTCTAAGAGCGCCCTGCTGCGATCGATTAAAGTATTTCCGGCAAAAGAGAGGCTGGCCTTATCAACACCCATCCTGGTTGATTTGCCTCCGCACAATATGACCCCGACTACCTTCATAATCTTACTTAAAACTCGCGTATGCTCGAACCTTCGAGCCAGCGGCTCTGGCCATCCGTATAGTGCTCCCTCTTCCAGACCGGCACTTTGGCTTTAATCTCTTCAATAATTTCTCTTGCCATCTTAAATGCATCGGCGCGGTGTTCACTTGAAACCGCTATTATAATGCTGGCATCTCCTGCAGCTACATATCCTGTCCGGTGAGCAACATAAATATTGACAGCCCCGCTGCAGCCTGAACTTACGCTTTCACAGATATCACTTAGAACCTTTTCAGCCAGGCTGGTGTGGGCATCATAAAATATACCCTCTACCTGCCTGCCTTTATTGTGGCTACGAACAGTACCGCAGAAAAACACCTGCCCTCCGCAGCCACTGTCACTAATGGCAGAAACTGCTTCCTGGATTGATAACTTCTGACTGTTAACCGATACAGTTATCCGCGCCATGATTATCCTCCACAAACAGGCGGCAGAACTGCTACTCTGTCAGATCCAGCGAGAGGCTCACTCTCTGATAGTATTTTATCTGCGGTACTGATGGCTGAAGCATCAAGTAGAGTGGCTTTTTCAGTATGACCATTATGATTTAGCCAGTTTTTAAGCTCGCTTCTTAGATCCGCTACACACGCTCCCTCTTTAAGCTCAAGCATTATTGCACGGCTATCGCTTAAATCGCTAAAGGCTCCAAAAAGCTCTACTTTAATTTCCATCTCACGCTACTCCTATCTTACAGGCCACTCTCAATTTCAAAAGCACAGTTTGCGCTAAAACTGCTCTCAAGCGGATATACGTCAATAATTTCTCCGGCACTGCAGGTCTCTTTTCCCTCCCTCAAAACTCCCCAGAAGCCATTCTGCATCATAGCTGCAATCATAAAGGACATCTGTTTTCTGCCGGGGACAAATACAGGCTCAGCACCTTCAAACACAAGTGAGCCGC